>NZ_CP129238.1:3333447-3644596 GCF_030413595.1 Planococcus liqunii | reverse complement strand
CAGGGGGAATGCCGGCGATGTCCCGGTCAAAATGGACCAGAAACAAAGTGTCGATGCCGAGCGCTTCAAGCGCGGCCTGCTTTTCTTCAAGCGGCATCAAATACGGGAACGATTCCGCCCCTTTGCCGAGCACCGTTTTCGGATGCGGGAAAAAGCTCATGACTGCGGATGCGATGCCAGCTTCGTCCGCTAAGCGCTTGGCTTCCTGTATAACCGACAGGTGGCCTTTATGCAAACCGTCAAAAAACCCTATAGCCACCGCCTGCTCCGGAAACCCCTTGTGCCACTGCGCCATATTTTGACTTGTTAAATGGATCGTCTGCATAAAAAACCCTCCTGTTAGGTGTTAGTTTCGGGCTGCGATGCCCTGCGCCACGTCATAGATCAGGTCTTCCTGGCCGCCGACCGCCTTCATACGGCCGAGTTCCACTAGGATGTCGCGTTCATCAACGCCGAAGCGCTTCGCCGCGACTTGCGTATGCAAGAGGAAGCTGGAATACACGCCGGAATAACCCATGACGAGGCTTGACCCGGTGATTTCCTGTGGCCTTGGCATATAAGGCGTCACCACATCGTTGGCGGCGTCCATGATTTTGTAGAGGTCAATGCCCGTTTCGTAGCCGAGGCGCTCGAGGACCGCCACCATCACTTCCGTCTGTGTATTGCCGCTGCCCGCACCGAGTGCGCGCAGGCTGCCGTCGATAAACGTGGCGCCCGCTTCGACCGCCGCGACGGTGTTCGCCATCGCCATCGATAAATTGTTGTGGCCGTGGAAGCCGATGTCGCAGCCGATCGACTGCTTTAGCGCGGAAATGCGTTCGGTGACATCTTGCGGCAGCATATAGCCGGCCGAATCCGTGACGTAGACGACTTCTGCGCCGTAGCTTTCAAACAGCTTCGCCTGTTCGACAATTTTCGCAGTCGGCGCCATATGGCTCATCATCAGAAATCCGACCGTCTTCAAGCCCAGTTCACGGCCGAGTGCGATATGCTGCGCGGCTACGTCCGCTTCCGTGACGTGTGTCGCGACGCGCACCATTTTCGCGCCGGCTTTCACGGCGTTCTGCAAATCGCCTTTGACGCCGATGCCCGGAATCAGCAGGACGGACACTTCCGCCTGTGTACATGCATCCGCAGCGATTTCAATGAGTTCAAGTTCGTCGTGTTTAGACAAGCCATATTGCAAAGACGAGCCGCCGAGCCCGTCGCCGTGCGAAACTTCGAAATAGCGGACACCCGCCGCATCAAGGGCCCGCGCCGTATCCCGCACCTGTTCGGGGGTAAAGGCATGCGACATCGCATGGCTGCCGTCACGCAAGGTGACATCCAATATCTCAAATGATTTTTTCTCCATCAGTCCATCTCCTCACGCGTTTGCCGTCAGTAATTCTTTCGCCATTTCGTTGGCGACCCGCGCCGCCGCAGCGGTCATGATATCCAGGTTGCCGGAATAGGCAGGGAAAAAGTCGCCCGCGCCTTCGACTTCCAAAAACACCGAGACGCGCTGGCCGTCAAACTGCGGCGTGCCCCGCAAGCGGTACCCCGGAACGTATTCCTGCACTTCGGCCACCATCCGGTTGATGGAGTCCACGATTTCCGCTTCGTCATAGTCTGGTGTTTTGATCAACGCATTGACCGTGTCGCGCATAATGACGGGCGGCTCTGCCGGATTCAGGATGATGATCGCCTTGCCTTTTTCGGCGCCGCCGACCCTTTCAATGGCGCGCGCCGTCGTATGGGTGAACTCGTCGATATTGGCGCGCGTTCCGGGGCCGGCGCTTTTGCTGGATACCGTCGCCACGATTTCCGCATACTCGACCGGCGCGACGCGGCTGATGGCGTGGACGATCGGAATGGTCGCCTGGCCGCCGCACGTCACCATATTGACGTTCGGCGAATCGAAATTCGCTGTCAAGTTAACGGGGGGTACGGTAAACGGGCCGATCGCCGCCGGCGTCAGGTCGATGACTCGTTTGCCGGCCGCGGTCAACAGATCGCTATGCGCTTTATGGGCATAGGCGCTGGTGGCGTCAAAGACGATGTCGACCGCGTCCAATTGCTCCATCAAGCCGTCGATGCCGTTTGAAATGACGGTGTAGCCCGCGTCCTTCGCGCGCTTCAATCCTTCTGAATCGGCATCGATGCCGACCATGACGCTCATTTCGAGCGAATCGCAGCGTTCGATTTTGTACATCAAATCCGTTCCGATATTGCCTGAACCGATAATTCCCACTTTTAGTTTATTCATTTTGTCACCTCTGCCGGCTGGAATGAAATACTGACTTCGCCCAAAACGCCGAAGTCG
The DNA here is from genome assembly GCF_030413595.1 of Planococcus liqunii. Lineage (NCBI taxonomy): Bacteria > Bacillati > Bacillota > Bacilli > Caryophanales > Caryophanaceae > Planococcus > Planococcus liqunii. The sequence continues at coordinate 3,642,291 of NZ_CP129238.1, read as the reverse complement.
GCTTTGAAACGGTCGCCTGCTGCAAACGGCAGGGCTTTCGACAAGGCGCCGGACAAGACAAACATGCCGGGTTCGATTTGGATGTCGTAGCGGCCCACTTCATTGGCGAGCCAGACAACGGCGTTCAACGGATTGCCGAGGACGGCGCTGCTCGATGCCGCATCCACCGCTTCGTCGTTTTTGTAAACCGTCATCTCAATTGCTGCGATATCCACATCCGAAAGTTTCGTTTTCTTCGAACCGAGCAAGGCGCCGGCGGAAGAGCCGTTGTCTGCCACGGTGTCTTCAAACTTGATGCGCCAGTCCGCGATGCGGCTGTCGATGATTTCGACCGATGGAACGACGTAATCCGTCGCCCGGACCACGTCCTCAATCGTCACGTCCGGGCCTTTCAAGGCTTCCTTGAAGACGAACGCAATTTCAAATTCGACTTTCGGCTGGATAAAGTGCTCCGCGTCGATGGCGCGCGCTTCCTCGTAGACCATCGAATCAAGCACAAAGCCGTAATCCGGCGTATGGACGTTCAGCATGTCCTGCATCGCTTTGCTCGTCAAGCCGATTTTCAGGCCTTCGACTTTCGCGCCTTCACTGAGTTTCTGCTCGATCTGCAAAAGCTGGATCCGGTAGGCATCGTCCGGCGTGATGCCGTCTGCTGTTTCGGTCAGCGGCGCGATGGGCTGTTTCGTATTTTCTGCATCCCGTAATTGCTGGGCGATTTTTTGGAGTTCCATGGTTTCACCTGCCTATATTTTATTGGTTTCGAGTGCTTTCACTTCGTGGTATTGCCCGGAATAAAAGAGGAGAGGGTTCTTTTCTTCAAACTCAATCGCGGTGACTCTCCCGATAAATAAGGTATGGTCGCCTTCGACATGAGTGGAAGCAACCTCGCATGTAATTCTGGCAACGGCTCCGTCAAGCACCGGCAGGCCATCCAGAGCGGCAAATTCCACTTCTCCCTGCGGCCGTCCAGCAAAATGCCTGGAAAGGGGTTCCTGGTCCTCAGCTAAAATATTAACAGCGAAGCGCTGCGATTGCGTGACCTTTTCCAGGAAACGTGCCTTGTGTCCGATTGAAATGACAACCAGTTTCGGGTCCAATGAAACAGACATGAAGCCATTTGCTGTCATACCGTGAATGTCCCCTTCATGAGCTGTCGTAAGTACCGTGACGCCGGTTGCAAATTTCCCCATTGCTTTTCTGAATAACAAATCGTCCATTTTACATTCTCCTCTGCATTATGATATGTTGGGCTGAGTATTGCTTTTGTAACCGCTTACTTATTTTCGTGCGGTCTTTCGTGACAGCGGCCAATGGATATTTGCTTCGATGAAAAACTTACACCTTGAGAATATCAGCACCAATCGACGAAAAATACAACGCCAGCATAGCAATTTTCACCGGATTTCAGCACAAAACAGCTAAATGGTTTTGCAGTATAGTAATTTATTTGAAAATTTAGAGTTGTATAATTAGTGTTTATGTAATTTAATGATAAAGACGAAGGCCGGAAGATGCTAAAGGGGAGCACTTCAATTCCATGGCCATTAATTGGTATTTCAAAAGCATTGTTTATAGGTATCCAGCAGCCGTTGCCGGGCAAGGCCCACATCCTATTCAGACAAAGGGGAAATGAGAATGGAAGCCAAACCGCTGAACTTGAAAGATTTGTTCGACGCCAAAAAAGACACGGTGGTCAATGAATTGTACGACCGGGTTATCACGATTCCGATTGAAGCACGGACCGCCTTGAAAACCGAACTGGTCAAAGTCATCGGCAAAGACCGGACGAAAGGGGTTTTTACCCGCTACGGCTGGCATTGCGGCGTGAACGACGGTGAAAAAGCCAAGCAGTTCGAGTGGGACAGCGTCTGGGACGCGGTCTATGCCGGACCGAAGTTCCATCAGCTGCACGGCTACCTCGATAAAGTGGAGATTTTGGAAATCGGGACGGACAAAGACCAGCTCGAATTCATCGAAGTGCTGTGGATCAACACCTTTGAAGCGGACCAGTACCTGCTCGCGAATGACAAAAGTGCAGAACCCGTATGCCATACTTTATGCGGCTATGCGAGCGGTTACCTGTCGACCGTTCTCGGGCAGCCGGTCCTCGTAAAGGAAATCGAATGCCGCGGCATGGGGCACGCGGAATGCAAATGCATCTGCATGCCGCTCGACAAATGGGGCGAGGAAATTGCCGGGGAGCAGCGCTATTACCAGGGCACGAGCATCATCCAGGAACTTGATGAAGTGACCGACAAGCTGAAAACCGAGCGCGACCATCTTGCCAAAGCGAACGACATCCACCAGCGGCTGATCGAAGAACTGCTGTCGAAGCAGGGCATCCAGAAAATCGTCGACATCCTCTATGAAACGACCGGCTTGACGGCGTTTATCGAAAACGACCACCATCAGGTGCTGGTGAAGGCGGGCCACTTGGAAGAGCCGCTCGATTTGCGCAAGTTCAACGCCAAGCAGACAAAGTTCAGCCCTTATTCCGACAATTTTTCGCTGCTGCGCGCGCCGATTTTCTATGAGCAGGACGTCAAAGGCTATTGCTCGTTTGTCTACCCGGCCGGGGAAGAGCCGAACGAACTCGATTACATGATCATCGAAAAAGCGGGCTTGACGTCGGCGATCCTGTTATTGAACGAAAACATCCGGATCAGCACCGAACAGAACATCAAGCGCAGTTTCCTGAACGACATGCTCGAGAGCCGGCTGACGGAAGAGGAGATGTACAAAGTCTCCTATTACCTGAATTTCAATTCCGCTTCTTCGTACTGGATGCTGGCAATCGGCCGCGACTGCAAAAACGCTGAAAACGAAATCGCCTTTAATGAAGAACTCATCCGCTACATCAATCTGTTCCTGAACGAACGCAACGTCAATACGATCGTGTCGCAGAAACTCGACAAGATCATCGTTCTGATCGAATACCCGTCGTTCGAGAACTTGAATATCACCCAGGACAAGTTCATCAATCATCTGTTTACGTACTGCCTGAAGCGCTTTTCCAGCCATAAGTTCTGCGTCGGCGTCTCGACGGTGATCCAGAACTTCATGGAGCTCAAGGTTTTATACAATGAAACCTTGGCCGCTTTGCGCGCCACGAACGAAGAAACGAACGTGTCCTATTTCAAAGAACTGGGCTTGGAAAGCGTACTGTTCCAGGTGCAGGATGATGTGCTGATTGACCGGTTTGTCGAGCAGCACATCGGCAAGCTGCTGGCCATCGACAAGGAATTCGATTTGATCCGGACGCTTTATGCCTATATCTGCAATGGCAATAGCATCAACGCGACGTCGAAAAAGACCTCGATGTCGATCAGCGGACTGCGCTACCGGCTTGCCAAAATCAGCGAAATCCTGAACCAGGACCTGGCCGACACCGAAGCGCTGTTCTCCATCTACCTGGCGATCAACATCCTGAAATCAAAAGGGACGATAACAATTTAAAATTTAAAAAGCCTTGCTGCATCTACAGCAGCAAGGCTTTTTTGTGCGTTTAAGGAGAGAACGTGAAAGGCGATTGCTTTGCTTTTCAACCGGCAAGCGGAAAAAACGGATTTAAAATAAAAGCTTTCGACTATATTTAAAAAGTATTTATGGACATGAAAAAAGTTCAAAATCTTCTAACGACCTGATTTCCCGGTTTATCAAATTAACTTTAAATCTATTGTAAAAAATCATTTAAACACAAACGTTTTAAATGCCACGGATTTTCCAAAGATTCCGTCTCTATTTTCTGATTTTTCTGCCGGTTATGATGTGATTAATTCATACCGCTGCTATAAGGGGTTTGAAAGCGCTTACCAAGAGGAGGAATTTTCATGACGCTCAATCAACAAACAGCAGTCCGAAAAACGGCAGCCAACCGGGACGAACTCATTGAGAAGGCGAGACAGATCGGGTTGATTGCTGAGAAACACGCTTCAGAAGCCGAACAGAATGCCAAACTTTCCGATGTGGTGATTGAAAAGATCAGAGAAGCGGAATTCCATAAATTGCTGCGGCCGAAAGTCTACGGCGGCCAGGACCTGGATTACTTCACATTCGGTGAAATGATCCGGACGATCGCGTACCACAGCGTACCGGCAGCCTGGTTAAGCTATTTCTTCGTCATCCACGAAACCTGGCCGGCGTTTTTGCCGAAAGAAAGCCGGGACGAATTATTCAATAGCGGCGAACTGATGGCGGACGTGTTCGCTCCTGTCGGAAAAGTGACCGACGACGGCGAAGGCTACCGATTGTCCGGCCAGTGGAACTTCTGCAGCGGTGTGCTTTGGAGCGACTGGATTGCACTCGGTGCAGTGGCGAAGCTGAAAGACGGCGATGCACCGGAGTACAGTATGTACATCGTCCACAAGAACGATGTGGAAATCGTCGACAACTGGGACACTTTGGGGCTCCGGGGAACAGGAAGCAACGGCGTCCTTGTCGACAATGTCTACATTCCGCCGAACCGGGTGTTTAAAATGGCCCGCGTCATGGCCGGCCAAGGGCTCGGAAAAGACAATTATGAACCGGAATACCAGATCGCCAACGTACCGTATATGCAGTTTTTCCTGATGGGCTTCCAGTTTATCCAGATCGGCGGCGTCGAGCGGCTCTTGGATATTTTCCAGAGCAAGACCGAAAACCGCATCCGCATTTTCAACCACGGCCAGAACGAAAAAGAAGCGGCGAGCAGCCAGCGCGTCCTGGCGGAAATGAAAATTCAGCTGAGCTCGCTGAAAGGCTTATCGAACGAGTACCTGGAACGGCTCACGCATTATCAGGAAAACAGCATGACCACTTTGGACGAGGAAGAACGCGAAAAACTGTTTGCCATCCGCGGCTACGTCTCGAAAAACGCGGCAGAAATGGCGCTGCGCGTCTTGTTGACACTCGGCGGCAATTCGATTTTCAAAACCGATCCGACTGAAATGTTCGTCCGCGACATCATGACGGTGGCGGTCCACCCGACGCATCTGTACGAAGATTCCCTCGCTGCTTATGGAAAATCCATTTTCGGCTTTAAAGGAAACCCAACGTGGTAAAAAAATCTGAGGAGGCAACTACAATGACAAAAGAACCGATTTTAGATGTAGCACAACTGGCGCACGTGGAGATTTACAGCACGGACCTTGAAGGATCCATTAAGTTTTTCAGAGAAATTTTAGGGATGGAAGAATCCCACCGCGAAGGCAATTCCGTTTACATGCGCGCTTATGAGGACTTCTACCACAGTACGTTGATCATCACTGCCAATGACGAAGCGGGACTCGGGCATATTGCTTGGCGTGCCACTTCTCCGCAGGCGCTGGAACGCCGTGTGCAGGCGATCGAAGCGACAGGCTATGGCCTTGGCTGGATCGACGGCGATATTGGGCACGGGCGTGCGTACCAGTTCACATTGCCGGATGGCCATAAGATGGAAATTCTGTGGGATGTGGAATATTACCAGGCGCCGGAAGATCAGAAAACACCGTTGTTGAACCGTCCTCAAAAGCGTCCGGCAAGAGGCGTGCCGGTCCGCCGCATTGACCATGTCAACTTATCAGCGAGCGAAACGAACAAAAACGTGGAGTTCCTGGAAGAAGCGCTTGGCTTTAAAGTGCGCGAGCGCATCATGGACGGGGACGATAAAGACGTCGCGGCTTGGCTGAGTGTCACGAACTTGGTGCACGACATCGCCGTCATGGGCGATGCCCTCGGTGAAAAAGGGCGTCTGCACCACATCTGCTACTGGTACGGCTACCCGCAGCACTTAGCAGATGTTGCCGATTTATTAATCGAAGCTGGATTTAAGATTGAATCCGGTCCAGGAAAACATGGTGTCACGCAAGCAAACTTCCTCTATGTAATCGAACCGGGCGGCAACCGAGTTGAGTTATTCGGGGATTCAGGCTACCAGATTTTTGACCCGGCTTGGAAAACGGTCGAGTGGAAAGGTGTGGACCTTGAGCATTCGGTTATCTGGCACGGTTCGAGTCTGCCTGCAGAATTCTTCGAATACGCGACACCGGTCAGAACAAAGGCACCAGTGGAAAATGCATAATAAATAAAATGAATTTCCCGGCATCGACTAATAAGGGGCTGGAGGAAACTGGCAATAGTTTCTTCTGGCCTATTTACTAGAATGAAAGGAGAATGATGATGACAACAACAGCGATTGCGTCAAAATTCATGGAAGTGAACGGCATCAACACGCATTACCACGAGGAAGGGACGGGTGAGGAGACGATTATCCTGATCCACGGCTCCGGTCCGGGGGTTTCCGCGTTTGCCAACTGGCGCTTGATTATTCCGACACTCAGCGAGAAGTACCATGTGTTCGCCCCGGACATCATCGGCTTCGGTGAAACGGATAAGCTCGAAAGCAATGACTATCCCGTGGATTTATGGGTCGAGCACCTCATCGGCTTTATCGAAGCGGTATCGGACGGGCCGGTCTATCTGGTGGGCAATTCGATGGGCGGCGCCCTGTCACTGCATGTCGCTTTACAAAGGCCGGAATTAGTGAAAAAACTCATACTGATGGGCAGTGCAGGTATTCAATTCCCTATTTCAGAAGGATTAGAACGGGTATGGGGCTACGAAGCAAGCCTGGAGTCTATGCGTGAACTGATCAAGCTGTTCTCGTACAACCAGGAAGCGGCGAATAACGAGGAACTTGTCCGTCTGCGCTACGAGGCGAGCATCCGCCCGGACGTCAAGCAGTCGTTCGAAGCGATGTTCCCGGAACCGCGCCAAAACAAACTCGATGAACTGGCGCTGACGGACGACGAACTCCGACAGATCCAGATTCCGGCGCTGCTGTTCCACGGCCTGAACGACCAAGTCATTCCGATTGAGCGTACAAGCTATCGGCTGATCGAACTCCTGCCGCACGCCGAGCTGCACGTCTTCAACGAATGCGGCCACTGGACGCAGATCGAAAAAACCGAACCGTTCGTCGAGCATATTTTGACGTTCATCAAGTGATTGTGGCACAAGAAAGGGAAGACGCCGGTTCTAGGCGTCTTCCCTTTCTGTTTGGAAAAGAAGGAATCGGGAATTTTAAGGGGAATCAATAAAAGAAGTCATAGTTTTTATAATGGCCGAATTGGCGAAGGAGGGTTCACATGGTTTTGGAAGCTGCAGTGCTTTATGTAAAACCGGGCATGGAGAAAGAGTACGAAGGGGCTTTTCGGCAAGCATCTGCAATTATTTCTTCGATGAACGGCTACTTGTCCCACGAATTGCAGCGGTGCATGGAAGTGAAAGGGAAGTATTTGCTGCTAGTGGAATGGAAAAGGTTAGAGGACCATACCGTAGGGTTCAGGCAATCTCCTGAATATCTGGAATGGAAGCGATTATTGCACCACTTTTATGAACCGTTTCCGGTTGTGGAGCATTTTGAGAAAATCGATCTTACATAAAATTTCATTATTGCTTGAAGAGAAGATGCCGTTATAAGCATCTTCTTTTTTCATAGCGGGCGGTTTGGCTTAGAAGTTTGAACGGGTGTATGCCTGTTCTTCTTCTTTGGTCATGAGCCGGGTCGCTTTGCCGACCGTTCCGCCGTGCCAGCTCCAGATGGAGTTATGGACTTCCACGGCATTCGAAAAGTCACCTTGCTGCCAGTCTTCAAGCGTACTCTGGTAAAAGGTTTTTTTCTCGAAATTACTCGCTTCGACAATCGCCAGCAGCTCTGCAATATTTGCCTGCGTGATCAGCCGCACCTGCCCCCATTTATCAGCCGCGTACACTTTGCTGTGGCTCATCTCGTGAAGATGGTCCTGCAGCTTCTTTTCGTCCATCTCAGTAGAAAAGGGGGTGTCGACAATCTCCAAAGTCTGTTCGGTGGGCTGTACTTCCGGAGCCTGGACACCGGCAGAAACTGTAGGCGGTTCTTCGCCTTTAGCCGCTTCGCGCTGAATAAACCAATACCCGCCGACCGCAAGCAAGGCAATAACGCCAAAGCTGATAATAGTTGTTGCCAAAATCTGTTTCACATTAAAACTCCTTTTGGATTCCATTTTCGAGCTAGTGCTTCGTTACTATTATCGGCTACCAGATCTTGGATGGCAATATCGGTTTTCGGGCTTTTTCAGTTGGAAACCTGCAGCCGATTCGAGTATGATAAACGCATGAGGGAGAAATCCCTGTTTCGAAGGGAAGTGGATAACAGATGATAATGCAGTCTCAATTATCAGCGTCACGCAAAACTCATGCAAAGCCGGGTATTCCGAATGGCGATCCTTTGTGTGGGGCAAGCAACAACTAAATCGCCCATCAATGTGTCATTCCCTGTACACGGCTTCCTTATAGACATCCAATTCAACCCATAAGGAGTGGCTCTAATGATACATGTAAAAGAAACAACCGATAAAACCGGAAACACTGGCGCACGCCCGGAAGCATTTATCCGGAACGACCAGTTTAACTTTATTAAAGACCAGACACGGATCCTCGTGACCGGGCAGGCGACGGGCAACGACGCCGAAGTGCTGAGCGTCCTCCGCCACCTGGCGCACGAGAAAGTGTTCAAGCTGTTCCCGTCGCTGACGGCCGAACAGAAAACGGTGCTGAACCCGCTCGCAAGCGTCAAGGAAAAGGCCGACGCCGAAGCGTTTCTGGCGCAGCTCGAGCCGTACATCATCCCGTTCAAAGCGGTCACCGATGCGGCCTTGAAGAAACTGTTCCCGAAAGCGAAAAAGCTGAAGGGGCCGAAGTTCGAGAACATCGATTTCAAGAAACTGTCGTACCTCGCCTGGACAGAGAGTTCGAGCCTGATGTACCTCGTCTACGAAAAAGACGGGCGCCTGGAAGGCATCCACGGTTCACTCACCCGCAGCCATAAAAAAGGCATCTGCGCGATCTGCAACCGCCACAGCGAAGTCGGCATGTTCACCGCCAAGACGAAAAGCTCTGGACAGGATAACTACATCAAGCGCGGCAACTACATCTGCCAGGAGCCGGATGTCTGCAACAGCAACTTGAATTCTTTGGAACGGCTTGGGGAATTTACAGGCATGATCCAAAAATAAATGAAGAAAAGGGCTTTCCAGGAGACTGGAGAGCCCTTTTTCTATGAAAGATCAATTTGTAAACAGTGATAATCATCATTTTTTATGGTAGTACTTGAAATGTTTCATATGCTCCGTCATTTTTTCTCTTGCCTCTTCTTCATCCCCGTTTTTTACTGCTTCCAAGAGTTCCGGTAAGCCATCTATTATCGAACGCTTTTCAACTTCGCTAATAAAAATATCCAATTTGAAATAGGCATACACCAAAGACTCTACTAAAGTCTTAGCTAATGGATTCCGCGTGCATTCAGCCAGCTTAATATGGAATCTGGCATCTGCCTCAAAAATTTCGGGGACGCTCTTTGTCAGGATTTCCGGGCCTGGCAAAAGCAGTTCCAATTCCCTGATGTCTTCTTCGGTTCTGTTTTTTGCAGCTAAAGCGGCGCACGGAATTTCAATCATTTCTCGGATTGCATAGAGTTCCCACTTAGTTAATGTATTAAAAGTTAAGGATAGTAATATAATGTCTTGCACACTTTTTAATGCCTTATCGGGATGGAAGTTAGCGATGACATAACTTTTCGATTTTGGAGATTCGCGTTGGATTAACTGGGATTCCATCAGCAAATCCAGTGCTTCTCGAATGGTTGGTCTGCTAACTGCGAAGAAATCCGCTAGTTCCTCTTGTTTCGGCAGGCGGTCTCCAGGTTTCAAGTCCTGATTGTAGATTTGCTTTTGAATGGCAGTTGCAATCTGCAAAGGCACTGACTGCAATTCAAAATCTTTTAGTTTAGTGAAGAGTTCCATAAAATGCCTCCTTAACATTTTTCTCAAATAGAATTTATAAGTATAAAAAGTTTCGTGTAAGTTTTTTTTACATGAAACTTTATTGACTTTAATATTCTTCTATCATACATTGTAGTCAAATCGATGTACAGAATTTTCTGTCAAATAAAAATGCAAGATTAGTTGCATCGATATCATAAAAGTAGCGGAGGAGAGATTGCAATGACGAACAAGTTAGCCGAAACTTACAATGAAAAAAATGCAGTGAAATACCGATGGAACCAATTGGATTCGATGATGGAAACTGAAAAGCTGGATGTAGTCGTGGTCTACGGGAAAGGGATCATCACCCAGTATGGATTCCTTTACTATTTTGGAGGCTACTATCCAATCTTGAGGCCCGGTTTTATTATTTACGCGAAAGGGCAGGAGCCAATTTCTTATTACACCACAAGGGCAGACAGCTATTTAGCGAAAAAGATGGGCTTTGTAAATGATGCACGCTTCCTTGGAACAGGAGACGTTATTCATTCCGAAGCTGATTTGTATCAGCATATTGGTGAACTGATCAATTCATATGAGCCGAATAAAGTAGGGGTAGTAGGGCTTGAATCCATGATGAGCGGGAGCCAAAGCTCCATGTTTAAAAATCTATTGGATGCCGAAGTGCTGGATATAACCTCTAATATCGAAAAAATCAAAAGCATCAAATCACCTGATGAACAAGAAGGGATCCGCCAATCCTATTCTTTAGCACTGGAAAGTTTTGAAGAATTTAAGAATGCGATCAGACCTGGCAGAACGTCAGCCGAAATTGCTGCAGATATTGAAAAAATCGCGCGCGGAAAAGGTGCCATCGATACGTTGATATTTGTGGAAGAAGGGCCGTATTTCTTGAGAAAAGCCACGTCTGACAAAATCACCAATAATTCAGTAGTAACTGCATACGTCGAGTTAATTGACGAGAACGGCTACTGGGTCGAAAAAGGCGGGTTATTCACGGTAGGGGATATTTCAAACGAAGAATTAGAACTTGCGCAGTCTTGTGTAAACGCTATCAAAGAAATCCAGCAGACTTTGAAACCGGGCATTCCGATTAATAGCGTGTCAAAAATCATTCATAAACACACCGCCAAACTGGATGTGAACATGGGCATCTGGCACGGCCATGGAATTGGTGTGGACCATGATTTACCGATTTTAACGGATACCGATACAAGTTTGTTTGAAGAGGACATGGTGATCAGCGTTCACCCGAACTATTCTGACAAGCAGGAGAAATACGGCGTCAGCATTGCAGATGTTTTTATCATCACGAAAGACGGAGCAGAATCACTCAGCCAAGGCGCTTACGATATCATCAAACTTTAAGGGGGACACGATTATGTCGAAATTTACAATGGGCATTGATGTTGGAGGCACTTTCACGGACTTTCTGTTTCTGAATTCCGAAAATGATCAGCAGTTGATTGAAAAGGTATTAACGACACCCCATGATCCTTCGGAAGGCGTGCTGACGGGCATCGGCAATATCGCTGCGAAATTCGATCTGACAGCAGAGCAGCTCCTTCAGCAGACCGGGTTGATCGTTCATGGAACGACTGTAACGACCAATGCGGTGCTGACTGACAAAGGAGCGAAAACCGGCTTGATCACTACGGAAGGTTTCAGGGATGTCCTCCAGATGCGCCGAGGCGTCCGCAGCAAAGAGCATCTGTACGACAACAAATACGCAGCACCGAAGCCGCTGGTCCCCCGGGACTTAATTTACGGCGCGAAAGAACGAACCCATCTCGATGGATCGGTATTGACTGAAGTCACCAAAGAAGATTTGGAAAATGCCGTAGCGCTTTTCAAGCGGGAAGGAATTTCATCTGTCGCCATTTGTTTCATGCACTCTTATGCCAATCCCCAAAACGAGCTTTTGGCGAAAAAATACGTAGAGGAAATGATGCCGGACGCGTTTGTATCGATTTCCACGGATGTAGCGTCCGTTGTTCGGCTTTATAACCGGGTAAGTACGGTTGCGATGAATTCATATGTCGGACCGATATTGAAAAATTACATCGGTCACCTTGTCGACAAACTGCGCGGCCTTCATTTTGAAGGCGAACTGCTGATTATGCAGTCCAACGGCGGCGTAACCAATCCGTTGAACGTGGTCGAAGTTCCGGCAACAACCGTTTTATCCGGTCCGGCAGGAGGTCCGGTGGCGGGCAGTGTATTTGCTAAAACGAGCGGATTCAATGACGCCATTGTCGTTGATATGGGAGGAACTTCCTTTGAAGCTTCCATCATCGACAAAGGGGAAATCAGCATCAAAAAAGAGGGAGAAGTAAAACGCAACCTGATTTCCCTGCCGATGGCGGATATCCACACCATCGGCTCCGGCGGTGGGAGCATCGCCTGGATCGATGACGGCGGCTTGCTGAAAGTCGGCCCGCAGAGCGCCACCGCAGTTCCGGGTCCGGCATGCTACGACCGCGGCGGTGAGTTGCCGACGTGTTCCGATGCCGACTTGGTATTAGGTTATCTGAACCCTGATTATTTCCTGGGCGGCGGCATTTCGCTGAATTTGGAAAAAGCGCGCCAAGCCGTCTCCGAGCATGTTGCCAAACCGCTTGGGCTGAGCATTGAAGAAGCGGCACTCGGGATTTACGAGATCTCCAATTTGAATATGGCAAACGGCATCAAGGAAGCGACGGTTCTGCAAGGCCATGATCCCCGTTCATTCCCGCTGGTCGTAGCGGGAGGCGCAGGTCCGGTCCATGCCGCGATGATTGCAAAAGAACTGGACATCAAGGAAATCGTCGTCCCTAAATTCTCTTCCGTGCTGTGTGCGGTCGGGATGCTTGCATCCAACTTGAGGCATGACTATGTGAAGACCTACAACAAAAACTGGAAGACTGCCAATATGGCGGAAATCATGGAGGTATTGAGTGAAGACCGGGGGCTTGGATTAAAGGCCTTGTTGAACGAAGGCGTCGAAGAGGAAGAAAGCGCCTTGGTCTACGGGCTGGATATGCGGTATCTTGGCCAGCATTATGAAGTGACCATTGAAATAGCAGAAGAAGATATGGCCAAAGAAAACAAAGCGGAAGTCGCCGGCAAGTTCCATGCAGAACATGAGAGACTGTTTGGATTCAGCTTATTGAACAGCGACCTTGAAGTCATGAACATCCGTTTGACGTGCAAAGGCAAACAATCGGAGTTCAAAGCCCAGACAATCGAAGAGGCTGCAGAACATGACAAGCTCCAAGCCAAAAACAAACGCCAGGTATTCGATCCGGTGACGAAACAATTGCTTGAAACCGATGTATACGACGGCGAAGCGATGAAAGCGGGGTCAAAACTTCAAGGACCGGCAATCATCGAGTTGACGACGACGACAATCGTCGTGCCGACGGGCTTCAATGTCCATTTGAACAAGCACGGCAATTTCATCATCAAAGATTCAGCGCTTACACTTCAAACACAGGAGGAGGAAAAAGTATGGATCAAATCCTAGTTTCGATACTGTCAAACCGTTTGAAAGCAATCGGCCGCCAAATGGGAGTTGTCATTGAACGAAGCGCACATTCGCCTTTGCTAGTGGAAGGACGCGACTTTTCATTAGGGATCTATGATTTCCAGGGCAATTTGATCGAGCAGACCGAATACATCCCGATTCTTGGGTATGCAGCGAGTCCGGGCGTGAAGGAAGTCGTTAAATACTTTGGCGAAGACGTGTACGAAGGGGATGTCTTCCTTCATAACGATCCATTTACCGGAGGGAACCAGAACTCCGATTGGAAAGTGCTGAAGCCCGTGTTCCATAACGGGGAATGTGTAGCCTGGACGGTCATCACAGCCCACCAGGCGGATGTAGGGGGCGCTGTTCCAGGTTCCTACAATCCCAATGCCACCGATTTGTGGCAGGAAGGATTGCGGATTCCTCCTTTGAAAATCTATGAAAAAGGGAAGCTGCGCTACGACGTGTGGGACCTGATCATCGGCAATGTCCGGCTGCCGATTGTCGGAGATGATATTCATGCAATGGTAGGCGGTTGTACCGTCGGTGAAAGAGAATTGAAAGTATTGTTTGAACAATATTCAAAAGAAGTGATTTATGAGGCTGTCGAAGAAATTTTCAATTCCACAGAAAAAATGGCAAAAAAAATCATCAAAGGCATGCCGAACGGCAATTACAAAGCGTCCTGGAAAGTCAGAGATGACGGCCATGACCATGACGCGGAAATGGTGATCAAAGTCGACATCCAAGTGGAGGATGAGCACATCACGTTCGATTTTGAAGGGACTTCCCCTCAAACGAAAGGGTATGTCAATGCGCCGTATCCAGTAACGCTTTCTTCCGTGATGATCACGTTCTTCATGTTAAGCGAACAGGAAATCGCTCACAACGAAGCTGTCCAGAGATGCATTACACTGAAAGTCCCTCAAGGAACCATGCTGAATCCCAACTATCCTGCTGCGACAGGGTTCGGGAACCACTTGAGCGACCAGGTCTGCTCCGTAATCATGCTGGCATTAGAGGAGGCGCTTCCTGAACGGATCACTGCCGGCTGGAATACGTTGATGTGTTCCATTGTCAACGGCTGGGATTCCAGAAGAGAAATGCCCTATGTGGACATTCTGCTGAACGGCACCAAAGGCGGAAGCGGCGGCACTTACGGAACAGACGGGTACGATCATATCGGCTTGATCGCTTCCGGCGGAGCGCTCGCGGCCCAAGATCCGGAGATGTTTGAAATGGTCAATCCGGTTTTCCTGACCAAATACGAGTATAGCCAGGATTCTGCCGGTGCTGGCCAATGGCGCGGCGGTTTGGGTGTCGAAACAACGTTCACTTTCCTGGATGATGGCGGCCAAGCCAGTGTCTTTGGCGACGGCGGGACAGAAGATACAAGAGCGCCCGGCATCTTAGGCGGGAAGCAGGGAAGCATCAATGCCATCGAACTGCAGTATCCGAACGACAGAAAATACGCGGCGCATGTCAAAGATCTTATTTCCGATATCCCGAAAAATACCGTTTACAAGCAATTGGCAGGCGGAGGCGGCGGGTATGGGAATCCGGCAGACCGCGCGGTTGAAAAAGTCGCATTCGACGTGAAATGCGGTTATGTGTCGGAACAAGTGGCTCGGGACGAATACAAAGTTGCATTTAAAGATGCGGTGCGAGGCGTAGTGGACACGGAACAAACGGAAAAATTGAGACAGACAGTCTGAAAAGTTGAATAGAAATGAGCTGGCGAATTTACGGAATACAGTGGTTTGCCGGCTCATTTTTATCGAACTAAATTGAAACACGGGGAGTGGCCAGCTTATGAAGAATAAAAACCATTTATTCATTGTCTCCTGTATGATCATGATGCTCATTCTGTCAGCTTGTGGATCCGAAAACGCAGCCTCAGGAAATGATGCGCTGAAAATAGGCGTCTCCATCCCGGCGGGTGCAAACAATACAGTAAAAAATTGGTTTGAAGCGATTAAAATAAGCGGGGAAAAACAAGGGTTTGAAGTGATAGGCATCGACAGCCAAAGCGATCCCAGCAAGCAAGTAGGCACCATCGATAACCTGCTGACACAAAATGTGGATGCACTCATCGTATGGCCGCTGGACGCCAATACCGTCCAACCGGCGCTTGACCGCGCTATCGCCAAAAACATTCCGGTCCTGGGTGTGGATTTCAATGTAGCGAAAGGCGGAAAAGGCTATAACCTGACAAGCCAAGTGATTTTTGATCGGGGAGCGTCTGCCACGGAAGCAGCCAAGCTTTTTGCTGAAACCTTTAAAGGCCAGGATGTGGAAGTGGCAGGAATCGGCATGGCCATTCCAGTGCCAGGAAACATCTTCGTCATGTCCAAGTTTAAAGAAGAGACGGCAAATTACGATCACCTGAAATGGGTGGAGCAGCAGGACAACCCGACTGATAACATCGCCGGTGCAGCTCCAATCATGGCCAATATCCTCACCAAAAATCCGGACGTGCGGGCGGTTTTCACTTACAATGACGAAACCGCAATCGGAGCAGCTCAGGCCATCAAAAATGCCAATAAAACCTTATATGAAGAAGATCCGGAAAAAGGAATCATGATTATCGGCGTGAACGCTGAAAAAAGCGGCATTGAAGCGATCGAACAAGGAAAAGTCCATGCCACATTCAATTTAAATCCCATTAAAGCAGGAGTTGAATCGGTCGATTTCTTGAACCAGCATTTTAACGAAGGGGCAAAATTGGAAGAACTGCCGAAAGAGATTGTGATTCCGGTTCCTATGGTCGATAAAGACACGGAAGACTTTGTTTCATGGGAAGAAGAGCTGAATTCGATTTCAGCTGACTAAGGGGCAATGGGAGTGTGAGCCATGAAAAAAAGTGAGGATGCAATCGAATTCACAAACATCTCCAAACGCTATCCGGGAGTCAAGGCACTTTCAGACATCAGCTTTTCTATCAAGTGGGGGACCATTCTTGGGCTGGCTGGAGAAAACGGCTCAGGAAAGTCCACCCTCCTAAAACTCCTGACAGGCATTGAAAAAGCAAGCGAAGGCGAAGTTCAAGTCGAGAAGGAGGCGATCACTTCCATCAAAACCGCGCGCCGCAAAAAAATTGCCATGGTGACGCAAGAGCCATCTTTGGTGGATGAGTTGTCGATTGCTGAAAACGTCATCGTGAACGAAAGCGGCAAGTGGTTTGTGAACTGGAAAGAAAAAGAGAAAAAAACGTCCTTCTATCTAAACAAGTTGGGACTCGACTTGGATGTAAAACAGAAAGCCGGGAAATTGTCGCCGGATCAGCAGCAATTGGTATCCATCGCGAAAGCCTTGGCAACAGAGCCCACGATTCTGCTTTTGGATGAAGCGACCAGTTCCTTGACGGACGATCAAACCGAGTTGGTGTTCGAACTGTTGCAGGATTTCAAGAAAAACAACAATATCGTCATCTTCATCTCCCATAAACTCAAGGAATACTTGAAAATCTGCGATGAAATCATTGTACTGCGGGATTCCCATTATATAACCCGGCTTGTGCCGCCGCACTGGACAGAAGAAACCATCATTTCATCGATGGTCGGGAGGGAATTGTCGGATCTTTACCCGCTGAAAAAACAGGTGCAGCACGCGAACATCATGCTGCGCATCAAAGAGCTGGAAATAAAAAAATCAGCCAACAAAACTTTGGACATCGATATCAGAAAAGGGGAGATATTCGTCTTTTCGGGATTGGTGGGATGCGGAAGAAGCGAAATCCTCCGCGCCCTGATCGGGGAAATGGAGTCTGACGGACACATCGATCTTGCCGGAAAAGCGTATCCCTGCCAAAGCCCGGTCGAAGCATTGAAACGGGGCATCACGCTTATTCCGGCGGAAAGAAAATCAGAAGGCATCATCGGCCATTTGTCCGTCTATGAAAACGCGGTACTGGGCGTCCGGTCCCGGAAATCGCTGTTCGGTCTGGTGAACCGGAAAAAAGAAGAAAAAGTTGTCGAGAAAATCATTAAGGACCTGGGTGTGAAGACTGCCTCCGTGCATACCCATATTGAACATCTGTCCGGAGGCAACCAGCAAAAAGTGATTTTAGGCAGAGCGTTGTCGATTTCGCCGCAGGTTCTGCTGCTGGATGAGCCGACGCGCGGCATTGATGTCGGCGCGAAGTCGGAAATTTATCACCTGCTGCGTAAACTGTCAGATGAAGGCCTTACCGTCATTATCTCTTCCTCTGATTTGCAGGAGGTGGTAGGAGTGGCAGACCGGGTCGGCGTCATGTTCAGGGGCGAACTGAAAACCATCTTATCCAACCATGAAGTTACCGAGGAAAATATCATGTACTACGCCACAGGTAACGATTAGAACGGAGGTAACTATGGAGACTGAAACCACCTTAAAAACCGCCGAAGAAATCAGCCCAAAAAAGGTCAACTACAAACAGGTATTATTGAAATTTGCAGGAATAGGGCCGCTGCTGATTTTGCTATGCATTATCGTGAGCATCATCAATCCCGCCTTCCTGACCGTTCAGAACTGGATCAACCTATTAACTGCCAGTTCCGGAATCTGGATCATGGCCATGGCGATGACGCTTGTCCTGCTAACAGCCGGATTCGATTTGTCAGTCGGTTCTACAATGGCTTTAAGCGGCGTCATGCTCGTTACTTTACTGTCTGCTGGAATGTCCCAACTGCTGAGCATCATCCTTACCATAGCCGCGATTACGGCCATTGGTTTTCTGATTAACGGGTTACTGATCGGAAAAGTGGGATTGAATTTCTTTGTGGTTACCTTGGGGACTTTATCGCTGTTTCGCGGAATTGTCTTTGTCTGGACGAATGGGGAAACGAAGTACGTTTCGGAGTATCCGCTGATCATGGCACTTGGCAACGGAAAACTGGGTGTGATTCCGTATCCAATCATCATCATGCTGATTGTTTTCCTCGCTTCGTTTTTGTTCTTGAAATACACCAGTTTCGGCCGTTCCATCTATATTGTCGGAGGCAATCCCCATACAGCGAAGCTGTCCGGCATCAATGTCACTTTGGTCATTACCGTGGTCTACGCCATCAGCGCCATGTTCGCAGCGTTGGCGGGCATCATTGAAACCGGGAGACTGGCCTCAGCTGCCCCGACCATCGGCACCAGTACGGAATTGCTGGTCGCAGCGGCAGTGCTGCTCGGTGGAACGAGTTTTAAAGGCGGCGTCGGGGGCGTTGCAGGAACTGCATTGGGCGTCTTGTTCATCGCAGTGCTGCAAAACGGACTCAGCCTGGCAAACGTCTCGTCGTATTGGCAAAACGTGATCACCGGCATCATCCTGATACTGGCAATCTTCCTGAACCATGTGAAATCCAAAAACCTTTAATACTTTTTATAGGAACCGATAAAAGGAGCTTCTTTCTTTAAGAAGCTTCTTTTTTGTTTAAACCGGGAGACTAGTTGAAGAAGGACATCTGGATTCTTTCTCGAATAAAAAAGAAAAATAACAGCAATCCAGAAAGAGGCGAGCTGACAATGGGGAACACCGATTTCCAGTTGGATTCCGAAATCGAGGCGGGCATTGTGGACAGACTGCGAAGTGAAGGCTGCGTCTTCGCAGAGGAAGAAACGCGGCTTCTTGCCGGTGAAGCCCGAAGCCTGGAAGAAATCAGGGGATGGGTGGAACTGCGGGCAAGCGGGATGCCGCTTGAATACGTGCTTGGTTTCACCCATTTTTGCGGCTTGCGGATCGAACTGGAAAGAGGCGTGTTTATCCCGCGTCCACGTACGGAGTTTCTGGTCCGGCAAGCGAAAACCTTCATCCGTCCGAACCATAATACGGTGTTGGATTTATGCTGCGGCTCAGGGGCAGTCGGTGCCGCCATAGCTGGCTGTGCGGAAAGCATTTCGTTGCATGCCGTTGACATTGATCCCGTCGCCGTGCACTGCGCTTCCCGAAATTTATCGAAGATTGGCGGCCGGGTCTGCCAAGGTGATTTATACAAGGCATTGCCTGTTTCTTTGAAAGGGCAGGTGAACATCATAGTGGCAAATGCGCCTTACGTCCCTACGGAGTCGATTCAATTCCTTCCGAGGGAAGCGCGTTTGTATGAACCGGAACACGCGCTTGACGGTGGTGCGGATGGACTGGGTCTTCACCGCAGGATTGCGGAAAAAGCGGCCGACTGGCTTGTTTTCGGTGGTCATCTATTGATGGAGTCCAGTGAGGCGCAGGGAACAAAAACCCTGGCCATATTCGTTGAAGCCGGACTCCATGCCAAAGTCGTCAGGGACGAAAACCTGGATGCAACCGTTGTGATCGGGGAAAAGCCCCGCTGAGAATACGTTCAAACTACATGAGCCCGGAGATGTCTTCTCCGGCTCATTTTTTTTCCTTTAAAACGCCAGGCCTTCAGGCGCTTTAATGATGCGGACAGTTTCCACCATTTCTGCCGCACACAAAACCTCCCGCCATTAAGAAGGCGGGAGGTTGAAATTCTCAAGCCAGCGATTTGCTGTACACATAGTTGTGCTTTGTATAGACAAAGCCTTCCAGAATCATCCGGGCGGTGCGGACCACTTTGATATTGCCGATATGTCCCGCAATCATGTCCACTTTCGTCTCGATGATGCCGGACGGGTGGCCCAAACGCAGGACGGTGTTCTCAACTTCGATGACGTCGTTTAAAACCGTGTCTTTTAAAAACGCGCCGGCTGTTGTGCAGATGGCACCGGTGATGGCAAGGGCCTGATGCGGCTTTTGCATCGACATCATCCGGATGCGGCAATCCATTGCGTCTGCTTGCCGTTCCACGCTGTTGACGTCAAAATACGTTTCGGGAGGGGCAATAATCGTCATTTTCGGCACGGCGGGCGATTTCACGGTCGCTTCTTCCTTCGTTGAAAACAGGCACATTTCAGCGGCGGCTGAACGGATTTCTTCCAATTCTGCCAGTTTCTCTGCCGTGAATTCATGCGGTAATTCCGACCCGGTCAACCCGACATCTTCCGCTTTGACAAAAACGAGGGGATTGGCGACATCGATGATGGATACATCAATCGGGCCGTTCCGTGTGTCGATCCGATCAACCGGGTTGCCGGTCGGGAACAGCTTGCCGGTGACGGCGCCTTGTGCATCGGTAAAGGATAGATAGATCGGAGAACCGGTCCCGGGAACACCTGGAATTTCGCATTGCCCTTCCGTCTTCACTTGCCCATTTTCCACTTCGACTTCCGCGATGATCACTTTCTGCGTGTTCGTATTAAAGATCCGGACCTGGGTCACCGGTGCCACTGCTGCGACGAGCCCTTGTTCAATGGCATACGGGCCGACTGCAGAAGAGATGTTCCCGCAATTCCCCTTGAAATCCACCAGCTGATTTTCAATGCTGACCTGCGCAAACGTATACTCCACGTCGATTCCGTCCATTTCCGACTTTTTGATGATGGCGGCTTTGCTGGTCAGGGAGTTGCCTCCGCCCAGTCCGTCGATTTGGCGCTGATCGGGGCTTCCCATGATGTCGAGCAGGAAGCTGTCCCACAGCACACGATCCTCCGGCATTTCCTTGTAATTGATGAATACTCCTTTGCTGGTTCCGCCGCGCATGACGGCAATCGGTACTTTCATCGGATGAACCACCTTTCTGAAAATTCTATTGCTTCTAAAAATAGACTATGGTAATTTGAGTCATAAGTGAAATAGATATTTTGTTCAAAGCCTTATCGAAAATACTTATAACACAAAATGGAGGGATGAAAATGGATGAAAAAGACTGGGAAGCCATGCAAGTACTATATGAAGAAAAAAATATCAGCCGGGCGTCGGAACGCTTGTACATTTCGCAGCCGGCTTTGACGTACCGCCTGAAAAACCTGGAAAAAGAAGTCGGAACCAAGCTTTTCTTCAAAACAAAAAAAGGCGTTGAGCTGACCTCGGAAGGAATTTACCTGGCCCAGTACGCGGAAGAAATGACCACAAAGCTCCAGAACACAAAAGACTATCTTCAAAACATGCAGCAGGAAATCCGGGGGACGATCCGCCTCGGCGTTTCGAGCAATTTTGCGCAGTACAAACTGCCGCCGTTATTGAAGGAGTTTCTGACGGCCCATCCAAATGTCCAGTTCAGCGTCAACACGGGGTGGAGTGCAGATGTCATGGGGCTGCTCAATTCCTCCGGCGTCCACTTGGGCATACTGCGCGGTGATTACAGCTGGACGGGGGCGAAGACCTTGCTGCAGACCGAGCAGTTGTTTCTGATTTCAAAAAAAGAAGTTGACCTGGAGAAAGTGCCGGAACTGCCGTTCATCAATTACAAGACGGACAGTTCATTGAAAGACATCATCAGCAAATGGTGGCATAACCGCTACGTCGAGCCGCCGATGATCACCATGGAAACCGACAGGCAGGAAACCTGCAAGGAAATGGTGAAAAACGATCTGGGCATCGCCATTTTGCCGGAAATCTGCCTGCGCCCTTCAGACGAACTGTACAAATACCCCTTGTTCTACGAGAACGGCGAACCGGTGACGCGGGATACGTGGCTCATGTACAACCAGGAATTCCTGAAATTGTCGACCGTACAAAAGTTCATCAACTTTCTCAATGACCACCCTTCCTTTTAAAGGTGTACGGAATAAATGAACGAAGAATCGGATTATAAGTTTTTTTGTTCATTTCTAATAAGATTTATCTATTTTACTTATTGGATTAGATGAAATATTCTTATAACTAATTCAAATTGTTAAGTAACCGGGAATCGTATTAGATTTCTAGTAATTGTAAGCGAATACATTCAAAGGGGGTAATTGTTATTCTTACATTTTTAGGGGTGTCGATGGTTGTTGTCTTTACGTATCTGATCATGGCGAAAAAGATGTCGCCGGTAGCGGCGTTGGTAGTGGTTCCGATTGTTTTTGCACTGATCGGCGGATTCTGGTCAGGGCTCGGGGATATGATGATGGAAGGCTTGAAGCAGGTTGCGCCTTCCGCAGCGCTCCTACTGTTCGCGATTTTGTTCTTCGGCATTTTGATCGATGCCGGCTTGTTTGACCCATTGATCAACAAAGTCATGAAAATCGTCAAAGGGGACCCGGTGAAAATTGCACTGGGAACAGCCGTCATTGCGATGATTGCAGCGCTTGACGGCGACGGGACGACGACGCACATGATCACCGTTTCGGCGATGCTTGCGCTTTATCTGCGTTTAGGCATGAATCCGCTGGTGCTCGCAACGATTTCCATTTTGTCCGTCAGTATCGTCAGCGGCATGACGCCGTGGGGCGGTCCGGCAACACGCGCCATCGCTTCGCTTGGCTTGGATGCCAACGAATTCTTCATCCCAATCGTACCAACGATGCTGGCAGGGATGCTCAGCGTATTGGGTGTCGCGTATCTGATGGGCAAAAAAGAACGGGCCCGGCTTGGCATCATCTCCGTAGAGAAGATCCCGTCAGGCTCGGAAAGTATGCTGCAAGTCGCCGCTACGCATGCGGTGGAAAACGATTTGAAACGGCCGAAGCTGATCTGGGTCAACCTGATTCTGGCCGTGACCGTCATGACGGTTTTGGTGGTCGGCTTACTGCCGGCGCCGATCAGCTTCATCATCGGTTTTGTGCTGGCGGCAGCGATCAACTATCCGAATCTGGCTCTTCAAAAAGAACGGATTTTGGCGCATTCGGGCAACGCCATTACCGTGGTCGTACTGGTTTTTGCCGCCGGGATTTTCTCGGGGATCTTTTCCGGGACGCAAATGGTCGATGCCATCTCCAATTCGTTGATTTCCATCATTCCTACTTCCGTCGGTTCGTTCTACCCGCTCGTGGTGGCGATCACCAGCATGCCGTTCACGTTTGCGCTTTCGAACGACGCCTATTATTTCGGCGTCCTGCCGATCCTGGCAGAAGCGGGGGCCGCTTACGGCGTCAGCCCGCTGGACATAGCACGGGCATCTGTGCTCGGCCAGCCGATCCACTTCCTGAGCCCGCTTGTCGCTTCCACATTGTTGGTTGCCGGCATGGTGCAAAAGGACATCGGCGAACTGCAGAAGTTTGCATTCAAATGGGCCTTTATCTGCTGCATCGCCATCATCACGGTGGCGTTTATCACAGGAGCGATTTAACTCAAAAAGGGATTCCGCCGATAATGGCGGAATCCCTTTTTATTGTTCTTGGTCGCTGTCCACAATGATTTCTGTAATCAGTTTGGCCAGTTTCATGACCGTATGGAGGCGCGTGTCGTTCAAAAACTGGGAGCTCGGGAGCGGATCGAGGTAATTGACGATGCCCTGGAAGTGGTAGTCGCCCACTTCCGGCAGCATTTTTTCAAGCGCTTTTCCCGGAACCAGCGGGCCTTCGTTGAACAGCACATTCCCTACCTGCTCTTTCGTGCCAAGGCTCGCGTCAATGCTGATGACGAGCGGATTGCGATTTTGCCGGTAGATGTCTTTTAAGGCGGCTTTCAAATTAAAGGCGTGGACCGGTTCTTCCAAGGTGCCGTAAACGGGACGGGATATGCCGTTCTCCTGCATCATGCTGCCGATCAGCGGGCCGAGCGAATCGCCGATGTAGCGGTCCGAGCCGATACATAGGAAAACCACTTCGCGCTGCTGCTCTTTCGCTTCCGCAAAGATGGACTTCAGCTTCGCAATGAGCAAGCCCATTTCCTCGTTTCCGGTTGCTTCGTTGAAATGCAGAGGCGCCTTCACCGGTACTTGCAGATGTGAGTTTTTATATTTCCGAAAAGTATGCATGAATCCATACCACCTTCGACTGTATTTGCCGTTGAACTATGCCTTCATTATAGCGTTACCGCCGCCCGGTTTGGTAGAAAACCGCCTTTATTTTCAGCCGTTGGAGGAATTATGAATGATGATAAATAAATGTTGTTTAAAATTAAAATAAAGATAAAATCCTTTTATGATTCTCTATAGATTTTTTCGATTTTATTTTCTGACAATTACATCCTATCATGAAAGCAGGAAGAATTTTAAGGAGGAATCACGATGACAGGGAAAACATACGATGTAGTGGTGGTAGGAGCAGGGAATGCGGCGCTTTGTGCGGCGATTTCCGCGCATGAATCCGGAGCGAATGTGCTGGTGCTGGAAAAAGGGCCGAAAGCAAAAAGAGGCGGCAACTCGTTCTTCACGGACGGCGCCATCCGCTTCGCCTATAACGGGCTGGAGTCCATCAAGGAAATTGTCAATATCTCGGAAGAGGAAGCGGAAAAGATCGAGATGCCGAACTACAGCGAGGAAGACTATTACAACGACCTCATGCGCGTGACCGGCAACCGGAGCGAACCGGGCCTTGCGCGCCAGCTGGTGTCGAAATCGTTTGAAACGATCGCCTGGATGAAAGGCAACGACATCACGTTTGAACTGATCTACGACAACCAGTCGTTTGAAAAAGACGGCAAGCGGCATTTCTGGGGCGGGCTGCCGGTCAAGACGGCGGACAAAGGCGTCGGCCTGATCAAGCAATTGAACGAACGCGCCGCGAAGCTCGGCATCGAAGTCCGGTACGAAGCGGCGGCAACCGGCCTGAAAAAAGAAGCGGGCCGCATCACCGGCATCACGGTTAACCGAAAAGGCGAGGAGCTGACGGTCGAAACGAACGCGGTCGTGCTCGCATGCGGCGGCTTTGAAGCGAACAAGAAAATGCGGATGGAGCATTTGGGCGAAGAATGGGAAGCGGCCATTGTCAGAGGGACGGAATTCAATACGGGCGACGGGCTGTCCATGGCAGTGGCAGCGGGCGCCGCGACATTCGGCCAGTGGTCCGGCTGCCACTCGATCGGCACGGACTACAACGCGCCGAAAGTCGGCGACTTCACGAAACCGGGCGACATCTTCAAAAAGCACTCGTATCCTTTAGGCATCATGCTGAACAAGGACGGCAAGCGCTTTGTCGACGAAGGGGCAGACTTGCGGAATTACACATACGCCAAATACGGGCGCGAAATCCTGAAGCAGCCGGACCAGATGGCGGTCCAGATCTACGACGCACAGGTCCGGCATCTGCTGCGGAAAGAATACAATCTGGAAGAGACGACGGAATACAAAGCGGACACGCTGGAAGAACTGATTGCGCAATTGCCGGTTGACTGGGAGCAGTTCTTGGAGACGATCCAGCAATACAACGCGGCTGTCCAGGAAGGCGAGTACAGCCCGAACGAGAAAGACGGCAAAGGCACAGAGGGCATCACGCCTCCGAAATCGAACTGGGCACTGAAAATCGAACAAGGCCCGTTCTATGCATATCCCGTCACGTGCGGCGTCACGTTCTCGTTCGGCGGACTGCACGTCAATCCGGAAGGCGAAGTGTTGGATGAAGGCGGACAGGCGATCGACGGGCTGTTTGCAGCAGGCGAAATGATCGGCGGCATTTTCTACGACAACTATCCCGGCGGATCCGGTTTGATGTCCGGTGCCGTCTTCGGAAAAATCGCCGGCAAGGCAGCGGCAACGCGTTCAATGCAAGCGAAGGTAAATGCATAAGAAAAGGCAACAATAACCCCCTGGCTGATCCACAGCCAGGGGGTTTGCCGTTCCTAAGAAATCCTTTTAGGTTGTTGCCTCATCCGTTGAATCCGTTTCACCCGCGGCGGAAGAGCCGGTCAGAAAGTCGATAAAGTGCTGGACCGCCGGATACAGC
This sequence comes from Planococcus liqunii, assembly GCF_030413595.1. Taxonomy (NCBI): domain Bacteria; kingdom Bacillati; phylum Bacillota; class Bacilli; order Caryophanales; family Caryophanaceae; genus Planococcus; species Planococcus liqunii. Next base: position 3,616,389 of record NZ_CP129238.1, on the reverse strand, counting down.
GCGTCCGTTTCTTTGTAGATGAGCCAGGTGGGCCGGTCGAACGGCTGCCCGTTTTGGTCCCGCAAAATCACTTTATGGAGCTCCGGCATGTCCGTGACGGCAAGCTCCGGCACGATGGCGTAGCCGAGGCCTCTCGAGACAAGCTTCGTGCACGTTTCGATGTTGTCGATCTCCATGTTGATGGACGGCGGCTGCGAGTAATTGCTGTACCACCAACTGTCCATCATCTGCTGGAGCTTCGGGTCGGTATTGAAGACGATGCGCGGCTCTTTCGGGAGGTTCGGCAAGTCGATGGGGTCTTTTGAAATGATGCACAGGTTCTCCCGGTTCAACAGCACTTTGTTGCTCTGCCAGTAGATGTCGCCGCGCACGATCCCGAGGACGATATTATCCTGCTCCATTTCCTTCAGCACTTCGTAGCTCCAGCCGGTGAACACCTTGAACTGGACGTTGCTGTATTTCTCGGAAAACTCCTTTAAGACATCGGGCAGGACGAAGCGGGCGTAGTTGCTCGATACGCCGAGGCGGATCATGCCGGCGAATTCGTCGCTTGTGTTGAGCAGGTAGTCTTTCGTCTGCTGGAGCTTCATCAGCATTTCCTTGGCGTACTGCACGACGTATTCCCCTTGCGGCGTGAACTTGATGCCTTTCTTATGGCGCCAGATGAGGCGCACGCCGACTTCCTCCTCCAGCTGGTTCAGCCGGTACGTAATCGCCGGCTGCGAAGTGAAGAGTTTGTTCGCCGCTTTCGTGATGTTCTTTTCCTCGTAGATGGTCGTAATGATCAGCCAGTCTTTTTCATCCATAGCAAGCAACTCCTTAACCGAATTATACTACATCCGGAAAGCCCTTATTTCCACAATTCCCACTTTTATAACTGTATAATAAAGGATAAGAGAAAAAGGCCGCAAAAAGCACGCGCCTTACCAAACAGGGGGAAAGACGATGAACAAAAAAGAACTGATCCAGGCCATATCACATAAAAGCAGCATCACGAAAGACCAAGCGGCGAAAGTCGTCAATGAAATCACCGGCAGCATCACCCAGGTCTTGATAAAAGGTGAAGAAGTGAAAATCAACGACTTCGGCACGTTCGGGGTCACCGACAAAAAAGAACGGAAAGGCCGCAACCCGCAGACCGGGGAAGAAATCACCATCCCGGCTTCCAAAACCCCGCAATTCAAAGCAGCAAAAGTGCTGAAGGACATCCTGAATGAAAAGAGCTTTATCGAGAAGTTCGTCGAAACCGGCAAGCTCAACGAAGAAGAAGCACGGGTCTTGACCTATGTCTTTGAAGAAAGCAGAAAAGCGAAAGAGGCAGGCGGAAACGCGAAGGATGCCACGATTGTGGAAGTAAAAAAAGCAGCCGAAGACCTGGACATGGATTTCAAGGAAACCGAAATGATTGCCAGCCGGCTGATCGGGAAAAAGATTTTGAATACGAAGGTCTTTACGAGCCGGATTGAGGAAGTGTTTTTGAGAGGGAATTACCGGAAGTATTTATAAAAGCCAATAGCCTAAAACCTGCATGGATGGATTTGATGCAGGTTTTTTTATTTCTGCTAATAAATATTTCGTTTTGCTAAATATAATGATTTTCGCAGTGGAATGACTCCGAAGTTAGAAAAATAAAAGTACAGAGAAATCCAATTATAGTAAAAAAGATATTTTTAAATAACAAAAAACTAAAGAAAAGAACAAAGTGTCTTGTTTTATATCATTTTTATACCAATATTTTCTCGGAAAAGAAGTTGACAAAAGCAACAAGTTAAAATAGTATTTATATTCAGATAATAAAGAAAAAAAGGATGTTAGAAAAAATGATGCGAGAAGTTCAGGCAATAAAAAAGTTTAACCGATTTTACGTAAAAGAAATGGGTATTTTCAATTTGTATGCGGACAAGAGTTCCTACTCTGCTACAGAAGCGATGTTTTTATTTGAAATTAGCAACAACAAAGAATGTACTGTATCCCATTTGGCAAAAGAGTTCTTGTTTGATAAAGGCTATGTCAGCCGAATCATCAAGAATTTCGAGAAAAAAGGAGTGGTAAGGAAGGTCGCTTCAGAAGAGGATGGCCGGGTTTACTTTCTCCGAATCACAGATAAAGGTGGTGATGACCTCAATTTTCTCCAAGCCCGGGCGAATGAACGAGTGGAAGAAACAATTAGGGATCTAGAGCAGAAGGATGTTGAAGAACTCATCAAAGCAATGGAACGAATCGAGGAATTGCTGGCCAATAAAATTGCAAAGGGTGAAGGAAATGAGAAAAAGTCCGGTTCTATTACTAGCATTGATACTGATGTTATTGCTCGCAGCATGTACTGAAGGGACAAGTGGAGAAACCAGCACAAGCGGCGGAAGCTCAGATACCAAAAAAGACAGCCTGGTGATCGGTTTTGAGGCGGATGCGGGTACATTGATCGCAAACTCGGATGTGAACTATGTAACGGATACACAAATCCGGAACATCTACGATCCTTTAATTGAACGAGATGGAGAAACAGGGGAATACACACCGGTGTTGGCCGAGGAGTGGGAGAATATTGACGAACTGACTTGGCGTTTGAAGTTGAAAGAAGGCGTGAAATTTCACAACGGAGCAGATTTTAACGCAGAGTCCGTCAAGTTCAGCATAGATTACATATTGGATGAAGCAAACCAATCGTTTTACCGCTCCAGATGGGTGGACGTAGCGGAAGTGAAAGTCATTTCACCATACGAAGTGGAGATTGTCACAGCGAAACCGTTCCCGAGCCTGATCCAGCGAATCATCGAAGATCTGCTGATTATGGAACCGGGATACGTGGAGGAAGTCGGGGCTGATGTGGCAGCGAAAGAACCAGTCGGCACCGGCGCTTACAAATTTGTCGAATGGTCTCGTGACAACTACTTGAAACTGGAAGCGTTTGAAGATTACTGGCAAGGTACTCCAAAGATCAAAAACCTGGAATTCCGTTACATCCCTGAATTCAGTTCCAGAATGTCCGCATTCCTGAGCGGGGAAATCGATTTGTTCAAGAACATCCCGGTTGACTCGGTAGCGGAAATTGAAGGAGCAGAAGACGCAAAAATCGCAGAAGTGGCTTCTTCCCGCATCAACTACCTGGCACTAAACACGTTCCATGAAGGACCGCTGCAAGATGTGAAAGTGCGTCAAGCATTGAATTACGCAGTGGATGTGGACGAGTTGCTCGAATCTGTATTGAACGGCTACGGCACGAAAATGACAGGCCCGTTAGCCGAGATCAATACCGGTTATGTGGAAACAAAAGATTACGGATACGATCCGGATAAAGCCATCGCGCTGTTGGAAGAAGCGGGCTACAAACCGGAAGAACTAACGTTGACGTTGGATACACCAAATGGCCGTTACCCGATGGACTCACATGTGGCTCAAGCGATCGCTTCCCAGTTGCAGAAAATCGGCGTCACAGTTGAAGTGCAAGTCAACGAATGGGGCAATCACTTAGAAAAGATCCAGAACCGTGAAATGGGCGATATGTTCATCCTCGGCTGGGGGCCGGCATTCGATCCGCAGTCAACGATTGAAAACCTGTTTACGAAAGAAGCACCGTACAGTGGGTTCTACGATGAAGCCATTGAAAAGAAAATCTATGAAACAACCGTTTTATTTGATGAAAAGGAAAGATTCGATGGCTTTGAAGAACTGCAGAATGACCTGGTAGAACAGGCAGCATGGGTGCCATTGTGGCAGCAGGCAGATTTGTACGCAGTTCGTGGAAACTTGAATTTCTCTCCACGGGTCGATGAAAAAATGCAGGCATACGAAATGTCCTGGGAATAGCAGCAAATTGAATAAGGGAGAGCCTAGCTTCTCCTTTATTTTTTTAGACCAATCAAGGGAGTTAGGAGAAGGGGAGTCCTTTCATGCTGGATTTTATCATTAAGAGATTTTTGCAAGTCATCGTTGTCGTCTTTTTGGCGCTTACCGTCGTCTTTTTCTTGATTCGTTTGTCAGGAGACCCGACCACACTGTTCCTGCCGCCGGATGCCCCGAAAGAACAAATCGAGGAATACCGGGAACTCCTGGGTTATAACCGACCGCTCATCGTCCAGTACGGGGATTTCATGATCAGTGCCGTACGAGGTGACTTCGGCCAATCACTGAGAAGCCAGGAAGATGCGCTGAGCATTGTGCTGAGCCGGGTACCGGCCACGTTCCAGCTGGCGATTTCCGCACTGGTGCTGTCACTGCTGATTGCGATTCCCTTGGGCGTATTGTCGGCATATAAGCGCAATACAATATTCGACCGGATTGCCGTCGGGTTGACGGTCGTCGGCCAAGCGGTCCCAAGCTTCTGGCTCGGCTTGATCCTTATTTACATTTTTGCAGCCCAGTTCAAAATCCTGCCTTCAGGCGGGGGCGGCTCGCTCGTCCATATGCTGCTCCCGACATTGACGCTTGCCGCATACAGCGTCGCACGCTTCACCCGTTTCACAAGATCATCCATGCTCGACATTCTCCGGAATGACTATATCCGGACTGCGAAAGCTTCAGGAGTGCCGCCTTCACGTTTGATCATGAAATATGCATTGAAAAATTCATTGATTCCCATCATTACGTTAGTGGCGCTGGATTTAGGGGTCCTGCTTGGGGGAGCGGTCATCACGGAAGTCGTGTTCTCCTGGCCGGGCATTGGCAGGCTGTTGATGCAATCGCTGATGAACCGTGATTTCCCGATTGTTCTCGCCGGCGTCTTCATCATCGCATTGATCTATGCCGTCATTAACTTTATCGCTGATATTCTCTATGCATATGTAAATCCTCAAATACGAGTGAAGTAGGTGAAAGAAATGGCTCCAAGCCTTCAAGGAAGCGAAGAAGTCCCGAATGAAGTTTCGCTGGATTTCAAGAAAAACTCAAAAACCAAAGCATTCTTTTCCCAGCTTGCCAGAAGCTGGACAGGCATGCTCGGATTTGGCATCATCATCATTTTGATCCTCTTGAGCCTGTTCGGCCAATGGATTACGCCGTACGATCCGCTGCATGCAGAACTGGGCAACAAATTGCTGCCGCCGATGACAGAAGGGCATGTCCTCGGAACGGATCAGCTGGGGCGTGACATCTTGTCGCGGATCATTATGGGGGCGCGTGTATCGGTGTTGATCGGAGTCGCAACCGTGGTCATCGCCGGACTGTTCGGCACAATTGTCGGTGTCATTGCCGGTTATTTCAGGGGCTGGATCGACATCATCCTGATGCGGATCGTTGACGTTCAGCTGAGCTTCCCGTTTATCCTGATGGTCCTGGTCATTAATGCGGTCATCGGGACGGGCCTCCGGAACATCATTATTTCCCTGGCAATAGGCGGGTGGGTGATTTTTGCGCGGGTCATCCGAAGTGAAGTGCTGGCCCTCCGCGAAAAAGAATTCATCACGGCGTGCGTTGCTACCGGCGTCTCCCGTTTCGAGATTTTGGTGAAGCACATCGTTCCAAATTTGTACACGCCGATCATCGTGCTGGCGTCGCTTCAGATTGGGACGTACATCATTGCCGAAGCATCCGTCAGCTTCCTCGGATTCGGTGTTCAGCCGCCGACTCCGGCATGGGGCAATATGCTGAACGAAGGGAAAGACTATATCTTCAGCTCGTGGTGGCTCATCACGTTCCCTGGATTAGCGATCGTCTTCACGGCGCTCGGAGTCAACCTCTTTGGCGACTGGCTGCGTGACACACTGGATCCCGGATTAAAAGGAGAATAATTGGAGGAGAAGTAGATGGCTGATGCAATTCTTGAAATCAAAGACTTGAAAATACAATTCAAAAGCGGCAAAGGCACGGTCGAACCGATCCGCGGCGTGAACTTCACCATCGAAAAAGGTGAGACGCTCGGAGTAGTCGGTGAGTCCGGCAGCGGCAAAAGCCTGACATCCCTGGCCGTTATGGGACTGCTTCCCGACAAGATCAGCAAAATTACGTCCGGGGAAATCCTGTTCGGTGGCAAGGACCTGACAGCGCTGACCGAAAAGCAGTACCGGAAGCTGCGCGGCAATGAAATCTCCATGATTTTTCAGGAGCCGATGACGTCGCTCAATCCAGTATTTACAATCGGCGAACAGCTGAGTGAACCGCTCCGGCAGCACAAGAAAATGTCGAAGAAAGCGATCAACCAAGCGATTATTGCGGTGCTGAAGCAAGTCGGCATCCCGCGGGCGGAAGAGATCGTCAACGAATATCCGCATCAGTTGTCAGGCGGCATGCGTCAGCGCGTTATGATTTCCCTGGCACTTCTCGGCGAACCCCGGCTGATGATCGCGGATGAGCCGACGACTGCGCTTGATGTGACCATCCAGGCGCAAATCCTGGAACTCATGAAGAACATCAAAACGCAGAACGATATGAGCCTGCTGCTGATTACACATGACCTCGGGGTCGTGGCTGAAATGTGCGACCGGGTCGTCGTCATGTACGCCGGGGAAATCGTCGAGATGGCCGAAGTGAACGAGCTGTTCGACCGCCCGCTGCATCCATATACACAAGGGCTGATCGATTCGATGCCGTCGAACAACGAACGCAAGAGCCGGCTCTACTCCATCAGCGGACAAGTGCCGAAGCCCGAAGAGATCAAGGAAGGCTGTGTTTTTGCGAACCGCTGCCAATACGCATTTGCGAAATGTTTTCAAAAGACACCGCCGGTTTTCCAGGACGGCGATCACCTCAGCAAATGCTGGCTCCAGGATACGACCGAAGGGGAGGTGGGGTAGATGAAAGGCGAAGTGCTGCTGCAAGTCAATAATTTAAAGAAGTACTACGAAATCCCGCAAGGCATGTTCAAGAAAAAAGTCGTCGTCCGCGCTGTCGATGACGTCAGCTTCACCATCAACAAAGGCGAGACTTTCGCTTTGGTAGGCGAGTCGGGCTGTGGCAAATCGACAACGGGGCGCACGATTCTCCGCTTGACGGAACCGACGGCAGGCGAAGTGTTCTATGAAGGCCAGAACATCTTGGATTTGTCTTACCGGGATATGCGCAGTCTGCGGAGCCAACTGCAGATGATTTTTCAGGATCCGTATGCCTCGCTGAATCCGAAAAAGACCATCCGGCAGATCTTGATGGAGCCACTCCGCATCCATCGCAATTTCACAGAAGAGGAGCGGCTCGAGAAAATCCTGCGTATTCTCCATATCGTCGGACTGCCCAAATCCTATCTTGACCGCTACCCGCATGAATTCTCGGGCGGACAGCGCCAGCGCATCGGAATCGCGCGGGCAGTCATCCTGCAGCCGGACTTCATCATCGCCGATGAACCCGTATCGGCGCTTGACGTCTCGGTGCAGTCGCAAGTCATCAATCTACTGCTCGACCTGCAAAAAGAGTTTGACCTGACCTACCTGTTCATCTCGCACGATTTGAGCGTCATCGAGCACATGACCGACAAAGTGGCGGTCATGTACCTCGGGAAAATTGTCGAAGTGGCGGATACAGAAGAATTGTTCAAAGCACCAAAGCACCCGTATACCCAGGCTTTGATGTCTGCCGTCCCGGTGTCCCACCCGCGGGAAGTCAAAGAACGCATCATCCTGACGGGTGATGTGCCAAGTCCGGCCAACCCGCCGTCCGGCTGCACGTTCCATACCCGCTGCCCGTTCGCGATGGACATCTGCAAAAAGGAATTCCCGAAAGCGGTAGACTTTGGCAATGGCCACACGGCGAATTGCCATCTCTATATAAAATCAGAGGAGGAACCTAATCATGTTGCTTACCATACCCATGCATGAATTCAAGGAACGCCAGAACAAATTTTTCGAGAAAATGGATGAGAAAAATGTAGACGCCGCGGTGTTGTTCGCCGTCACCGACATCTTCTACCTGACCGGATTCCACTTCCACCCGACAGAGCGGCCAATCGGCTTGTTTGTCGACCCGGACAAGAAAGTACATATCTTCCTGCCGCAGCTCGAGCACGAGCACGCCGAGGAGTACAGCGTCGTCGACCACGTCCATTCCTACCCGGAATATCCGGGCATCAAGCACCCGATGGAATATTTCAAGCAACTCTTGAAAGAATACGGCGTTGAAGGGAAGACAGTCGGCTACGACGCCATCGGCTACGGGTCGTCGCAGGGCTACCGCGGACCATCGGTCGACAAACTGATCGACGTCAAAGAATTTGTCAGCCTGGCCGGCGTCATCGAGGAATTCCGCTTCGTGAAATCGGACAGTGAAATTGAACTCATTAAAGAATCTTGCCGCTGGGGCAACCTGGCGCACCGCCTGCTCCAGAAATACACGAAAGAAGGATTAAGCGAAATCGAAATCACCAGCAAAGCGTCTATGGAAGCGACAATGGCGATGATCGAAACGCTCGGGCCGGATTACAAGCCACATGGTCAAACCGCCTACGCCATCTTCCGCGGCCAGATCGGACCGGAATCAGCCTTCCCGCACGCCGTGACCCAAAACGCTATCCTGCAAAAAGGGGACACCTTGGTAACCGGAGCCGCCGCCGATGTTTTCGGCTATAAGAGCGAACTCGAACGCACGATGTTCGTCGGGGAATACACAAAAGACCAGGAGAAATACTTCAATTATATGTACGAAGCACAAGACGTCGCCTTCGATGCGATCAAGGCAGGCACGAGCTACGCATCCGTCGAACAGCAAGTCCAGAATTACTTCAAGGAACAAGGCATCACCGAACTCACTCGCCACCATACGGGGCATAACATCGGTCTCCTCGGCCACGAAGCGCCGTTCTTCGACCTCGGAGACGACACGGAAATCAAAGCCGGCATGGTCGTCACGGTCGAACCGGGCATCTACGTACCAGGCCTCGGCGGCTTCCGCCATTCCGACACGGTGCTCGTGACGGAAGACGGCATTGAGATGCTGACGTATTATCCACGAGATTTGGCGTCGCTTATTTGTTGATATAGAAAAAGCGCATCGGGAGAAATTCCTGATGCGCTTTTTGTATTCTTATTATAGAAGAAATTAAGCTTTTCTATTAAGTAACTCCTGTAATTGTTGTACAGAAAACTCACGTATGGGATACCTTTTGTTGGGGTTTTGCTGATTGACGATGTAATGAGTAGAATTTGAAAATTTGATATTGAATTTCCAGTGTGGGCGGCCGGAACTCGGCTGAACATATACGTTTGTCGGCATCATTTCACGGATAAAACGATCAAGGTCGGCGACCAATAACTTATCGAAAAATCGCACGACTAAAAAGCCTTTGTATTGCTTTTCTTGATAGCGATCGATATTGACCTTACTCAAATCAAACCAATTGTGCTGGTTTTGAGCAGAAGGCGACAATACAAACAGTTGACCTCTAAGGAAAATCGCCGTATTGGAATACTGCCTCAAGTTTAAATCCTGTGTGAGCACATGCTTATTCACACTCATGGAATTTTGCTTATCTGTCATTTCAAGTACCCCTTTCTCGTAAGGGTAGATATCCCCTCGTAAAACGCGTAGATTATAACTAGATGGAAGATATTAGTTTAGATCCAATTATAATCGAACTTCAATTAAATGTAACTAAAGGAATATAATGATTAGAGATGAATACGTAGAAAAGTGAGGAGACATCCATGAAGAAAAACATCCATGTAGTAGGAGCAGTCATCACAGACAACGACAAAATTCTTTGCGCACAGCGAGGAACAGAAAAAGCCTTGCCGGGACTATGGGAATTCCCGGGTGGCAAGATCGAACAAAACGAATCACCTCAACAAGCGCTACAGCGTGAAATTCAAGAAGAAATGCATTGCGAAATTGAGATCGGCGAACAAGTAGAACACACCGTCCACGAATACGATTTCGGCATTGTGCATTTAACAACGTTTTACTGCACGCTTCTAAAAGGTGAACCGGTCTTAACAGAGCATATTGCGATCAAGTGGTTAAAATCGGACGAATTAAATCAATTGGAATGGGCGCCAGCCGACATTCCAGCGATTGAAAAAATTGCACGGACCTTTGTGAATCAAAACTAAGAAGAAAACGAATGGTGGTTGACGATGAATTTACTGCAGAATTTACAAGAATCCTTATACAAAGGGTTTATCGATCAAACCCAACACAGTGGAGAGCGATTTAAGCCGACTCTACTTGTGAACAATACAAATGAAAATGTATTAAATGCGCTGCTTGAAGAGCTCGATCACTGCCAGTCGTTTCTTTTCTCCGTTGCTTTTTTAACGGAAAGTGGTTTGGCTACATTGAAATCGCATTTTCTAGACTTAGAACGAAAAGGGATCAAAGGACGTATTTTGACATCAACATTTCTTAACTTCAATCAGCCTAAAGTGTTTAAAGAGCTGTTGAAAATCACAAATGTCGAAGTGCGACTAGCCAATAAAAAAGGGTTTCACTCCAAAGGGTATATCTTTAATCATGAAACGCATCATTCTTTAATTGTAGGCAGCTCCAATCTAACGGCCAATGCATTAAAGGTGAATTACGAGTGGAACGTCAAATTAACTTCCTTAGAAAATGGAGAAATCGTTAACCATTTTAACGATCAATTTGAAGAAGTGTGGGATACTGCTATTCCTTTAACAGAAGAATGGATTGAACATTATGCGTCTTCCTACGTCCCACCTGCAAATAATCGCGAAGTTAGTTTGGTTACCGATTTTCCGGGTGTATATGAAACAAATGCTATTGAAGAAGCTTTGAAAATTAAGCCAAATAAAATGCAGCAAGCAGCCCTTCAAAAAATTCAATTAGTGCGAGAAGCAGGTCATGATAAAGGCTTGGTCATTTCAGCAACAGGGACCGGAAAAACGTACTTGTCGGCATTTGATGTTCGGAGCTTCGCACCAAAACGAATGTTGTTTATCGTTCACCGCGAACAGATACTACAAAAAGCGAAGTCTGATTTTCTTCAAATTTTAGGCGGGGCAGAAGAAGACTTTGGTATCCTATCAGGATCTTCGAGACAAACGGATGCACGTTATTTATTCGCAACCATTCAAACCATTTCAAAAGAAGAGACACTTCGACAATTCGATCCAGAAGCATTTGACTATATTTTAATCGACGAAGTACATAAAGCAGGAGCGAAATCGTACCAGAAAGTCATTGATTACTTCCAACCCCAATTTCTTATGGGCATGACCGCGACACCAGAGCGCACCGACGACTTCAATATTTACGAGTTGTTTGATTACAACATTGCTTATGAAATTCGTCTACAAGAAGCGCTTGAAGAAGACATGCTGTGTCCGTTTCATTATTTCGGTGTAACTGATATTGAGTACGAAGAAGGCGTCATCGACGAAATGACGGCTTTTTCAAAACTTGTCACCGAAGAACGCGTGGAACACATCCTCGAAAAAATTCATTACTACGGGCATTCGGGTGATGGTGTTAGAGGCTTGATGTTCTGTAGCAGAAAAGACGAAGCGGAGAAATTATCGATAGAGTTGAATAAAAGAGGGCTTCGAACAATAGCGTTAACGGGTGATCATTCGCAAGAGGAGCGAATTCGCCAAGTCGATCGTTTAGAAAACGGTTTGCTCGATTATATTTTAACCGTCGATATTTTTAATGAAGGAATTGATATTCCGAGTGTGAACCAAGTAGTGATGCTGCGGCAAACCCAATCGAGCATTATCTTTATCCAGCAGTTGGGCCGAGGACTCCGTAAGCATGGGTCCAAAGAGTTTGTGACGATTATCGATTTTATCGGAAATTACAAAAACAACTACCTCATTCCTGTCGCTTTATCCGGTGACCGTTCTCAAAACAAAGACAATATCCGGCGGCATATGAAAGACACCAGTTATATCAAAGGCGTTTCGACCGTCAACTTTGAAGAAATCGCCAAGAACCGCGTCTTTAATGCCATTAAGCGTAGTAACTTAACGGATATGAAATTACTACGTGATGCCTATAACGAACTTAAGAATCGAATTGGCGAAATTCCAAAGCTGCAAGATTTCATCATCCACAATTCGCTAGATCCACTCGTTATCGTACAGAAATACGTGAACTACTACCGCTTCCTCTTAAAGTTAAAAGAGATCGAACCGGTTCTTTCCCCTTATGAAGATCAAGTGATCACGATGCTGTCGCAAGAAATCTTAAACGGTAAACGGAAACATGAAGTGCTGTTACTCCATTTGCTGTTGAATGAAGGAAGTATTTCTAGAGAGAGCTATTTCGAAAAGTTAGAACTTCAAGGATGTACCACCAATAAAGAGACCTTTAAATCAGTGGAGCGAATTTTGAATCTATCATTTTACACTGAGGCTATGCAGAAAAAATATGGAAATAAGCCCCTTGTCTTATTCGAAGCAGAGGACGCTTTGTCTTTTAATAGGGAGATTAGAGAACACTTAAACGTTAATCCAAGGTTCAGAGAAATGCTTCAGGATATTGTGAGCAGTGCAGTCCTTCTAAGTGAACAATATTCCTGCGAAAAGCCTTTAACGTTGTATAAAAAATACACGCGAAAAGACGCATGCCGCTTATTAAATTGGTCCAATGATGAAAGCTCGACCATCTACGGCTACAAAACAAAACATGGCACATGTCCAATCTTTGTTACTTATCATAAACACGATGAAGTCGAATCGAGTGTCGCCTATACCGAAGGCTTTATCAATCCAGAGGTATTTAAATGGTCCACAAGAAGTAACCGAACTTTAGCTTCTGAAGAGGTTATTAAGATCATTAACGCTAAAGAACAAGGCATTGATCTGCATTTATTTGTGAAAAAAGACGACGATGAAGGCGGTGACTTCTATTACGTAGGGGAAGTTGTTCCGGATAAGAATATGATTGAGCAGAGTACAATGGAAGATAAGAATGGGAAAGAGATTCCTGTGGTCCATATGAATATGCTGTTGGAGAAGGGCTTGGAGAATAAGTTGTATCATTACATTACGAGCGAAGAGGATTAAGAATTATATGACGAGAGGAAGAAATGTATGCCGATTTATAACAAGCTAGTACGTGATCGTATACCTGAAGTAATTGAAAAGACGGGAAAAGAATTATCGTCTCGTATTCTTGAGGAAAAGGAATATGAAATTGAGTTAAAAAAGAAATTAAGCGAAGAACTCGCAGAATACAAAGAAGCAAAAACCAATGAAGAAGCAGTAGAGGAATTAGCGGATATACTTGAACTTCTCTACGCAGCTACAAAAATCCATGGTTCTTCTTTTGAAGGCCTTGAAAAAATTCGTAGGGCAAAAGCAGAAAAACGTGGAGGCTTCGAAAAGCGCATCTTCTTAATTGAGGTTGAAGATGACTAAGCTGGAATTGGTGACTTCTCATTTGCTATCGCATTTAGAGCGGTTATCACAAGAAGCAGTCGAGATTCATTGGATTACGGCTTTTGCGATGAAATCTGGAGTGAAAAAGATCATCCCTTTCTTGCAGCAAGCAACCGAAAGAGGGGTGACGGTTAAACTACTAGTAGGCGATTATCTTTTTGTGACACAGGCAGAGGCTCTTGAACTGCTGCTAGAAGAAGTGCCTTCTGCAGAAATCCGGATCTGGAAAAGCGGCGGAACTTCCTTTCATCCAAAATCTTATTTGTTCAGGGGAACTGAGACTTCACATCTCGTTGTAGGTTCCTCAAATTTATCGGCATCTGCTTTAACCTCGGGTGTAGAGTGGAACTTGATTGCACCGACAACTGTTGATGCGGAAGTTTTTGATGAAGCGGTTACGCAGTTTCATAAGTATTTCTATGCCGATCAGACAGTGCCTTTGAATGCGGAGACACTGGCTGAGTATCGGTCCTTACATAAAGAAGCGAATATTAAGCGCCCGATTAGTCCGGTATGGTCGGAAGCGGAAGAAATCGAGATGACGGTAGGACCAGCTTTCCCGCAACTGCTGAAAGTGGCAGAGACTCCCGTGCCTTACAGTATAGATATTTCTCCAAGACCTGCCCAGCAGGAGGCATTGAATGCTTTGGAAAACGCAGTGGCTGAAGATTACAGTCGGGCCATGGTGGTGTTAGCGACTGGGCTGGGAAAGACATACCTGGCTGCTTTTTTAGCTGAGAAATTTAAACGGGTTTTATTTGTCGCGCACCGAGAAGAAATTCTTGCCCAGGCAGAGCAGTCATTCAAGCACGTTCATCCGGAGCGGTCGAGCGCTTTTTACAATGCTTCCGAAAAAAGGACGGATGCAGATTTTATTTTTGCATCTATCTATACATTGGGAAGCCAATACCATTTGGACCGCTTTGAAAAGGATGCTTTTGATTTGATTGTCGTGGATGAATTTCATCATGCAGCAGCTCCGACTTACGAACGCCTGCTGAATCATTTCGAACCGAAGTTTTTGCTGGGGATTACAGCCACACCCGACAGGATGGATAACAAGGATGTATATGCCTTATGCGATGGGAACGTTGCGATTTCGATTCATTTTCTTGATGCAATTGAACGCAATTGGCTGGCTCCGTTCAATTATTACGGGGTTTATGACGATACGGATTATTCGGCGATTCCTTGGCGGGGAACCCGGTACGATGAACAGGAATTGCTTCAAGTCCAGCTCCGTGAAGATTTTGCGCAGAAAATATTTGATGAATGGAACCGGTATAAGCAGACCAGAACAATTGTCTTTTGTTCTTCAGTGAAACAAGCCGTTTATATGAGTAACTTTTTTCGGCATCAGGGAACTAGCTCGATTGCGCTTCACGGTGAGTCTCATCCGGAAGAGCGCAAAACGGCCCGCACTAAATTGGATTCCGGAGAACTTGAAATTATTTTCACGGTGGATCTATTCAATGAAGGCGTCGATATTCCAAAAGTGGATACACTTCTTTTCATCCGGCCGACCGAATCCCTGTCGGTTTATACGCAGCAAATCGGCCGGGGCTTGCGGATAGCAGAAGGAAAATCGCATTGTGTCATCATCGATTTCATCGGAAATTACCGCAATGCTGATTTGAAACTGGCGGTCTTTGATAAAGAAGAAAGGGCAGTGGGGAATAAAGCCATTCAACCGCTTGTGCCGGTTCAGTGTGAATTCAACCTGGATCTGCAAGTGATCGATCTGCTGGAGGAAATGCGAAGAAAAAGAGCGCCTCGAAAAGAAGCACTTGTTGCGGCTTACCGGGAATTGAAAAAAGAACTAGGAAGCCGTCCGACGTATCTGGAATTTCATTTGCATGCCAATGCCGATTCAAAAACCGTAAAACAGGAATTCGGCAGCTATTTTGGAATGCTGGCCTATGCAGGTGAACTGACAGAAGAAGAAAAAGACGCATGGCTGAACTACAAGAACTGGCTTTTGGAAGTTGAAAAGACCGGCATGGTCAAAAGCTATAAGATGGTCGTGCTGAGTTATATGCTTTCAAAAGAGGAAAACAGATGGTTGGAGCCAATAACTCCGGAAGAAGCAGCTCCGTTTTTTCACCGGTACTTAACTGAAAAGGACTATCGCATGAATATTGACTTTAGCGACGCTCAAGGGAAAAAGCTTCGGAAGTATGATCAGAAGAAGATAGCGGATTTGGTATCGCTAATGCCCATGACTAAATGGAGTGGGAGTGCAAAAGACGGCATTGTGGCTTTTGAGGATGGGACATTCCTTTTCAAATTGCAGCCTTCCGATGAAGAAAACGAGTGCTTGTACAAATGGACTGGCGAGATAGCTGAATATCGGCTGCATGCTTATTTTGAAAGAAAATCGGCCTCTATATCAGTAAATTAGAACAATATACAATACAGGAACTCATAACATTTAGATAAAGGGATGGACCCAAATTCCTCGGAATTTGGGTCCATCCCTTTATTGCGGAAATTTATAAATATTTTACAGGAAATGCAATGAAAACGCTTCAAAATACGAACAATGTTAATGAAGAATATTATAATTGTTTGCTTTTTGATTGACCATGGCTAAAATTCTTGTTAGTATTAAGTCGAATTTAATAGCGAATAATGTCGTATAAGATTGGGGATATGGCCCGATAGTTTCTACCAAGCCACCGTAAAGGGTTTGACTACGAGGTATGTGTTCAGCGGAAGAAGCAATCGATTCTTCCCTTATTTACACGTTCCCTAGTCAATGTCCCGGTTGCTGCCGGGGCATTTTTTTATTTTTGGAAGTAAAAATTTTCTTTATGATGCCAGGGGATTTTGGGAACTATTGGCGTGGAACCAGCAATGGCATTACTCGCGTGATCCAACTGGAAAGCAGTTGGGTGAAGGACAAAAAAACAGTCACCACGGAGGGAACGGGAAAAATGAAAGAGAAAATTTACTTTAACCATGATGGCGGAGTCGATGACCTGGTTTCGTTATTTTTATTATTAAAAATGGATACGGTGGAGCTGACGGGCGTTTCCGTCATTCCGGCAGACTGTTATTTGGAACCGGCGATGTTCGCAAGCCGGAAAATTATCGACCGCTTTGGACAGGGCGGCCTGGATGTAGCGGAGTCAAATTCACGCCCTAAAAATCCATTCCCGAAAGATTGGCGCATGCATGCGTTTTACGTGGACGCACTGCCGATTTTAAATGAATCCGGAAAAGTGGAAACACCCGTGGCGGAAAAACTGGCGCATCTCCATT
The DNA here is from genome assembly GCF_030413595.1 of Planococcus liqunii. NCBI lineage: Bacteria > Bacillati > Bacillota > Bacilli > Caryophanales > Caryophanaceae > Planococcus > Planococcus liqunii. The sequence goes on along the minus strand of NZ_CP129238.1, from coordinate 3,599,866 downwards.
TGGCCGAAACGGTTTTAGCGACGGAAGGAAAAACGACCTTGTTGTTTACGGGACCTCTTACGGATCTTGCCCGTGCACTGGACGCAGCACCTGAAATCGAAGAGAAGATTGAACGGCTTGTCTGGATGGGCGGCACGTTCCGTGAAGCGGGGAACGTACACGAACCGGAACATGACGGAACTGCGGAATGGAACGTATTCTGGGATCCGGAAGCGGCAGCCCGTGTTTGGGACAGCAGCATAAAAATCGAGTTGGTGGCGCTTGAAAGCACCAACCAGGTTCCGCTGACATTGGACGTGCGTGAGCGCTGGGCGAAAGAACGCCAACACCTTGGATTGGATTTTCTGGGGCAGTGCTATGCCATGGTGCCGCCGCTTGTCCACTTCTCGACGAACTCGACCTATTATTTGTGGGATGTGCTGACCACTGCGTTTGTCGGCAAGCCGGATCTGGTGAAAGTGCAGACCATCAACAGCATCGTCCACACAGATGGGCCAAGCCAGGGCCGTACAGTGGAAACCGCTGAAGGACGGCCGGTCGATGTCGTTTACGACGTGGACCGCGATGCGTTTTTTGATTACATGACCGAACTGGCCAAAAAAGCTTAACGGATGGAAACATACAGCATGAACACGACTAAATGTGAAAGAGGAAAACAATGACTATAAAATCTCGGCTCAAAATTATGATCTTTCTCCAGTTTTTCATCTGGGGAAGCTGGCTCGTGACCCTTGGCTCGTATATGATCAACACCTTAGGTTTTTCCGGCGGACAAGTCGGGACCATTTACGGCGCATCCGGACTGGCATCACTTTTCATGCCGAGCCTGATCGGCATTATCGCTGACCGGTGGATGAAAGCGAATAGGCTGTATGGCATTTGTCATTTGATCGGCGCGATTTTCTTGCTTATAGCCGCACAAGTTTCGGACCCGACGGTTATGTTTTGGGTGATGTTCTTTAACGCGGTGGTTTTCGTACCGACGATTTCCTTGTCGTATACCATTTCTTATATTGGGTTGGAAAAAGCAGGGCTTAATACAACGAAAGAATTCCCGGCTGTCCGTGTATATGGAACCGTCAGTTTCATTTTTGCCATGTGGCTCATCAGTCTTGGCGGATTTGAGCTGAGCAATATGCAGTTGTACATTGCTGCAGGGGCTGGCATTTTTCTGGCACTCTTTTCATTGGTTCTGCCGGATTGCCCGACATCAAATGATAAGGTGAACAAGTCGTGGACAAGCCGTTTGGGACTCGACGCTTTTGTCCTGTTCAAGCAAAAGAAAATGGCCGTCTTTTTCTTGTTTGCCATGCTGATCGGTGCGGCACTACAGATCAACTTGGCGTTTGCCAACCCGTTTCTTCATGATTTTGGGCTGAATCCTGCTTATGAAGATAGTCTGGCTGTGAAATATCCATCGATTTTATTATCCATTGGACAATTTTCAGAAGTCATCTTCATCCTGGCCATCCCGTTTTTCCTGCAGAAATTCGGAATTAAAACGGTCATGTTGCTGAGTATGGCGGCCTGGACCCTCCGTTTTGTACTATTAGGTTTCGGAGACCCGACTGGCTTTGGATTCCTCTTATTGCTGGCATCGATGATCGTATACGGGGTAGCGTTTGACTTCTTTAACATTTCCGGATCGATGTTTGTAGATAAAGAAGTGGACCGCCGGATTCGCGGCAGTGCCCAGGGCTTATTCATGACCATGGTGAACGGACTTGGGGCTTATTTGGGCGCTGTGATCAGCGGACAGGTAGTGGATTATTTTACGGTGGACGGCATAAAAGACTGGCAAAGCATCTGGTTGGTTTTCGGAGCCTATACCCTTATTCTTGGCGTCTTGTTTGCCATCAGTTTCAAGTATAAAAACAATCCCGATTCAGTGGAGCGTGCAGATGAAGCTGCACAATCTGTGTGAATGAACATTGTGTTAAGAAACAAGCTATGATAAAAGCAGCCAATTTCTCCTTCTGGGAGGAAGGGCCGCTTTTTTATTTTTTAGAGAACCATCTATTCCAATTCATCAAAACTGAAAATCCCTTTTAACTGTTGGCTATTATGCCATCAAAAAGGTATTATAAAATCAGCTGCTGCAAGTTATATGCATGTTCATGAACCTTCAAAATAAAAGGTCAGCTATCAGCTTTTACGAAAAGAGTTTATGCGGAGGGGGACCACACATTGCCATATCAATTAAGAAAAAACTTTAAGCTCTTCACCTTAAATTCAAACCCGGAGTTGGCTCAGGAAATCGCCGAGCTGCTTGGCTGTGAAATGGGCAAGAGTTCCATCACGCGCTTCAGCGACGGGGAAGTCCAGATCAATATCGAGGAAAGCGTCCGAGGGGCGGAAGTCTTTTTGGTCCAGTCGACATCGCAGCCGGGAAATGAGCACATCATGGAACTATTGATCATGATTGATGCGCTGAAGCGGGCATCCGCGGAAAGCATCGCGGTGGTCATTCCGTATTACGGCTATGCGCGGCAGGACCGGAAAGCGAGTTCGCGTGAGCCGATCACGGCAAAACTGGTGGCCAACATGCTGGAGAAAGCAGGAGCTACCCGTGTGATCACGATGGACCTTCACGCACCGCAGCTTCAGGGATTCTTTGATATTCCAGTGGACCAATTGCTCGGCGGAACGGTTTTGGCGGAGCATTTGCACAACAAGAATCTGGAAAACGCAATAGTCGTCGCTCCGGACAACGGAGGCTTGGGCAGAGCCCGCAAACTGGCCAACCATCTCGACGTGCCGATCGGCTTTATCGACAAGCGCCGGATGCGGCCGGGACAGCCCGAAACGGTGAATATTGTCGGAAATATCCAGGACAAGAACGTCATCATCATTGTGGATATCATTGATACGGCCTCTACCGTCGCTGTGGCGGCCAATGTCCTTGTTGAAAACGGTGCAAAAGCCGTTTATGCGTGCTGCACGCACGGCGTATTGTCCGGCCCCGCCATTCAGCGGATTGAAGACTCGGCCATCACGGAACTGGTCGTCACCAACACCATCCAGATTCCTCAGGAGAAACGCATTTCCAAAATGACGATCCTGTCGGTTGCGCCGCTATTGGCGGAAGCGATTGAGCACGTCCACAACGAAAAGCCGGTCAGCCCGCTGTTCGAATAACTTCACCGGTTAGTGGCTTTTCATGATCAAGATAAAAAAACAGCACGCTGATGCATCGGGTCGTTAAGGCCTTGATGGCCAATCCGCGTGCTGTTTTATTGTTTACATTCATAAAGTGGAATGACCCCTTCTATCAGACGCTGCTGCTTTTCCGCATTAAAAGCTTTTTCCAAGTTAAAACGGGATCAAAAAGAGCAGCCATTTTGACGGGAGTCTGTTCGTCAGCGCATTGTCATATATTGTGAAAATAAAAAAGCGTATTTTTGGAAATTGCATTACAATGTAGATAGGATAGACCCCAAAACAGGAATGGAAGCAAACAGAATCCAGGAGGCACATGCATGCGCAATTTATCGGAAAAAGGCATCAGGCATAAATATTTGAGGTTGACCTTTTCTTCCTTGCTCATTTGTTCGTTATTGATTGCCGGAATTTATTTTTATATGAACAAGCAGCAGGAGGAACAATTGGTCGAGTACACCGAACTGCTGGAGAAGCAGGAGAAGCTGAAGGAACTTTCAGGTTCGCTGAACCAGTTGTTTTTCCGCATCCGCGGCTTTTATTCGTTCCAGAATGAGCGGGAATTGGGGCTTGCCTATGCGGAGCTCAATAAGTTGAAGGATACGGTCGAAGGGATGAACCGGTTGTCGCTGACCGCGGAGGAGCGGGAGCCGATTGCGGATTTGAGCGCATTTCTTGAGACCTATGAAAGCGAAGTCCTGCCGAATTCGATCGCAGCTGTGCGGGCGGAGGACTATGCTCGGCTGCGTCAGCTTTCGCGCGACGGCACCAACGCTGCGGTGAACGAGTTCGTCGCTTTTGCGGATGAGTACGAGACGACTTCTGAAGCGGGCTTGCGGCAATTGAACGAGGATATCTTAAACGATGCGGAGAATTTCGCCTTTGTGCTGACGCTATTGTTCGTCCTGTTGTTCGTGGTGATTGCACTGATTATTCTGCGCGCACTGAATGATATCGTGAAGCCTTTAGAGGGCATGCGGGAATCGATCGAAGGCTTTGTCGGCGGCGGGGAAGTCGCGTACAAGCCGCTTGCCCGTTCGGATGAACTGGGCGTTTTATCGATGACGTTCCATAATATGATTCAGACCATCCGGGAAAATCAGGAAGAGCTGACGACGCAGAACCAGGCGCTGCTGCTGAACAAGGGCGAATTGCAGGCGAAGCAAGCCGAACTGGAAGAATCGCTGGAGGAAACCGAAAAGGCGAAGGAACGGCTCATCCGGTACAACGATCTGAATCACATTCTGTCCTTCACCTTGGACAAGCAGAAATTGGCCGACGCGACGCTCCGGTATTTCAAGGATGCCTATGAAATCGACAGCGGGGTGCTGTGGCTGCCAAAGACTGGGGAATTTGCCTTGGAAGGATTTACAGAGGATATGTTCCTGCAGTTCCGGGACGAGCGGACCCCGTATCTGACCGAGCGGCTGAAGGGCCGTGAATCGTTTGTGATGCAGCGGGAAGCGCATCATGAGAAAGGCATTGCGATGGGGAAAGTGTATATCAGCGATCTGTACGCTTCCGTGAAGAACGAAGCGCAGGAAAACATCGCGCTCATTGGCTTGTCCCGTGTGGGCCGGACGTTCTCGAAAGAAGAAGAGCTGGACATCAGCGGACTGCTGAACCGGATCCATCTGGCAATCGACCGCATTCAATTGTACGACGCCGCCATCCACGAGCGGACGCTTAACGAACGCATCATCAACAACATCAACGAAGGGATTCAGTTTATCTCAAAGAACGGCAATATGGTGCAGCGCAACCAGACGATGTACACCATGCTGGATTGCGGCGATGTGCCGCTTGATGCGAATATTGAACAGGAAATCTGGATCCATGCGATGGCGGAACAGACGACAGCTCCGGAAGCAATGCTGGCATTCCTGCGCAAATGCATCGACGGGAAAAATTTCACCTCGAATGCTTTCCAATACACCGTCAATGAACCGTATGAACGCGTGATTGATGTCTACAGCACGTCTGTTGTAGTGGACAAGGAGAAGACGGGAACGATTTTTGTGCACCGCGATGTGACACGGGAGCGCGAAGTGGACAAGATGAAATCCGAACTTGTCAGCACCGTCAGCCACGAACTGCGGACGCCGCTGTCGAGTGTGCTCGGATTCACTGAACTGCTGTTGAACAAGCAGCTGAAGCCGGAAAAACAGGAACGCTATTTGAAGACGATCTACAAAGAAGCGCGGCGCCTGACCAATCTGATCAATGACTTTTTGGATCTGCAGCGCATGGAGTCCGGCAACCAGGTCTATCGCATGGACAAGCTGTCGATGAGCGAAATGATCATCGAGACGGCGGAGAAATTCCGAACACAGATGACGCATCCAATCGTCCTGATCGATGACGCTTCCGATGTCATCGTCGAAGGAGACCGTGAGCGCCTGGCGCAGGTGCTGATGAATCTCATTGGCAACGCCATCAAGTTCTCGCCGCAGGGGGGCAACGTGGCGATTTCCTTGAGAAATGATTCGAAAAACCTGCACGTGTCGATTCAGGACCAAGGCATCGGCATTCCGGCTGAAGACATCTCGAAACTATTCTCTAAATTCCAGCGGATCGACAATAGTTCGCGCCGGAAAATCGGCGGAACCGGCCTCGGCCTTGCCATCTGCCAGGAAATTATCCAGAAGCACGACGGAACGATCTGGATCGAGTCAGAGGAAGGGCAGGGCACGGCAATCCATTTTGAACTGCCGCTGCTGTCGGAGACGGTGGAATACACCAATCACGAAGGGACAGAAGGCAATCCGCCGGTGATGATCGTTGAAGACGATATGAGCCTTGCGCTGCTGCTGTCGGAGGAACTGAAGCAGAACGGCTTTAAAGTGATCTACCACACGAGTCCGCAAGAAGCGTTCAAAGAGGCGAAACGCTCCCCGCTTGTCGGGGCGGTCGTCGACATCATGCTCGGCGAGGAATTGAGCGGCTGGGACTTGGTCGACATGATGAAGAAAGATGCAGAAACGAAGGATATCCCGATTGTGATCTCATCTGCTTTGGATCCGGTGGCAGATGTCCAGAAAATCACGAAAATCAGCCATTACTTGACGAAACCCTATGCACCGGTCGATTTATCGAAAGTGATGAAAAAACTGCTCGATGGCCAGCATGAAAGCGGCGTTATTTTCTACCCTGAAAAAGAGCCTGTTTTAGACGGCGACAATTAAATGGCAGCCAGCTCGAAAAGGCTGCAACGAAAAACGAACAGGTCCGCTAGGGGCCTGTTCGTTTTTGTTAGGAAACCAATATTTTCTCTACCAGTCCGAGGAGTTCCATCGGGCTGAACGGCTTGGACATGAAATAATCCGCGCCTTTTTGCATTGCCTGTTCCCGGTCTGCATCCTGGGCCTTAGCCGTCAGCATCAGCACGCGGGTATTGTTTTGGTCTTTCCGGACCTGTTCGAGCACTTCCATGCCGGTCAGGTAAGGCATCATATAATCGAGGATGACCAAGTCATAATCGTTCTCCCGGATTTTCTCCAGCGCTTCTTTGCCGTCTTCGGCTTCCTCGATTTCAAAATCATCTTCGAGCGTATCGGAAATCAGGATGCGCAAGATGTCTTCATCATCTGCCACCAGTATTTTCTTCATGTACATCGCCTCCTAAAACTAAGATGAGATTCCTTTGCGTTTCATGTCGCCCCAATGGGCCTTTTTGCGGAACGCAGCGAAGATTCCCTGGACTCTCCACACGACCATGAGCGGCCGGTACCAGAACGCTTCGGTCAGCGCCCAGAAATAGAGGCGCGCCAGATGGGAGGCTTTCGGGTATTTATGCAGCGTCAATTCCTCCAGCAGGACAGCCAGTGCGGAAACGAATGAACCGTAGAAGACCGTCACTAAAAAGAGGATGCCGGCTGTAGTCGTATCGACGAGCGAGAAGAAAATACCCCCGAATATGATGAAATACCCGACAAACTCGAACACTGCCCCGAGAAGTTCCACGAGCAGGAAATAAGGCATCGACAACAGGCCGACCGAGCCGTACTTCGGGTTCATCATCATTTTGCGGTGGGACCACAGGGTTTCGAACAAACCGCGCTGCCAGCGTATCCGCTGCGAACGGAGCACCTCGAGCGATTCCGGCGCTTCGGTCCAGCACACGGGGTCGGGAATGTATTCGATGCGCTGCTTGGACTTTTCTTCCCGGAGCAGGCGGTGCAGCCGGACGACCAATTCCATGTCTTCGCCTACGGTGTTCTTGTTGTATCCGCCCGCTTGGATGACGCGCTCTTTGTTGAAGACGCCGAATGCGCCGGAGACGATCAGCAGGATGTTCATGTGGCTCAATGCGATCCGGCCGATCAGGAAGGCACGGAAATACTCCACGATCTGCATGAGGACGACCGGACTCTTCGGCAGGTTGATCACTTCCACTTTGCTGCGGGAAATGGTGGAGCCATTGGCGATCCGGACAGATCCGCCGGTCACGATGATTTGGCCATCGGACTCGATAATGGGCTTCATCGTTTTGAGGAGTCCGTCATTTTCCAGGATCGAGTCCCCGTCAATCGCGCAGAAATAAGGGTAGGAAGACAAGTTGACGCCCGCATTCAGGGCATCCGCTTTTCCGCCATTCGCTTTTTTGATCAAGCGGATAAAAGGGAAGATGGTGGACTGGTAGATTGCCAGGACTTCGGCGGTTTCGATATGCGTGCGCACAGCGAATTGGATCTCTTTCATCTGGAATTCAGAAATCATCCGGTTGGACGTCTCGTCTTTCGATCCATCGTCAATGACGATGATTTCTTTTTCCGGGTATTCCAGCGCCAAAAGAGATCGGACCGTGCTGACAACACCGACTTCTTCGTTATAGGCAGGCACCAGGATCGACACCGGGTACGTATTCTGGTTCCGGAGAAAGTCCTCGGTGGATTCCCTGCGGTCAAGTTTATCCTCCCGCTTCACTTTCCGGAATGCCAGCATAAAGAAGCCCAAATAACTCAAACTTGAAAAAAGCATATACGCGATAATGGCATAGGCGGTAATTTGGAAAAAACTTTGCATCAGGTTTCACTTCCTAACTGGGACGATTTCCACTGGTCTGCCATATCACGGGCATAGCGGTCGGGATGATTGGCGGACAGATGGGCAAGCAGAATATCTCCGTCCGAAAACTGGACCAGCGCTTCGGCTGCAGAATAGCGCACCCACCAAACGGAATCGCCGAGCAAATCGCTGAGCACTTCTTTGAAGCGGGACAATTGCAGCCTTCCGGCGATCCGGGAGGCATACATCCGCTCCGGCCAGGAAGCCGACTGGAAAAAAGGCAGCAATAAGCCGGGGTCGCTCAAGTATTGCAAATTCAGGACGGCTTTCAAAGCCTGGATGCGCAATTCCCCTTCCTGGGTCCCCAATTCTTCCTCGATGCGGGGAAGGAAGGCGATCAGGCCGGCCATGCCGATATAGGAAATCGCGGCATGCTTCCGCGCTTTGTTCTGGGGTTCATTCCGCAGCGCGGCATCCAGCTCTTGGAGCCTTGTCGGTTCTTCGAGCCGCTTGAACACATCGATGTACAGGCGGACAGGCGCATCGGGATACTGCGCCAATACGGAAAGGGTATCCGGTTCGTTCAAAGAAGCAAGGGTCCGGATGAGTTGCTGCTTTTCCTGGTCCAGCTGAGAGCTCTTGCGGAGTTTTTCCTTCAGCAAGGGCTTGAGGGACTCGATATGGAAGTCTTCGATAAAGTACAGCGTATTCATCCGCAAGGCCCAATGGTTGCGCTTGAGCTGTTTGGCATAATGGGCAGCCAGGAACTCTTCCGACAGCTTTGCAACAAGCGGCGAATGGACACCGCCTTTTGTCACGGACACGTAGCCGTTCAGCAATCGTTCAAGGACGACGGTCTGGTGCGGGTTGCTGCGAATTTCCTGGACGAACCGGTCATCGGCAGGATCCATCATATAAGAGCTGAACGAATCGGTTAATGCCAGGTATTGCTCGGCAATGGCCTGTTCTTTCGCGGCCAGTTTTTGTTTGCGCCAAGCCAGGACAAGCAGCAGGATGAGCTGGGCAAGGAGCAGGGAGAGACTCAGGATCAAGGCGAAATATAGGCTCATTTGAACATCCTCATCGTCAGCCGCTCGACGCGTGCCACAACTTCCTGGGCATAGAACGGCTTGACGATATAATCATCCGCCCCGTTTTTCAGTGCCAGGACAATATCCGATTCATTGTTGCGGGAAGTGAGCATGGATATGACGATGTTTTCATGCGGGTACTGGCTGCGCACATGATTCAGGACCTCAAGGCCGTCCATTTTCGGCATGACGCCATCAAGTAAGATCATGTAGTTTTCCTCGGGCTTATACCATGGGGATTCCACAAAACTGGCCCCGTCGACATATTCCTCGATGCGAAGATCGAAATCTTCCGGCTTCCAGCCCGAAAACTGCTTGGAAACCAGCCGGCGCACAAGGGAGTCGTCATCGACAATGATGAGGTTAAGGTGGCGCCTGATGTCATCCGCTGTCCGTCCGGAGATGATGGTCTGGCTGCGGCCATTTTGTTTCGCCTGATGCAAGGCACTGTCAGCCATGTTCACTGGTGCATCCTGTTTATTCCGGTATTCGCTGATGCCGGCAGAAAACCTGACCTGAAACGGTTCAGATGACGCAAATGAAAAATCGGTTTCCGCAAAAGCGGAGCGGATTTGGTCAATCAGCGCGGCGGCTTTTTTGGCGGTTGTATCCGGCAGGATCAAGGCGAATTGATCCCCGCTGTACCGGAACAAATAATCCGACTCCCGCTTCATTTTTAAGAGGAGCCTGCTGAATGTGCGCAGAACTTCATCTCCGGCCAAGTGGCCGTATGTGCCATTCACTTTGCTAAAATGGTCCAAATCGAGCAGGGCGAGCGTGAAAACCGTTTTGGTCTTGTCTGCCAAGGCGGTCGTTTGCTGCAATACCTGGTTGAAATACGTTCGGTTGCCGGCACCAGTCAGGTCATCGTAAAGCGATCCTTGCGAAAGTGCTTTTTGGGTGCGCAGGCGGTTGCTGGCGTAAGCGGCGAAAAAGGGCATATTCAAGGGCTTGGCAAGAAAATCGGTGGCGCCGATCTCCATCGCCCGGATCTGGTTCTCCATCCGGTCGTCCGCACTGATTACGGCAATCGGAAGAAAGCGGCTTTTGGCCGCTTCGTGAATCTGGGCCACCAGGTCGAACCCGTCGGTATCCGGCAAAGTCCGGTCCAAAATGACCATCTGCGGCTGCAGGGCATAGAAAAGTTCCATCCCTTTTTGGCCATCGAGCGCTATGACGACAGGAATGCCTTGTGCTTCCAGCGCTTCTTTCACGGAAGCTGCAAATTCTGCGTCTGCATCAATGACCAGTACAAACGATTCCTTGGCAGGCGTTTCTTCACTAGCGTTTGCTGCTTTTTCCGGAACGGATTCTTCGGATGTGAAAAAGCCTGTCAATGTGTCCATAAGGGAATTCAGTGTCTGGACAGGCAGCAGCGCCGTGCTGTCTTCTGCAAAAGAATTCAGCTGATGTCCGCAAAACTCGGACAGTTCCATAAGCCCGATGGTGCCAGCTGTGCCTTTCATTGTATGCAAAAACCGGTAAACTTCCCGTTCTTGAACATGTGGTTGTGCGAGCCATTTGGAAAAATCCTGTTCCATTCTATTGGCAAGCAATGCTTTGTAATTGGCTTTAGCCATCTTGGTCACCTTCTTAAAAAAATATCTAGATGGTTGATATTATACTATAAAGGGATACGGGATGCCCTTTTAAAAAGTAATAATCTGTAAAGTTGTATATAAATAGAAATTTTTTCTATTAAACCTCTTGTTTAATTTCAGTGTAGTTTGTTTTTTAGGCGGCGACTGTGCAAAAGCAGCGGCAATGAAGGGAGGGCAATAAAAAAGACGCTTTGATGGCATGCATCAAAGCGTCTCCAGGCTGTCGAGAAACATTCCATTCTCTAAGTCATTTCGCTCCAAGTGGACGCTTTCCGCTTCATTCCATTCACTCTTTAAATAAAGAATTTTTTTTATCAGATAGAGTGAATGAGTATGCGTGCTTTTTATTCACAGTTCACTGTCGATATGAAGCAAACCAGCGGAGAAAACCCTACTGCTCCTGCGCAAGCTCGTCGCAAAGACATGGCTTCGCAAGCTTCAGCCATTGTCTTGCCTGCGGGGCAGCGTAAGCGACGAGACAGCCGAGACCTCGCAAGAAATGATTGGGCTTTGCCCAATCATTTGCGACGAAGCTAGCGAAGCGATGCAACGCTCAACAGGAGCACAAGGTTTTCGCAGCGGCTGAGGAGGCTTGGCGCTCGCCCGCGGCAAGCGCAGCTGGTTTGTGGAATATCGGAGACATTCTAAGGGAAATTTTTTCTATATCTTTCTCAACAAGCAGAAGACGCTTTGATGGCATGCATCAAAGCGTCTCGAATTTTTTTAGGGGCGAAGCGTCATCCAGCTGCCGACGTGGTGGATGGCGTTGCCTTTGTAGGCGGGATTGCCGGTGTAATGGGCAGCGACTGCTGCAAGCTGCTGGTTCATGAAGGCTTCGCCTTCTTCTGCAAACGTGATGATGCTGCCTTCATCGGTCTCGCCGGTTTCAACGCCGACGACGACGCCTTTGCCGAGGCGCTGGGCCATGGCCATTTCGTTTTTGACGATATCGATCAGCATCGGTGCGGAATCACGGTATGCCATGAGCGTCACGCCAGCAGTATTGGCGATGACCCATTCTGCGAGCAGGCCGTTGCCGTAAGTGTTTTTGTAAGTGATTTCGTCAAACCAGAACGGCATGTCGGCCTCGAGCGGAAGCCCCAGTTTCGCAGTAGTTGCAGAAGCTCTTTTCAGAAGAGCCTGATATGATTTCACAGTGGCTGCCCGGTTGGAATTCCAGCCGCTGTAGAGATACGGTTCTACATCCAAGTGAACGCCTGCAAATCGGTTTGTTTGCGGCGCCTGGTTTTGATAATCGGTCACCCAGGACAAGAAACGGTCCTGGTTGATATAGCCTTTTGGTGCCGCCCAGGAAGGGGCTCCGTCAAGTGCATGAACGGCGATTCCCATCGCTTTCGCTTTGCCGATGAAACTGCCATAAGCCGCTTTTGAAACGTCCGGGTCGATCTGGACGTAGACTTTGTTCACTTGTTTGCTTTCCAGGAATGCCAGGGTGCCTGCTTCGTCATTCACGAACATCCAGGGATTCCAAAGCCATGTCGCACGGACGGGCTGGGGAACTTCACTTGCTTGGGCGTAGCCCGGAATTGCGGCAGCCATTAATGAAAATAAGGCCACGAACGTGATTGCTGCTTTTTTCAACATTCTATTTTCCTCCATTCTGCGAGCCGAGGCCCACAGAATGGGTGCCTGGCAACCTGACGACCGTGCACTGCAGAACAGTGTGTAGGTTCATGGCTTTGCGTCCTTCCCTTTCGGATAAGTTTGCCTTTTTCAGATGATTTTCCTTATTGTACCTCGTAGTGTGACTTTAGTCTAAATACTTTAGAACTATTAACAAGGATTTTTTTGCATATACTTTTTAGGGATGCTTCATTTCGTAAACGCCAATTAGTGGCTGAAAATACCTAACAAATCTTTAAAGAAATCACTGGATATCCGTTTCTGCCGGCTATTGGCGGTGAACACAAATAAAAACATGAGCCCGGTAAGAAAACCGGACTCATGTCAGTAAACGATTTTATTGGATTGTTGATTTATTGGCTTATATGTTAATTAGTTGACCAATCTGTATGGAAAACGCCTTCTTTATCAATGCGCTTGTAGGTATGGGCGCCAAAGTAATCCCGCTGTGCCTGGATCATGTTGGCCGGCAATACCGCAGAGCGGTAGCTGTCAAAGTAAGCCAAGGCGCTTGAGAAAGCCGGCGCCGGAATGCCCTGCTGGATGGCCAGGGTCAGCACGTTGCGGAGGGATTGCTGGTATTCTTCAATAATCCCTTGGAAGTACGGATCCACCAATAAGTTAGGCAGTTCCGGATTGCGGTCGAACGCCTCTTTGATCTTTTGCAGGAACTGGGCACGGATGATGCATCCGCCGCGGAAAATCATCGCGACATCGCCGTAGGGAATATTCCAGCCGTATTCTTCGGAAGCGGCGCGCATTTGGGCAAAGCCTTGGGCATACGAGCAGATCTTGCTCATATAAAGCGCTTTTCGGATGGCTTCGATCAATTCCCCGGAATCTCCTGCCGGCTTTTCCGCTTCAGGCCCTTTTAGGATTTTGCTTGCCGCGACACGTTCCTCCTTGATGGCGGAGATGAACCGGGCAAATACCGATTCCGTTACGATTGGAAGAGAGACCCCCAAATCCAATGCGTTTTGGCTTGTCCATTTCCCGGTGCCTTTCTGTTCGGCTGCGTCCAGTACCTGATCGACAAGCGGATTGCCGGTGTCGTCATCTTGCTTAGCCAAAATGTCCGCCGTGATTTCGATGAGGTAGCTGTCAAGTTCGCCTTTGTTCCATTCCGCAAAGATGCCATGCATTTCATCGGCGCTCAGGCCGAATGCCTGTTTCATGATGAAATACGCTTCAGAAATCAGCTGCATATCGCCGTATTCGATGCCGTTATGGACCATCTTCACGTAATGGCCGGCACCAAGAGGACCCATATACGTGCTGCAAGGCGTCCCGTCAACTTTCGCGGCAATGGCATCGAGGATCGGCTGTACCTGAAGGTATGCTTCTTTCGATCCGCCCGGCATGATGGAAGGGCCGTTGCGGGCGCCTTCCTCGCCGCCGGAAATGCCAGCGCCGATAAAATGCAGGCCGGCTTCTTCGATGGCCGCCGTCCGCCGGTTTGTGTCTTTGAAGAACGAATTTCCGCCGTCCATCAGGATATCTCCTTTTTGAAGGTGGGGGATGAGCGATTCAATCACCGAATCGGTCGTGTCTCCCGCCTGGACCATCAGTAGAATTTTGCGGGGCGTTTCCAGGGACGAAACGAATTCTTCGATGCTGTAAGCGCCTTGGATGTTTTTTCCTTGGGCCTCATTGACGGACAGCCCGTCGACCCGTTCTGTCCAGTAGTCATAGACAGCGACCGAATAGCCTTTGCTTTCCATATTTAATGCGAGGTTCGTGCCCATTACGCCTAAACCGATGACGCCGATTTGCTGTTTCATATTATCCTGCCCCATTCCTTTATGATTTTTCGAACACCGATTACCGGTATTGGACTAAATGATTCGTTTTACCACCATTTGTGCTGGTCTTCCTGCAGCAGCTCATCTGCAGCTTCGGGACCTGTTGAACCTGCACGATAAGTATGCAAAGGCAGCAAATCCTCCTGATAAGCCTCCAGCAACGGCTCGATCCATTCCCATGAAAGCTCGACTTCTTTCCAGTGTGCAAAAAATGTTGAATCGCCGAGGATGGCGTCAAACAGCAGCAGTTCATAGGCTTCCGGCTGGTTTTCCGAGTTGGTCGAGAAGTCGATCCATACCGGTTTGAACTGGCTGCCGGAAGGCTCTTTTAAATTGACGCGCAGCGAAATGCTTTCGTTCGGGCTGATTTCAAGCACCAATAGATTAGGGGAAGTTCCCTGCAGTTTAGTGGAATCGACCATCTTATGCTTGAATTCGACGACAATTTGAGTGGACTTTTTGTCCATCCGTTTCCCGGTGCGTATGTAAAAAGGAATTGCTTCCCAGGCCGGGTGATCGATCGCCAGACGCGCCGCGAAATACGTGTCATTCTTTGAGGAAGCGTCAACGCCTTGCTCCTCTTTATAGCCGATGACCGGGACATCGTGGATTTCACCGGCTTCGTACTGGCCGCGGACCACATGCTGATGGGCTTCTTCTTTTGGAATCAGCCGGAGAGATTTGATGATTTCCGTTTTCTTGGCCCGGGTCTTATTTTCCGCCAGGTTCTCCGGCAGGTAAAGGGCCGCCGTCATGACGAGCTGAAGGAGATGGTTCTGGACCATATCCCGGATCGCACCGGCTTTATCATAATAATCCGCCCGGGTTTCCACCCCGACAACTTCGCTTGCCGTAATCTGGACATTGGAAATCAGTTTTTGGTCCAGCAAGGAGTCCAATACCGGATTCGCCAAAATTAAGGTATTCAGGCTTTGGACCATCGGTTTCCCCAGATAGTGGTCGATTCGGTAAATTTCTTCTTCACTGAATGTTTTCCGTAATTTATCGTTTAATCGTCTGGCGGTCTTTATATTGCTCCCGAAGGGCTTTTCAATAATCAGGCGTTTCCAGCCCTCGTTTTGGTCCAGGCCGCTTGCGTGGAGGTTGGTCGTGATCACGTCCACTAAACTTGGCGCCACAGACAAATAGAACAGCCGATTTTGTGGAATCTCCAGCTCGTTTTCCCGGCGCTCAACCAGTTCAAGCAGCTTCTCGTAAGATTCTGCAATAGTCGCGTCAAAAGTGAAATAGCGGAATTTTGATAAAAAATCCGGCAGGTTTGAAGCTTGGACGCTTCTTCTTGAGTAGGCGCGAAGCGCTTTTTCCACTTTCGACTGAAAGGCCTCGTCTGAAATGTATTTTCTCCCCAAACCGATGATGGAGACTTTGGCAGGCAATTTGCCGTCAAGATATAAATTATAGAGGGCGGGAAATAATTTCCGCTGCGCCAGGTCGCCTGTCGCGCCAAATAACACAAGGGTCATGTCTTCCATGGACCAATCGTTTTGAAGTTCGATAGAATCATTTTCCGGATTGGATCCTGTGATGGGACTTTGATTGTTCATACTGTAAATCCTCCTAAATTTATCCCGAATGGATGTAGCAACAGCTTATAGTATAATGATTTATGCGCTCCAATGGTAGGGAGGGGCTTGGAAAAACCGAATGTATTTCGTGCCCCAGGAAAATTTTTTTTAAATACTTCAGTGGACAGTTGATTTGAGAACATGCGAAAGTGTTTATGCAGCTATCTATAAGGAAAGGGTTGATTTGATGAAAATGTACGATATTACAGGCTCAATTTATGAAGGAATGACCGTCTACAAAGACAAACCGGAGAAACAGCCGAAACTCAATCGGCAGACAAACGGCTATGTCACCGAAACACGTTTGGAACTCGATGTCCATACCGGCACCCATATCGATGCACCGCTTCACATGGTGGAAGGTGGGGAAACATTTGAGTCGGTTCCGATGGATAAATTGGTGGGGCCATGCAAAGTGCTGGATCTGACCGGAGTGGAAGATAGGATTTCAAAAGAGGACCTGGAAGGGTTCGGCCTCCAAAAGGATGACTTCGTTTTGTTCAAGACAAGAAATTCGTTCGAGGAAACGTTTGATTTTGATTTTGTTTTCTTGACGAAAGACGGTGCGGATTATCTGTCTGAAATCGGAATTCGGGGCGTCGGCACCGATGCTCTTGGAATCGAAAGAAGCCAGGAAGGGCATCCGACGCATAAAACTTTGTTCGAAAACGACATTATCATCATTGAAGGACTGCGCCTGAAGGACGTTGAGCAAGGCGAATACTTTATGGTTGCGGCTCCCCTGAAATTAATCGGAACGGATGCTTCACCCGCCCGGGTGTTGCTGTTTGAAGGACTGAATTAAACGTTTCTGTGGATAACCGAAAAAAGTTAACTGAAACGGGTTATCCACATGTGCATAAGGCGGATGGCCAGGAACAGCCGGCCGACGAGCGGTAAGAGGGAAGCTTCTTGGCTAATCGATTTGCCTTGTCTCTACATGAAACACCGATAACATGATAATGAAGAAAAGGCACCGCTCCATGCGGCGCCTTTTTCGTTTTTTAACATTTTCTGATCAGCTGAGAAAATCTTTTTTGTACCGGACTGCTAAATAGATGCCTGCAGCAAGAATCGCAAACGAATACTTGTATAAAAAGAATATTTGCCACATGTATTCTTTCGGGAAAATCATATCGCACAAAATGACGACACATAAAAGGATAAATGCACTGTTCAACGAGATCCGCTCTGTTCGTTCATCCTCGCTCCCGATCTTCTTGTAAAAAATGTAGGCCAGGGTACAGGCGATCATCAGCAGGACAAACCCGCTGCCGATAAGCATATTCCAATTCCCTGTGGATTGTTCGGCCCAAGACTTCAACGGTTGAAAAATGGCGTTAGAGATCGCTTCAAAATTATTCGTCAACTTGATCACTTCCTTTCACATAAGTAAAAATATCGTTTACATCAACTTCGAAAAAATCGGCGATCCGAAATGCCAATAGGAGAGTCGGAACATAGTTTCCTTTTTCCATGACGAAGATGGTTTGTTTGGAAACTCCGACTTTTTCTGCTAATTCCTGCTGAGACATTCTGGCAAGTACTCGATATTCATACACTTTATTTGAAATCGAATCACCAAAATTCTTCTTCATACCCATCACCTCTTAATAAGAATATAAATTAATTTGTTATAAAAGTAAAGTAAACTTATACTATTTTAAAGTAAAACATGTTTTTCGGTTGTTTGTTGCTTGAAATAATAAAAATGCTTACGGCTGTTCCCGCAAGCATTTTACTTTGTCCCATTTTAATTGGGAATCTTCTATTCCTGTAAATTCGAGTATCATCCTTGAAACTTCCCGACAGAAAACCCGCCATCAATCGGCAAGGTGACGCCGTTGATCTGGGCGGCTAGGTCAGAACAAAGGAAAACGGCGGCATTGCCTACATCAGTTGGCGTGGCCAGCTTGCCGGAAGGGAGTGTGGCCGTGATGGCTTTTGCCTGTTCCGGTGCGGCGGCGAACCAGTTTTCGACATCAGGCGTTGCGGTAAGGCCCGGGCAGATGGCGTTCACGCGGATGCCGTGCTTGCTGTATTCGAGCGCCGCGGTTTTTGTCATGCCGTTGATGCCGAATTTCGATGCGACGTAGTCAACCATGTTCTGCACGCCTTCAAGCCCGGCACCGGAGGAGGTGTTGACGATGGCACCGCCGCCAATTTTCAGCATGGCCCGCACTTCATGCTTCATCGAGTAATACGTGCCGTACAAATTCGTTTGGATGACCCGGTCAAAGTCGGCGCTGTCGGATTCCGCAATGGGAGCAACTTTTGCCGTGATTCCGGCATTGTTGTGAGCGAAATCCAGCTGGCCGAATTCAGCCGCTGTTGCATCCACCAGCGCCTTCACATCGTCTTCGTTTGATACGTCGCAGCGGAAGAAGGCTGCGGTGCCGCCCGCTTCCTGGATGAGGCGCACCGTTTCCTTGCCGCTGTCCTCGTTCTTGTCCGAGACCATCACTTTTGCGCCTTCACGGGCAAATGCCAGCGCACTGCCGCGTCCGATTCCGGATCCCGCACCGGTCACCAAACCCGCTTTGCCTTCCATCAGTCTGTCCAAGCTAATTCCTCCTTTTTTATAGGCTCCTTTGCTTTTTATTATAATCAGATGCCCTGCCAATGAAAGCCCTTTGCTTCATTTTTAGGAGAGCTGTAATGGACGGTTATTGAATGAAAAAAGCACACCGTTTCATCCAGCCAGTTCGGCCTTGGATGAAACGGTGTGCTTTTTTTATTTCGGCTGCAAATCCTTCCTGTTCAGCCACATCACGAGCATCGGACCGAGAATCGGGATCCATGCCAGGCCTTTTGCCTTCGCGTCAGGAAAGTAGCGGTGTGTGGCGTAGACGGACAAGCCCCACAGCACCAACCAGTCGACGGTCATGACGGACACGAGGCCGGAAGCGAAGTAGGCGTCCCGATAGGCTGCGAGCGAGAACCCTTGCAGCAGCGTCAACAGGTTGCCGGCCCACATGACCATGAGGACGATGAGCCAGAAGCGGGACGATAGGAAGCGCACCAGCCAGTTCGGTGTGCGGACGCAGGTCCGTTTTTTCGCCGGCCGGTCGCCGAATGCAAAATAAGGCAGCAGCGAGAACGCACCGGTCCCGAGCGACAACAGGGCGAACGGCCACGCGGGCCATCTTTGCCGGTCGTGCAGGAGAAGAATGGTTAGAAAGACGAGCGGAAACAGGCCGAGCGAATTGAAGACCGCAAACACGAGCGGATCGATGCCGCCCCAGTCGCCGCTCAGGATTTTGGAAAATACGGGATCGGGGTCCTCGCCGGGCGGAGCCAGGAACACGGCATAGCCGATTAACAGAAGCCAGATAATCAGGAAAATCATGTCATCACTCCTTTTTTTCATCATACAGGAAGCGGAGGAGTGAAGGAATTTATTCACTTTTAATACATTAGGGTGTGGATAAAGAAGAAGATTTCTTAAGAAGACTTGTCCACATGTGGATAAAGCAGGCGGCGGTACAGGTAATCGGCAAGTCCACGAGTCTTGGAGGCGTTGTCGATTTCCCGCAAGCACAAGGCCCGGCAAGCACCAGAAATTCCTTGTCTCAAATCTCCAGGTTAAAGCCCTTCACGGATACTGCGTCTTTATCGTATACCTTCTTAGTATTCGTCAAGTTCAGTCCTGCCATTCCAATCCCTCCGGATTCTTTCCGTAATTTGGTGATAAAACACCCGATACTGCAACGCCGACGGTTTGGTGATGGCAACAAAGAACAAAAATGACGGCAATTTTTTATGCCTTGTGTTCTTGTGCCAGCATGCTGGCACAGTAGGCGGCGAGTGCACCGTTGAAATCTTTAAGCGAGATGCCGGTGATTTCCTGGAACTTGTTCAAGCGATATTGCAGCGTATTGCGGTGGATGTAGAGCTTTTTTGAGGCGACGGAAGCATTAAAGCCATTTTCGAAAAATGCGCGTACCGTCTGCAAAATTTCCTGGTCGTAACCAAGCGGTGTAAGCACTTCTTTGGTGAGGACTTCTTTCATATGGCCGGGCATCTGGTCGGTCAAGTGCAGCGGAAAAAGGGTTTCCATTGTATAAATGCGTCCTGCACTGCCGTTTGCCGAAGCTTTTCGGAACCATTCTTTTTCCGTTGCAAAATGAGCAGGGAAGCGAGAGTCTGCCCGCTGGAATTTGCCGATATACATTCTCGCCTTGATATAGAAATCACTTTCCAAAGCACTCATATAAGAAGAAAAACTTTCCGGTTCGTGGGCAATACATATTTTCCGTTCAATCAATAAAGCTTCATGCGGAGACGAAAACACCAGCTGGACGGATGTACCGAAAAATGCGCAGCTTGCTTCTTGGAGCTCCTTTTGTTCTATCGTTTGTTCACCGAAGAACAGCTGGATGATGCGGATCTCCGTTTCGGCAGGCACCGGCGGTTCTCCGCCGTGTTCCAAGTAAGCCAGCCATTTCCTGGAGGCGGAAGGCGTGTCCGCTTCCGGTTTTATTTCTGTAAACAGTGCCGTTAATAAATTGTAGTCACGTTTGCTGACGTCTTTTTTGTGGATTTTGAACCAACACTCTTTTTCGGCGTGATGAAAAACAAAAAATCCTTTTGCCGGCTTTGCGGGATGTTCCGTAATTAGTTGGAATGAAGGAAACAGGGAGAACAGTTCTTTTTCCATAAAAGGCACCTCGTTTTTATCGGATTTATATGCATTTTTTCTTTTATTCGCCAAAAACAGACAAGTAATATAGCCGTGAAACCGCAGTACACCAACGAAAACAGCTTGTATATTGTTCTTCTGAAAAACGCTGTTAAAAATAAAATAAATTAAATTATCAAATTATATTGACTATTGAAAATACTATAGCATATAATACTCAATAATATAACGTCATATGACGTTATAAATTTTGGAGGTGTTGAAATGAAACAGAATCAAGGCACATTAATCGAAGAAGTAGTAGGCGGAACCATTGAAGAATCAAAAGGAGTGGCAATGAAGCCGGAGCACGCGGCGCAGATTGCAACTGTCATCGAAGCGGTCAAGGCCCGCGATATCAAGAATGTCTACTTCGTAGCATGCGGCGGTTCAATGGCTTCACTGTCTTTCGGAGAATATTTCATCAGCAAGGAAACGGAAGTTCCAAGCTTCGTTTACACGGCAAATGAATTTATCCACCGCAATCCGAAAGGCGTCGGCGAAAACACGCTGGTGATTCTGCGTTCACATTCAGGAACGACTCCAGAAACGGTGGCAGCAGCAAGCTTCGCCCGTGAAAAAGGCGCATTGACGGTGTCCATTTCCATGGAAGCGGAGTCTCCGTTATGCCAGGCTGCTGAACACATCGTGCACTACAACTACAAAGACGGTTCGGATGCCATCGACGGCGAAGTCGGTATTTTCTATACTTTGATTTTTGAAGTGCTGAACGTCTTGGCACCGAACGAAAAATACAAACGCGTGGTTGCTCAATTGCCGAAAGTCGGCGAACTGATCGAGAAAAACGTCGAGCAATTTGCAGATGCAGCGAACGAATTCGGCAAAAAGAACAAACGCGAAAAAATCATCTACACCATGGCAAGCGGCGCTTACATCCACCACGCATACTCGTTCACGAGCTGCCTGCTGATGGAAATGCTGTGGATCCACTCAAATGCCATCCATTCAGGCGAGTTCTTCCACGGGCCATTTGAAATCACGGATTACGATGTGCCGTTCCTGGTTGTGAAAGGCGACGGAGCGAGCCGCCCGCTTGATGAACGCGCATTGGACTTCGTACAGAAATTCAGTGACAAAGTGGAAGTGGTCGACATTGAAACTTTGAATTACGACGGCATCGACGAAGATTTGAAGGAATATTTCGGTCCGGCACTGACAGGTTCGGTTCTTCGCCTGTACGCAGACGCCTTGGCTGAACACACGGGCCATCCGTTATCCGTCAGAAGATATATGTGGAAAATGGATTACTAAAAACAAGCGGGGTTCATAAGAAAGGGGATACGAAATGAAGAAAACACTGTTCTTTTCGATTTTGTTGCTTCTGCTTTCGACGATGTTGGGTGCATGCAGTTCAGGCGAGAAACAAAACGCCAGTGCAGATGGAAAAACGGAGATCGACTTTTTCCACAGATGGCCGAATGAACCGAGAAAATCCTTCTATGATGAAAAGATCAAGGAATACATGGAGCAGAATCCGGATGTCCACATTAATGTGGACTATGTCCTGAACGACGCTTACAAAGAAAAAATCCGCGTCTTGGTTTCCAGCGACAAATTGCCGGATATCTTCACGGCCTGGTCCGATTCATTCGCTGAGAACCTGGTTTCCTCCGAGCGCATCATGCCATTGAATGATGTCATCAAAGAAGACGAGGAATGGTCATCAAAAATCATCGATTCCCAGTTTGGCGGATTCACTTTTGACGACACGACTTACGGCGTTCCGTTCACAGTGGACGGCAAGGCGTTCTTCTATAATAAGGCGATTTTTGAAGAGCACAATATCGCCGTGCCGAAAACTTACGACGAGCTGATTGCAGCATTGGATCAGCTGCAGGACGCGGGCTACAAAGAGCCGCTGGTGGAAGGCTTGACGAACACCTGGGCAATTTCACATTACCTCGGTACGATTTTCGAACGTGTCGTGGATCCCGCTGTTTTGGAAAAAGACTATAATGCCGAAACCGCCGAGTTCACGGATCAAGGCTATGTGCAGGGACTTGAAATTTTTGAGGAACTGACAGGCTATATGGGTGAAGTCTCCACGGCAATCGACCACGAGGCAGCGCGCAATATGTTTGCTGCCGGTGAAGTGCCGGTCTTGTACATGCAATTCGCGGAAATCAAAATGGTCGAGGAAGCGGGAGATGTGGAATTCGGATTCTTCGACTTCCCGGAAGTTGAAGGGGCAAAAGGCGATCCGACAGCACTGACTGGCGCACCGGAAGGCTGGATGGTCAGCAAAAACGCACCGGAAGAAACGATCGATTTCCTGAAATTCCTGACTTCAGAAGAAACGGCTGCCGACTTCACGAAAACAGACGGCCAGCTGAACGCCATTGAAGGTGCGGTCACGGAAGAAAACGTCAATCCGGCAAGCCTGGAAGCATATGAATTGATCACCAATGCCACTTCGACAGCGCCGTGGTTCGACAATGCGGTCAACATCAACGTAGCGGATGTCTTTATGCGCGGCGGACAAAGCTTGGCCACAGGACAGACAACCCCTGAGGACATCTTGAAAGAAGCGCAGCAAGAAGCACAAAATCAGAAATAGCAACAGTGCAGAACTGGATAAGTCCTAATGTTCACTTGAATATTAGGACTTATTAAAATGAAAGAAGGTGCAGGTATGATCGCCAGAAGAAACCGGATTGTCCCAATCTTATTCATATTGCCCAGCCTCTTGTTTTTAGGCATCTTCATCTATATGCCACTTATTCAAAACTTCTATAACAGTTTCTTTGACTTTAGTGTATTTTCTCCGACCAAAGAGTTTGTTGGTTTTTCTGCTTTTGAACAGTTGTTTGGGGATAAGATCGTCATGACGGCATTGATCAACAACATCAAGTACGCAATCATCTCGGTGGTTTTCCAAGTGGCATTTGCGCTTGTTCTGGCGACAATCCTTGAAGACAAGCTGTTCCGCCGGATTGCACCAATGCTGCGGGTTGTCTATTTCATACCGGTGATGATTTCAATTTCAGTCATCGCGCTGCTTTTCAACTTTATCTACAATCCTCAAATGGGGCTTTTGAACAGCTTTTTGGAGCTGATTGGCTTGGGGAATCTGGCTGTTCCTTGGCTTGGAAATGCGACGACATCAATTTATGCGGTCATTGCGATGTCGCAATGGCAGAGCATCGGCTTTATCACGATGCTGTTTATCGTAGCAATCCAAAAAATCCCGAAAGAATTATATGAAGCAGCTGACATCGATGGTGCCGGAAAGATCCGGCAATTTTTCAGCATCACGGTTCCGCAGGTAAAAGAAACGCTTTTCGTCAATATGCTGATTACCATCACCGGATCGATGCTCGTTTTCAACGAACCGTATATCCTGACCAACGGCGGTCCGGGCACGAGCTCGATGACCATGTCGGTTTATATGTATCAGCAAGGGTTCTTTAAAGACAATATGGGGTATGCATCGGCTGTTGCCACACTGATTTTTGTGGTCACTGCGATTTTTGCCCTGATCCAAATCAAGGTTTCCGGAACCGGAAAGGATGAGTAGGATGACAAAAACAAATGAAAATATCAAAGTCGATATGCTTGCGCCCGAAAAACCGGTTAACAAGGAGCGGCCGGCTAAAAAAGCCAAAACCTCAATGAAAACCAGCCTTCAGGGCAAAGTGACAAAAAACATGGTTCTCCTCGGCCTATTGCTGTTTGCTTTTGTCATCCTTTATCCGCTTTTCTGGATGGTTGTTTCTTCATTAAAAAGCTATGATGAGATTTATAACAATGTGTGGGGCTTGCCTTCCGTCTGGCATTTCGAGAACTATGCAACGGCCTGGTCGATGGGAATCTCCGGGTACTTCTTCAACAGCCTTTTCGTGACATTGTCGACAATTGTGCTGGTCGTCATGATCGGCTCGATGGCAGCGTTTACACTGTCGCGCTATAAATCACGCTGGATTGACGTCGCGCTGATCTTCACCATCGGGGGCATCATGATGAATCCCCAGGTCGCATTGATACCGTTGTTTGAACTGCTGACATGGCTCGATTTGATCAATACGCATTGGGCGCTGATTTTGACCTATGTGGCGTACCGGCTGCCGCTGACAATCATCCTGATCCGTGCGTTCTTCTTAAGTATTCCGAAGGAACTGGAAGAGTCGGCGATCATTGATGGCTGCAGCGAGTTTGGCATCTACGCGCGCATCTACCTGCCGCTGTCGATTCCGATCATTGTGACAACAATCGTTTTGACGGCATACTTTGCCTGGAATGAATTCATGTTTGCGACGGTCTTTATTGATTCGGACGTATTGAAGACCATTCCGTCAGGGTTGATGAATTTCAGGGATGCGCTCAGAACCGATTGGGGCGTATTGCTCGCAGGAATGGTGATTGCGACGATTCCGATGGTGATTCTGCTGGTATTCCTGCAGCGGTATTTGGTGAGAGGGTTATCGGAAGGATCTGTGAAAGGATAAGAGGAGGAATTTGGGATGAAACTGGTTGCTGTAGGAGATAATGTGGTCGATTGTTATTTGGACCAGAAAAAATACTATCCGGGAGGCAATTGCGTCAACGTGGCTGTCAATGCCCGGAAAAACGGAGCGGAGGATTCAGCGTATATTGGAATATTCGCAACCGACGATAAAGCGGCGCATATTAAACATGCGCTGAAGGAAGAAGGGATCAATTTCGAACTTTCCCGCACCGCGGAAGGAATCAGCGGCCAGCCGGGTGTCGCGCTGACGGACGAAGGCGACCGGGTTTTTGTGAGCGGGGCGAAAAATACGGTCCAGCACCGGTTGAAACTTCAGCTGATTGACGCGGATCTTGACTATATCAAAGGCTTCGATGTATGCCATGTGAGCTGCTATTCTTCAATGGAAAGTGAATTGGCAAAGCTTGCGGAAGTGATTGACATCTCTTATGATTTCTCCAATCATCTGGAAATGGATTATATCGAAAAAATCGCTCCTTATATCCAATATGCCTTTTTTTCTGCAGCAGACTTGCCGGAAGAAGAATTGAACTGGTTCATTGAAAGACTGAAGGGCTTGAACTTTAAAGCGGCAGCGCTGACAAGAGGCAGTGAACCGGCTTTGTTTATCGATCAAAATAAAATTTTTGAACAGAAACTGACAAAAATTCCGGTTCTGGATACGATGGGAGCCGGCGATAGTTTAATCGGCGGGTTTTTAGTGAATTATATAAACGGAGCAAGCATGGAAGAGGCGATTGAAAAAGCGACGAAATCCGCGGAAGCGACATGCGGAGTTTACGGTGGGTTTGGCTATCCAAAAGAATTCTAAAAATTTGTTTTAGAACTGCTCCTCATGTACAGTGAAAATAATGGGAAAAACCAAAATTTAGGTATAGGGGGAGTCTGCGTGATGAATCGAGACAGCATAAACTTGGACAGTCCAATATTGTTATACGAACAGATAAAGGCTGGCATCAAGGAATTGATCAAAACCAATAACTTGAAAGCCGGAGACAAGATTCCGAATGAATCTGAACTGTGCGAACTCTTCGATGTCAGCCGCATCACCATCCGCAGAGCGATCAAGGAACTCGGGGAAGAAGGCATTATCGAGGTGATTCGCGGCAAAGGGACATTCGTCCGGGCGTCCAAAAAAGACCTCCATCTGTTGAATTTGAAAGGATTTACAGAAGGCTTGTCGACAGAAGAAAACAATATCGAAAAAGAAATTCTGCAAAAGCAGATCATCAGCAGCGACTCGGAACTTTCGAAAATTTTTTCGCCTGAACAAACCGAATTTGTAGAGCTGGTGCGTCTTGTGAAAGATGCAGAAGGCCCTTTCAGTGTCGATTATGCTTATTTGCCGCTAAACGTATACCCGGGCATTGATGAACTTTTAGATGACAGTGTCTCCACGTTCAAGCTAATTCGGGAAAAATTCAAAGTACCTTTTACAAAAGTGAAAAAAGAGATTGAATATGTCCACCCAACAACTGAGCTGTGCGAGCATCTGGGGATCAATAAAACTTCAACGGTTATTCTGGTTAAGAAGATTATTTTTGGGCCGAATCAAATGCCTGTCCATTATTCTAAGTATTATATGGTCGGCGATCGGGTGAAATTCTATATAGAAGCGGATTATACAGAATAGCAAAGTGCCTCTATCCGGTGCTTTTTCAATCACTTATTTAAGTTGAAAGGGAGTTGCACCATGATCAAAGGAATCATTTTCGATTTTGACGGACTCATACTTGATACGGAAACCCATCATTACCGGGTGCTTCAGGAAATATTTGCGGAATACGGCAGCGAACTGCCGATTGAGCGCTGGCAGCGGGAAATCGGCACACAGACCGGCTTTTCGCCGTTCCATTACCTCGAAGAGCTGATTGAAGAGGAAATCGAGCACAATCATTTGCAGGCGCAGCTGAAAGAAAAGTTCCACGTGAAACTTGCTGAGGAAAAAGCAAGGGACGGCGTGGAGGACTATTTAAAGGCGGCAAAAGAGCTGAGATTGAAAGTAGGACTTGCCTCGAGCTCCGATTATGAATGGGTGTCGAACCACCTGAAGAACCTGGGCTTGTTCGATTACTTCGACTGCATCCGGACTTCCGACGATGTGGAAATCGTGAAGCCAGACCCTGCTTTGTACGTAAAAGCGGCGGAGTGCCTGGGGCTCAAACCAGAAGAATGCGTGGCATTCGAGGATTCGGCCAACGGCTCGCTTGCGGCAAAACGCGCCGGCATGGGCTGCGTCATCGTGCCGAACGAAGTGACACACACGATGGATTTCTGCGAAGTCGAGCACCGGCTGGAATCGATGGCCGATATGCCGCTTGGGGAATTGATCGACCGGTTGAATGGATTAAAGGTGTCGAAATAGAAAACCCGGGGCCGAATGCTCCGGGTTTTCTTTAATAAACTGTGGATAGAAAAGAGGAAATATATTTATTTTTATCCACATGTGGATAACCATCGAAGAATGACGAAACGGCAAAGTTATCCCCGTTTTGGGAGAGATTCATCCACATATCCAGTGCCCGCCGGGGGAATCGGCGGGTTTTTTGTTGTTATTGTTCATTACTCGTCGATTACTACAGCGCCGCCATACATTTTGCCGTGCAATGCAGCCAGTTTGTTAGCCATCGCCAGCGGTTCTTCTTTGAAGTCTTGATTGATCCAGTAGAGAAAAAAACCGAGGCTTCCGTATGTCATGAAATAGTTCAGTGCCGGCAATTCCACATCACTTGCTTCTTCCAGCCGCAGCGATTGTTCGGACACCTGGAAAAGGCTTTCGCAGAACTGGTTCTGTGAGCCCGGCAGCACTTCGCCTTTGATGACAAGTGAAGAAATCCGCTGGTTCTGGTAGAGGAATTCAAAAATTGGGAGGTGCCGCTCTGCATCGGACGAGGAAAAACGCTCCAAGTGCTGAAAGCTTTTGCGGAAGTAAGCCTGAAGCTCTTCCAGGTAGTCGTCCACAATAGCAGCGAGCAGCTCCTGCAGGTCTTTGTAATGCGAGTAGAACGTTACCCGGTTGCACCCGGCCTGCTGGGTGACTTCGGTAATTGACAGCCGGTTCAGGTCTTTTTCCTTCAATAATGTGAGCAATGCCGTTTTCAGCTTTTTTTGGGTGCGCATCGTACGCCGGTCTTCGCTGTTTGTCATGTGGGAACCTCCTGTATCGTCCGGAAAAGAACGCATTCGTGAATTTATTATGACATCAAACCATTTAGATGGACAATCAATAAATTTATCTGTAAATTTACATATGTAGTTTATTTTAGTTTAACACATTCGATTTTTAGGAGGAAAACACATGGCTCGGTTAGAAGGAAAAGTTGCCATCATTACGGGAGCGGCACAGGGAATGGGTGCGGCCCATGCACAGAAATTCATTCAAGAAGGCGCAAAAGTCGTGTTGACGGATTTGAACGAAGAAAAAGGAAAGGCGCTTGCTGCGGAACTGGGAGAAAATGCATTGTTCATCAAGCAGAACGTCACAAGCGAAGCAGACTGGGCAAGCGTTGTCGAAGAAGCTGAAGGAGCGTTTGGACCGGTTAACGTATTGGTCAACAACGCCGGCATCACAATGGCGAAATCGATTCTGCAGACGACGGAAGAAGAATACCGCCGCATCGTCGACATCAACCAGGTTTCCGTCTTCCTTGGCATGAAAGCGATTATCCCATCCATGCAAAAAGCAGGCGGCGGTTCGATCGTCAACATTTCCTCGATGAACGGCTTGGTGGCCGGTGCGATCGGCTACACCGATACAAAATTTGCGGTGCGCGGCATGACCAAAGCGGCGGCGATTGAATGCGCGCATTACGGCATCCGCGTCAACTCGGTGCATCCGGGCGTCATCGCGACACCGATGATCATGCAGGAAGACACGAAAGCGGCTGTTGAAGCATTCGCCCAGCATATCCCGTTAAAACGCGTCGCCCAGTCGGAGGAAGTTTCGAACATGGTGCTGTTCCTGGCATCGGACGACTCCAGCTATTCCACAGGTTCGGAATTTGTCGTAGACGGCGGCATGACAGCACAGTGAAGGAACAATAGCCTCCAGGTCCAAGATGGGTCCGGAGGCTTTTTTCTGTAGGCAATGCCTTATTGGCGGAAACTTCTTTGATCTGCCTTTTTTAAGTGGTCTATAAGGGACATCTTGCCTTTGAAGACATGTTTCTGCCCGAAGAGGGAATAAGAAGAATGAATGACGGATCAAACCAGGTATTTTCTCTTCTCCAAGAAAGCGGCGGATTAAGGGATAGAAAGGAGCTGATAGCAGTGGGTAAAATCACCAAGCTAGTTGGAGCAGCGGGAGCTGTTGCAGGAACGGCCTATCTTTCAAAAAGTGAAAACCGGAAAAAGGTAAAAGCGCAGCTGAACAAAGCGGCGGAAAAACTAAATTCCAAGTATGTCCGGAATTTAGGAAAGCCTTCAGAAATCGACGATGCCGAAATGGTGGATGAAGGCGCAATGACAAGTGTCCGGTATTACAACAAACTGCAGCAAAAGTCTTTGGATTCAAAGCATTAGTATAAAAGCGAATAGCAGAACCCTTTCCAGATAATTGAGGAAAGGGTTTTTTGTCGGTTACTCTATTGAAACGCTTAAGATGTTCCACAGATTTGGAATTTGTGGTGGACGGTGGCGTGGCGGCTCATTAATCTATGAAAAATGAAAGCCTTCAAATCCATCTTGGATTTGAAGGCTTTTTCGTCTTTATAATTCTTTTCGCCCATTGGCCGAAGGAATGTTCAATTCATCCCGGTATTTGCTGATGGTGCGCCTTGAAATGGGAATACCTTCACTGGCAGCCAAATAGTCAGCTATTTTCTGGTCGGAATAGGGCTTGTGCTTATCTTCATGCGAAATGAATTTTTTCATTAGCAATTTCACTGCGGTCTGGGATACGCCATTGCCTTCGGAGTCCATCAGTTTGGAAGAAAATAAACGCTTCAACTCAATAGAACCAAAAGCAGTTTGAACTACTTTGTTTGAAACGGCGCGGCTTATTGTGGATTCGTGCATGCCGATTTCGTCTGCTACGTCTTTAAGCGTAAGCGGGTTCAAATAGTCGAAACCAAGTTTGAAAAAGTTCTCCTGACGGTCTATTAGGACATCCGTAATTTTGATGAGAGTATCTCGCCGCTGCTCGATGCTCGTAAGAAGCCATTGAACTTTCTGTAGTTGGCTGCTGATATAGCCGGAGGCTTCGTCTTTGGGCCGATGGGCGGGCAAATAGCATTTATTTATATGGATACTGGGCAAATGGTTGTCATTTAACTGAAAGCTAAGCTTGTTATTCACAACTTCTATAACGATGTCGGGTTTTAAATAGTGCGGAACAAAATCGCAAGTGAATGAGCAGGGTTTTGGCTGAAGTGTGCGGATCAGCAAATGAATTTCTTTGATTTCCTCTAAAGAAATTTTCAGCAGGGAAGAAAGCTCTTTCCATTTCCGTGCGGCCAGCAAGTCTAAGTGGTGCTCCACCATTTTTTTTGCGGCTGTTTTTTCAGGATGCAAATACTGGATTTGCAGCAGCAGGCATTCTCTTAAATTCCGGGCGCCGATTCCTGCAGGGCCGGCTTTTTGGAGGAGGTGAATACCTGTTTCAATCTGGTCTTCGCTGAACGGTCCAGCCGGTCCAGGAAAATCCAGATAGCCATTGTCGTCCAGGTTGTAAATCAGAAATTTCAGCAGTTTTTGTACGGCTTCATCAGAGTAAATAAGTTTGGCATTGCTATATAAGGAGTCTCTTGTATTGTCTGCGCTGCTGGCAATTGCTTCAAGCGGCATTTGCGGGCTTCGTTGAATAGGGAAGGAGCGTGGAATCTCTGCAGGGCCAAGTTCTCTATTCTCCTTTTCCTTCAGTTCAATGAGCGGATTTTCCATTTCCTGTTCCCGGATGTAATGTTCGAGCTCGGCAGTTGAATATTGCAGCAGTTCAATCGCCTGCCTTAGCTCAGGAGTCATAGAGAAATTCAGTTTTTGTTGCTGATGAAGTGCGTTTTTCATAATGGACCTCCTTTAAAACAACTACACACAGATATAAAGAAATAATAAGCGCTATTGTAACATGTTTTTTTAGGAATTTTCAAAAAAGATCAGCGGTATTCGTCAACACCGCTCAAAACACTAAAAGAGCCAGCCGCGTTTAATGGCGGCTGGCTTTATTCGTTTCTAGTTTAAATTTACTTGCTCGCCCGGATTATTTGTAATCAGTTCGGTGCCTTCCTGGCGGCTCTTCGCAACAAGGAACCCGACGAAAAAGCCGACGATGCCAGTGGCAATCCACCCTGCCCCATTTTCGAAGAGGGGGATAAAGCCGAATGCCCGGTTGATGGCATCGGGCGCAATTCCAGCTTCCTTCAAAGCATCCAATACAGCAACGATGCCGACGCCAATCATCGTGCCGATATAGACAGAACGATGTCCTTTAAATAGATTGTTGGTGAAAATCAGGACAATCAAGGCAATGGCCAGCGGGTAAAGCAGCAACAGAACCGGTGAAGCCATTGTCAAAATTGTGGTTAAGCCGAAGTTGGTGATGATGAGCCCCATCAGTGCAAACACAATCAGCCACTTTTTATACGAGATGGATGGCATCAGCCGTTCGAAATATTCGGCCACTGCTGACAAACACGCGACATTAGTCGTGATGCCAGTCAGGAAAATGACTGTCCCGATAAGGAAGATGCCGATCTGGCCGAACAGTACAACTGCACTTTGCGCCAGAACTTCGCCGCCGTTTTCTTTGTAGCCGATCTGGTCAATGCTGGTAGCGCCGAGCCACGCCATTGATACTTGCAGCAGCACAAGGCCGGCGACAGTAATAAGGCCTGCTTGGATGAAGACTTTCGAAATCGTTTTGGGTGACTGAATGCCGATGGCACCGATTGATTTGATGAAAATTCCGCCGAACACAAAAGCGGCGAGTACGTCCATTGTATAATAGCCCTGTGTAAAGCCTTCCAGGAATGCACTGCTGGTGGAAATGTATTCGCCCATTGGCTTGCCGAAGCCGCCCATTGGCGTAATCAGTGATTTAGCAATCAGGATGATCAGCAATATACCAAAAATCGGGGTAATGATTTTCCCGAGCCGGTCGATGAATTTTGTTGTGTTCCATGACAAGATCACCGTTAAAACAATAAACAGCACTGAAAAAACAAACAGGAACAGTGCATTGTTTGCGTTTTCAGCCATCAGCGGAAAAACAGCGATTTCATAAACGACAGAAGTTGTCCGTGGAATCACATAAATCGGACCAAGTGTTAAAAACAGCAGGATTGAAAAAACGATGGCAAAAACCGGATGCACGCGTGATGCCAATTTCTCCACGGTCCCGCCGCCGCGTGTCAAAGCGATAATGGCAAGCAGCACCAGGCCGACGCCTGTCACTAAAAAACCTGCCATGGCAATCCATGTATTGGTGCCTGCCTGCTGGCCAACCATTGGCGCGAAAATGACATTTCCTGCACCTAGGAACATGGCGAAAAGCATAAATCCGATAGCGAAAATTTGGCTGAATTTAATTGATTCCATCTTAACCTTCCCCCTTGAATGTGTAATATGGAGCGTATATTAGCCTTTTGCTGATCCTTTGCTTAAACGGCCAAGTAAGAACATGCCCATTCCCATGCCGATCATTGTATTTGTTTTTTTGTTGAAGGTTTGACGGACGACCAGATTTAAATTCTGTGGGCGTTCGGCCAAGCGGCGCATAAAATAGCCATACCAGTCGTTGCCGAACGGAACGTACGTACAGAAATTATAACCTTTTTTGGCCAGCTCCAATTGAAGCTCTTTGCGGAACCCATACAGCATCTGGAATTCAAACTGGCTGTTCGGGATATTATGTTCGTTTACAAACTGCAGTACATGATTGATGACATGGTGGTCATGTGTTGCAATTGATGTGAACTTTCCGTGAAGCAGGTGGTATTCGATTAATTGGATGTAATTGGTGTCAATTTCCGCTTTTTCCTGATAGGCGAGTTCGGCTGGTTCTTTATAGGCGCCTTTGACGATGCGGAGACGATAATTCTTGTATTTTTCAAGGTCTTCTTCCGCGCGGAAGAAATAGGCTTGGATGACGGTGCCGATATTGTCGTAATCCTGGTGCAATTCTTCGAGAATATCGAATGAAGGCTGCAGATGTGAATGGTCTTCCATATCGAAATTGACAAAAATAGTGTAATCATGTGCCTTGGCGACAATATCTCGCAAATTTTCCAAGCAGAACTTGTAATCGATATCGAGGCCAAGTTGGGTCGGCTTTAAAGAAATATGGGCATCCAGCTGGTGCTGGTGAATAGCGTCAATCACTTCTAGAATCTGTTGTTTCGCCTGGAGAGCTTCTTCTTTTTCGAAAACAAACTCCCCAAGATTGTCTATCGTAGCAGAAATGCCTTCCGCATTTAATTTGCGGATGCTTTCCACCATTTCTTCAATCGTAGTGCCGGCAACGACAGATTGCGCTCCAAGTTTTAAGCCCCAGCGCTTTGCCGCTCCATTTAATGCTTTATTCTGTGACAACATCATAAAAAAATCTTTTGTTGCGTTCATTTTTATTCGCCTCCGTCTATTTTAATAGAAAACCTTCTGCAAATGGGTCGGTTACGTCCAATGAAAATTGGTGCATTCCTGTAACCCAAGCAGAACCGGTGATTTTCGGGATAATTGCTTTGTAGTCGCCAACTTGGGCATCTGCTATTATGGCTCCTTTAAATTTCGAGCCGATAATGCTTTCCTGAATGATTTCTTCGTTTTTTGCAAGGGGCAATGTAGCGAGTTTCGCGCAAGTGCCTGTGCCGCAGGGGGAACGGTCCAACTGGCCGTCGCCAAAGACTACGGTGTTTTTATAATGGTGATCGCCGTGTTTCAAACTGAATTCGACCAGGTCGACAGTGGAGATGTCCGGAATTTCGGGATGGGCGATGGTTAATTGTTCATTTGCTGCTTTGCGGATTGCAATGCCAAGGCGCGTAATTTGATCCTGCTCATCGATTGACAGTTCCAGTCCGAACTGTGCGGCATCCACTATGGAAAAGAAACTGCCGCCGAATGCAATGTCCATTTGAACTGGGCCAACCTCAGCCACATCAACTGATACGTTCTTTAGGAACAAGAAAGACGGGACATTGACGAACGATACTTCTTTCACACGCTCGTTTTCGTAACTGACAAAGCAAGTGACGGTGCCTGAAGCCGTGTCGAGAAGCAAGCGGTCTTTCTTTTCGATGAGGCCATGGTCGATTGCAACCGTTACAGAAGCAATCGTCCCGTGCCCGCACATATTCAAGTAACCGCCGGAATCCATGAATAGAACCCCAAGGTCACATTCCGGATTGCAAGGCTTTGTCAAAATGGCGCCGAACATATTGAGATGCCCTCGCGGTTCATGCATCAATAGTTTTCGAATGGAATCAAGGTGGGTTTGCATGTACTGCTTTTTTTGCATCATAGTGTCACCCTGGATTTCAGGGATCCCATCAATAACGATGCGGGCAGCTTCTCCCATCGTATGGGCATCTATTGTTTGGATTAGTTGCTCAGAAACAATCATTTGGGTGCCTCCTCCGAATAATGAATTCGCTTACATAGTTATTAATATGCAAGAAGCATGCCAACTTTCAAAAACCCATTGGAATAAACATTAAAAGAATTTTCTGTCTCTCAAATATGTACAGAGTGTTTACAAGAGTGTAAAGTGTTAATTAACAGAAGGTCTACAAGAGAGCAGGTGGCAATCATGAAAAGCGAGGCAGAAAAGAATGGCCAATATTATTTAGAGGCTTTACTTGAAACAACATCGGAAGCAATTTCCATCGTGAATGAAGAGGGAGAAGTACAATATTGGAACGATAAAGCGGAAAGCCTGTATGGCATTTCGAAAGAAAAAATTGTTGGGGAAAAGATAAACAAATTCTTTGAGAAAGAGGACTTGAAATTACTTGAGATTTTAAAAACCCGTGAGCCGGTGTTCAATGTATATCATCAGCCGCGTCCAGACAAACATGTCCGAATCAGCTCATCGCCGATATTCAATGCGTCAGGCGCACTGGTAGGAGCGGTAGCCATTGACCAAGACATTTCTAATATTGTGCAGCTCAATGAAAAACTGTCCCTGACGACAACGGAACTTCAAAAAGTTAAGCAGCAATATAATCTAAAAGCACAGAATGGACCGCTTTCAAACATCAAAGGACAAAGTCCGGCTTTGCAGACCATTAAGAATCTGACGCTAAAAGTGGCGAAGACCAATGCTACAGTTTTAATTCAAGGAGAAAGCGGGGTCGGAAAAGAGCTGTTTGCCCAAGGCATCCATGAAGCCAGTGCCCGGAGCAATGAAGCATTCATTCCAATCAATTGCGGAGCGATCCCGGAAGCGCTGTTCGAGAGCGAATTTTTCGGTTATGAGAAAGGTTCGTTTACCGGAGCAGATAAGAACGGCAAGGCAGGGAAAGTGGAGAAGGCGAACGGCGGGACGCTATTTCTGGATGAGGTGGGCATGCTGCCGCTAGATATGCAGGTTAAACTGCTGCGTGTCCTTCAGGAACGTGAAGTATCCCGAATCGGCGGCCATTCGCCGATTAAAGTGGATATCCGGATTGTTGCTGCAACTAACAGCGATTTAGAAGAAATGGTCAGAAAGGGACAGTTCCGGGAAGATTTATATTATCGTTTGAACGTCGTTACGCTGAAAATTCCGCCGCTGCGCGAAAGAGTAGAAGACATTCCGGTGCTGATGGAAAACTTTCTCCATGAATTTACCTTTAATCACCATAAAGAGCCACCTGTCATTTCAGAAAAGGCCCTTGAGCTTTGCGTGAACTATGATTGGCCGGGGAATATCCGTGAGTTGCGGAATGTGGTAGAACGGATGGTCATCCTTATTGATGGCCCGTCCATCAAACCCGAAGATCTCCACTATATCATGCCTCGAATTTCAGAAGAGACAAAGCAAGGTGGATTGGCACAAGAGAAAAATCAATTAGAAAAAGAACATATTGCACAAGCACTTCTTGAAACTTACGGAAACAAAAGTGCAGCTGCAAAACTGCTTGGAATTTCACGCGTCAGCTTGTACAAGAAAATCAGCCAGTACGGAATTAACTGAATGTAAGAGTAAATCCTGATCTTAAAGAAGAAAGCCCAGAACGAAGCTGCGCCATAATTTTGACAAATTCTAAAGTTCACAGACTACTTGCACAGGTTATAATAGGAGTAACAACTCAATAGACTTTTGACTTTATGTCGAAGGGGAGTAGCTGTAGGGAAACCTATTTCACAGTCGTCATTACATGGTTCGTAGCCATCGGTTGTGATAGCAATCAATTTTGCTTAGCGAGACCTTTGCCTTTTATTAGGCAAGGGTCTTTTTTGTTGGCAAAATTAAAGGAGGATGAAAGATGGAAGCAATTTTATTGGAGTATTTATGGGTGCTGTTGGTCCTGGTTGCATTGGAAGGTTTGCTTGCTGCCGATAATGCGGTGGTCATGGCGGTCATGGTCAAGCACTTGCCGAAAGAGCAGCAAAAAAGGGCGTTGTTTTACGGATTGATGGGGGCATTTGTATTCCGCTTTGCTGCGCTGTTCATGATTACGCTATTGGTGGATGTGTGGCAGATCCAGGCGCTCGGAGCCGCGTATCTATTGTTTATCGCATTCAAGCACATTTACGATCAGCGGAAAGGGAAAGAGCATTCCCTTGAGCCGGAATCGACAAAAGGGTCCGGCTTCTGGATGACGGTGTTGAAAGTTGAACTGGCGGATATCGCCTTTGCGATTGATTCAATGCTGGCAGCCGTTGCACTGGCAATAACGTTGCCGCATCTGGGCGATTTTGAAATCGGCGGGATCAACGGCGGCCAGTTTGCCGTCATGCTTGCCGGCGGATTGGTCGGAATTGTCATCATGCGTTTTGCTGCCCATAAATTCGTCAAGCTCCTGGCAAACTACCCGCAACTGGAAACCACTGCTTTTGTCATTGTCGGCTGGGTGGGTGTCAAGTTGACCGTCCTTACCCTGGGGCACGAAAAGCTCGGGATTCTGCCATATGACTTTGCCCACTCCACAGAATGGAAACTTATTTTCTGGGGCGTGTTGCTTGGAATCGTGGCAGTCGGCGCGTTGATCAGTGTGAAGAAAAAGAAAGAAAAGGCAGCGTAACGGCGCAGTACATGAAAAACGAAAGCCCGCGGCTCCATTTTGGATCCGCGGGCTTTTGCGTGAAGCAGGCCGCTTCGTTTACTGCCTGCTGTTTTTCATCAGTTTGATGAGTGCATCCAGCCGGACAGCGATGTAAATCAAAACCATGGCTCCGACACCGGTCCAGATGGAATCGTGGAATAAACCCAGCAGGACTCCGATTGCAATATACATTAACAAATTTCTGTTTATCAAAAAGGCACCTCTCCCATAACTGTTATGAGCGTATAGATCGAAAGAAATTATTGGGTTTTAATACAAATACTTACAATTTAATCATAGCATAATTGTCTTCATTAAAAGGTCAGCTGAAAAAATCATTCGAATTCTTTGGCATTAATTGCTACGATTGACCAAAGGGAGTTTGCCAACAGACAGGGGGAGCAAGAACCGTGGTTTATACTGTTTTCTTATTCATCCTCGCGGGACTGGCGGAAATCGGCGGCGGTTATTTGATATGGCTGTGGCTCCGGGAAGGGAGGCCTTTGTTTTGGGGGATATTCGGCGGAATCGCACTCGCCATGTACGGAGTGTTTGCGACGTTTCAGTCGTTCTCGTCATTCGGGCGGGTCTATGCAGCTTACGGCGGTGTGTTCATCATCCTTTCCGTTTTATGGGGATGGGGAGTCGACCGGAAAACGCCTGATTTGTACGACTGGGTCGGCGCAGGCATTTGCCTGGTCGGGGTATCGGTCATGCTTTGGGCTCCGCGCGGATGACACATACATAATGAGCTTGAAAGAGTTGTCTCCTTTTACGGGTCAGTCCTCTATATACAATTAAAGACGATTGATTGTATAAGGAGAGGAACACAATGGCCAAAGAAGTTTACTTGAGAAAAATCATTCACAACACCCACGGGGAATTGTACCAATTTCTCCAACTGGACCCGGCAAGCGGCGAAGAACAGGCGGTCTCCCCGTTTGAAATGGGAATGTTCAAGGAACTGGCACAGCAACCGGAACTGCTGTATATCCAGTCGAAGCGAGGGGCGAATGCCGTTGGCTACTGCAAAGGACAGGGCTTTGTCGTCAAACAGGGATCGAAATTCGCTGCCACGACTTCGCCGAAATGCCCGAAGAAATACATCAGATCCAGGGAGAAACTGGTACTCGAGAAGCGGCTCATTCCGTTTCAGCATCAGCTATTGGTGATGGAAGACATCGAATTCGACTCCCTGCAGGCCGCAATGGGGGCAGTAATCGGCGGTTGGGTAAGGGGTGCGCATGGCTGGAAGGAAAAGCCGGGCACTTAACTGCTGAGCGGATCAGATCCGGTCTGGCATGGCCGTGAAAAAGTGATAAAAATGAATGAAAAGAGGGCTTCCCGGAATTTATTCGGGAGAGCCCTCTTTTTCTGTGCAATTTCACAACGGCCATTGTAAGGTTAATGGTAGAAAGACCGAAAAATACATACGGACAAAAGGAGAGGAAGCAAGTGACTCAGGAAATAAAGACGAATTCTGCAAAACAGCGGCTGCTCGAACAGCTCGAAAGCCGCAAAGGCGAGATGATCGAGATCCGCCGCCATCTGCACCAGCATCCGGAGCTGTCATTCCAGGAAGAAAAGACGGCCGCGTTCATCGCGGATTTCTACAAAGGAAAAGACGTCGATGTACAGACACATACCGGCAATGGCTACGGCGTCATTGTCACCATCCTGGGCGGCAAGCCTGGCAAAACGATCGGGCTCCGGGCGGATTTCGATGCGCTGCCGATTTTTGAGGAAGCGGACGTGCCGTTCAAGTCGCAGAACGAAGGCGTCATGCATGCCTGCGGCCACGACGGCCATACCGCGTACCTGCTTGTTCTCGCCGACTGCCTGATCGGGATGAAAGAGGAACTATCGGGGACCATCAAAATCATCCACCAGCACGCCGAAGAAACACCTCCAGGCGGAGCGAAAAGCATTGTCGAATCCGGCATACTGGATGACCTCGACTATGTCTTCGGCACGCATCTGTTTCCGAGCCATCCGGCCGGCACGGTCGGCTACCGCAGCGGCTATGCCATGGCAGGGCGCACGTATTTCAAACTGCGCATCCAAGGCAAAGGCGGCCACGGCTCGACGCCGCATCAGGCGAACGACCCGATCGTCGCGGGTGCCCATTTTATCACGGCCATTCAGACTGTTGTCAGCCGCCGCTTGAACCCGTTCGAAATGGGTGTTGTCACGGTCGGCTCGTTTGACGCGAAAGGTTCGTTCAATATCATCAAAGACAGCATTGAAATAGAAGGCGATGTACGCTACATGAATGACCGGACGCAGGACATTATTGCCCGGGAAATAGAGCGCATCACGAAAGGCATCGAGCTGGAGTTCGGCGTGGAATGCAGCCTGACCTATACACCGGATTACCCGCCGCTTTGCAACGACGCGGAAGTCACGGCGAACGTCGTGTCTATCCTGCAAAACGCCGAGGATTCAGCGATCCAAGAAGTGGCGGAGTTTCCGGTCTTCTCCGGATCCGAAGACTTTTCGTATTACCTAGAAAAAACGCCGGGCATTTTCTTTTATATCGGCTGTAGGCCGAAAGGGAGAGACGAGATCTACCACAATCACCACCCGAAATTCGACATTGATGAAGACGCACTGCTGGTGGCCGCCAAAGCGGTTGCCCATATTGTCTGCAGCTACAGCGAAATTAAATAACGGAACAAAAAAACAGCCGCCCTTTAAAAGGCGGCTGTTTTCGATTGGTCTTAAATTTTACTGCTGCACAGCTTTTGTATTCGAAACGGCTTTGCCTTTCAGGCGTTCCGGCGCTTCCATCTCGTTCATGATGGTTTCGCCTTCCACATCGATGTTCGGCACAATCCGGTCAAGCCATTTCGGCATGTACCAGGCGGCTTTGCCCATCAGCAGCATAACAGCCGGCACAATCATCATACGGACGATGAATGCATCAAACAGAACACCGAATGCCAGCGCAAGGCCCATAACTTTCACCATCGGATCCGGCGCCATCATAAAGCCGGTAAAGACCGCAATCATGATGAGTCCGGCAGCGGTTACGACACCGCCGCTGTCGCGGAGTCCGGCAAGCACGGCTTTTCGGGCGTCGCCGGAATGAGTGAATTCTTCGCGCATCCGGCTGACCAGGAACATTTCATAGTCCATCGCCAGGCCGAACAGGATGCCGACCACGATAATCGGAAGGAAGTTCAGGACAGGGCCCGAAGTCGAGAAGCCGAAAAGTTCATAGAAATTGCCGTCTTGAATGACCCATGTGACAAATCCTAAAGTCGCACCAAGAGACAGGACGAATCCGAGCACCGCTTTCAGCGGCACAAGGATCGAGCGGAATACGACAACCAAGAGGACGAACGCCAGCCCGATAATCAGCGCCGCAAATACCGGCAGTGCGTCGGCCAGTTTATCGGAAGTGTCGATATTGACGGCCGTCAAACCGGTGACGAATAAATCCATGCCTTCGTAGTCGGCACCGCGGAGTTCATTGACAAGCTCTTTTGTTTCCGCATCATTCGGGCCGGTCACCGGATTCAAAGTGATGACGGCCATGTCGCCCGTTTCTTTCGGGATGACGTTTGAGATATAAGCCACGTGTTCCATCGCCGTAATGTCC
Organism: Planococcus liqunii; assembly: GCF_030413595.1. Taxonomy (NCBI): domain Bacteria; kingdom Bacillati; phylum Bacillota; class Bacilli; order Caryophanales; family Caryophanaceae; genus Planococcus; species Planococcus liqunii. Next base: position 3,559,023 of record NZ_CP129238.1, on the reverse strand, counting down.
GCTTGCAGCGTTTCCAGCTGGCTCAGAACTTCGCCGCCTTCTTCCGCTTTTGCGACAACGACAAGGGAAGCATGATAGCCTTCGCCGTATGCTTCTTTCAGAAGATCGTAGGCCTGGCGTTCATCGGTGTCTTCACCGTAGAAGCCGTCATCCGGCAATCCGAGTTCCATATGGAAAAACGGAATGGAAATGACTCCGAGAATGACCATGCCGGCAAGAGCGACCACCAACGGGAATTTCCCGACGAGGCGGGCCCACCCATTCATGAGCTTGCCGGAAAGTTTGACGCGGTCGGTAAATCGTTCACCGACCGTTTTCTTGCGCCCGGCCGGCGGGGCCATTTTATCGCCCAGCAGGTAAATGACAGCCGGTACGACGGTCACTGCAATGACGATGGCCAGAAATACGCCGACTGCAGCCGTATAGCCCATCATCGACAGGAACGGAATTTGCGGTACGGACAAACCGAGCAGCGCAATGACAACGGTCAAGCCGGCGAACACGACGGCGCTTCCGGCAGTGCCGTTGGCAATCGCAACGGCTTGTTTGATGGAATAGCCTTTTTCATATTCCTGGCGGAAACGCGACAGGATAAACAAGGCATAGTCGATGCCGACCGCCAGCCCGAGCATCGCGGCAAGCGACAGGCAGACGGTTGAAATGGAGGTGAAGTTCGTCGCGAATACAACGCCGAGCAGTCCGATTCCGAGGCCGACTCCGGCTGTGACAATCGGCATGCCTGCGACAAGCAGGGAACCGAAGGTGAAAAATAGGATCAGGAAGGCAGCAAGTACGCCCAGCACTTCCGTTGCCATTTCCATTTTAAAGGGATGCACTTCCACGTCACCCGACAATTCCGTCTGGATGCCGGCGTTTTCCGTGATTTGGGCCGCTTCTTTAACATGGGTGATCGATTCCTCGGACACATCCGCTGCGACTGTGTCGTACATGACCATTGTGTAAGCGATGGTCTGGTCTTTGTTGTAGTTCATCAGTATGTCGGGTGTATAGACCGCTTCGACTGCTTTGTCCTCCTGGACGCGTTGGACAACTTCGTTCAGTTTCTCCGCAATGTCCGGGTCCATCAAGGTTTTTCCGTCAGGCGCCTTGTGGACGAGAAGGATCTGGCCGCCGGCATTGCCGACTTCCGGGAATTCCTCTTTCATCATCTCGATTGTATCTTGCGAAGACGTGCCGGGAATCGACAGATCTTCATCAAATTCAAAGCCGTAGCCGAGCACAAGTCCGCCCATTACCAATAGCAGGATGAGTGCTGATGCAATCACCGCTTTCGCATGGTTCATGGACCATTGCCCTAATTTATATAGATATTTAGCCATAATAAACCCCTTCCAATTTTCCAAGCACTACCTATATTAATATAAAACGGAAGCGGAGTGCACGTCCCCGTGGTCCCCGGATTCAATTTATTCAGATGGAGCAGACACAGAATATTCAATTTTGGCCGCCAAAGGAAACGTCCTGCCAAAGCAGCGGCCCGCGCATCAAAAAGGCAACCGGGTTTACCGGCAGGAAATCGGATTGCCGGAGGCGAATGCTGTTAAAAACGATGTGCCAAGAAAGGGGATTTTATATGTTTGCGACTGTACAAGACCTGTTAACCAACTACACGGAAGCCTTGTACGCAGGGGATGCCGAAAAATTTTTGTCCGGATATGCAGCGGATGTCCATATATTCGATTGCTTTGAGCAATGGGAATACGGAGGAATCGAAGCATGGAGGGCTTTCGTAACGGAATGGTTCAGCGGAATGGAGCAGGAAGGAGCGAAACTGCGCGCCGAGGTGAAGAGCCAGACGGCCGAGGAATACGAAGACTCCGCCCATGTGCATGGCATTATCAGCTTTGCGGCACTTGATCAATTTGGCCAGCCATTGCGCAAAACAAAGAACCGCTTCACTTTTGTGCTCAGAAAAGTGGACGGCTCCTGGCGCATCGTCCATGAACATTCCTCCGTACCGGTCCATATGGAAGACGGCCGCGCCATTTTCGGTTAACAACCGAAGGCGGCACTCCGCAGTGGAATTTCACAGCATGCAAATAAAGACATTCCAAATTATGTAGGAATGTCTTTTTGCTTGAGAGCTTACGCTTCTTTTGTGGCGGCCGGCTCCAGAGCAATCCGGTGCTGAAGGTCGTTCAAGGTCCCGAGCGGATGCGGATTGAGCTGGAAATGGCTGATGGCGTTGCCGATCACTTGTGCCTGTTTGTTGAGTTCCGGGTCGTACAAGTCGATGGAGTGGATGGAAATCTCGGAGTCCGACACTTCGATGACGCGCACTGCCTGTTCATCGAGTACGGCGGCAATCTGCATAAAGCTCCACTGATCCCGTTCCACAATCGAATTGAAATGGTTATGGCCGTTGACATACAGGCCGCGTCCTTGTTTTTGGCTCAACACGGTCCACACCGGAATGTCGGGGTGGATGCAGAGCTTGCCTTGAGCAGAATTGGTCGTCGTGCCGTGGACGGGATGGTGGGCGAAGACGATCAGCGGCAGATCTCCGCTTCCTTCAACAACGTCATCGAACCAGTCAAGCTGCTCGGGGTCGATGGTGCCTCCCCAGTCCTTGGTGTCCTGTTCTTTGGCAGTGTCGAGAAAAGCGAGAGTAGCTGCATCAGTCGTGATGGCCTGGTAGCGCTGCTGCTTCGTGACCATCAGCACGTCGCGTCGCTTCATGCCGTAGACGTCGTGATTTCCAAGTACCTGGACAAAGGGTTTCTGGTGCTGGTCAATCAAAGCGTAGACTTCCTCCAGCTCCTCTTTCAGCCCGTAATTCGTCAAGTCGCCAATGGATACATACAAGTCTGCTTGAATGGAAAAAAAGCGTTCCAGAAACGTTTCGTAAAATGCGTTGCGCTCTTCTTCTGTCAACAGGTAGCCTTCTTCGAGTGCCGGATAATGCAAATCGCCGATAACTGCAATTTTCAAAGTCTCCATCTCCTCTCATTCGCTTACGTCATCCAGTATTGCAGACGATTGCTAAGCTGACTTAAAGAAGGTGTTAAACTTTGTAAATTTTCGGTTTTCTGGCAAGACGGGAAGTACCCGTGAAAAAATTTCAATCCGAAGTGAGAGGGGGCTGACTGCAAAATTGCTTTTATTTTGGAACATTCGCCCGTAAAGAACGTATAAAGACCAGACAGGGATGGGGGAATGATGATGGATTATTTTTGGGTACTCGTCATTTTGTTTATTGTGATTTTCGGGTGGGAATTCGTTCTGAGGAAATGGCTTGGCGTAGATAAAGGAAGCTTGGCTGAAACGCCCGCTAAGAAAATCAACCAGTGGGTCAGCGGCATCATGATAGTGCTGGTTTTGTGTATCGTTCCGTTTATGCTGCTTGAGGAAGATTCACGCTTTATCTGGTTTTTGATTGTTGTTTTTATCGCATCCAACTTGTTCCAGGCTTTTTTGGAGTGGAAATACTTGAAGAGCAGGAGACAATACTTGGTTACCTTGCTGCACCTCCCTGTAACAATTTCCATCTTGATATTCATCGCTTTTTGGTATTTCTAAACCTGTTGCTGACATCATTCAATCCTTTTGCTGTTAGCGGGAACCGGCTTTTATTATACTAAGCAGGGCAGGATGCAGGTTTTGGCAAGTCACATTTGAGGAGAGATGGCATGGAACAATTTTGGCAAACGGCTTCAGCGTCATTAAATAACCTTACTGTAACGTCGCACCCGGACAATGAGCCGGTCACAATACATGGAGCGGCGTCGGATATGCGCTGCATCGGCGTCGGAACCGATGCGGCGGTATTCCAGTCGCTCACGGAGCCCGGATATGCGTTCAAGGTCTACGCAGACGGCAAGCAGGACAAACTCGAAGCGGAGGCGGAAGTGTACAAGCGGCTGGGGGAGTCCCCATTTTTCTCCCGGTGCTACGCTGCCACGGACCGGCTATTGGTTTTGAAATACGAAGAAGGGCCGACGCTGTTTGACTGTCTGCTGCAGGGGATTCCGGTTCCGGGCCAGGTCATTGCTGATGTGGAAGCGGCCCGGGAGTTTGTCCGCGCGCAAGGGATGAATCCGCGCGATATCCACTTGAAGAATATTCTTCTGCAGAACGGGCGCGCAAAACTTCTCGACGTCTCGGAATACATCAAGCCGGGCAATGATTTCCGGTGGGAGCACCTGAAAAAAGCGTACACCGAATATTACGGGCTGATCAAAGGCACTCCGATGCCGTTCTGGCTGCTTGATACGATCCGGAAATGGTACCATCACTGGAACAATTATTCTTCGTCGATCGACGAATTTATGGAGATTGTCTCGAAACAGCTGAATTTCCGGAAGTGACAAGTTTAACGTATTTCATAAAAAACCCGCTATCCCGTTTTAACATTCAAAACGGGATAGCGGGTTTTTGGTTACCGCAGGTTGATGGAGTCCATTTTATTATTGATCAGGCGGTCGAAAGTCTCCGCAGCAAGCGGCTTGCTGAAGAAATAGCCCTGGATTTCGTCGCATTTCAACTTTCTTAAAGAAGCGAGCTGATCGGACGTTTCCACGCCTTCTGCGATGACCGACAATTCGAGGCTATGGGCCATCGAAACAATCGCTTCGACCAATGCTTTGTCTTTTGGATTGTCCACCATATCCTGGATAAACGGCCGGGCGATTTTTAAGCTGTTAATCGGGAATTTCTTCAAATAGACCAAGGACGAATAGCCCGTGCCGAAATCATCGAGCGCAATCCGAACGCCCATATTCCGCAGGGCCTGCATGCGGGCAATCGTTTTTTCAGCGTCATAGACGGCAACGCTTTCCGTGATTTCCAGTTCGAGCGATGAAGCGGAAAAACCGCTCGACTCAAGCGCCTCGTCGACGGTGTCCATCAAATCGTCGTGCATAAATTGAAGAGGCGACAAGTTGACGGCAAGCTTCAAATGGGTATGGCCTGCGTCATGCCATTTTTTCGCCTGCCTGCATGCATTGTGCAGCACCCAGTTGCCAATCGGGATTATCAGGCGGGTGTCTTCTGCCAGCGGGATGAATTCGGCTGGGGAAATGATGGACCCATCGCGTGCCCGCCATCGGATCAAAGTTTCCATTCCGACGATTTTCCCGGTAGCCGCTTCTACTTGCGGCTGGTAATGCAAGATGAATTCCTCGTTGTCGAGCGCTTCCCGCAAATCGTTTTCCAGTTGGATTTTGTGGAACATGGTCGACTGCATTTCATCGGAGAAAAACTGGTAATTGTTCTTGCCGTTTTCTTTCGCGTGGTACATGGCGATATCTGCGTGTTTCATCAATTCCTCGGTCGTTTCTCCGTCCTGCGGATAAACGGCAATGCCGATGCTCATGGACACATGCAATTCCTGTCCGTTGACAACTACAGGCTTCTCGAGGACGGACTGAATTCTTTTGACGAGCGGCACAATGTCTTCAGTGGCTTTGATGTCGTTCAGGATAATCGTGAATTCGTCGCCGCCTTGCCGCGATACGGTATCGATTTGGCGCAGGTTTTCAGCCATCTTTTTGGAAAAACCCTGCAGCAGCAAGTCGCCGAACTCGTGGCCGAACGTATCATTGATGTTTTTAAAGCGGTCCAAGTCGACAAAGACAACAGCGAGCTGATGCGAATGGCTTTTGGCTGAAGCAATCGCGGCATTCAATTTGTCCAAAAACAGCCTCCGATTCGGCAATCCGCTCAGCGCATCATGGTAAGCCATATGCTCCATTTTCTGCACCGCCACCGCCAATTGTTCGTTCTTTGTGCTAAGTTCGGTCGTCCGCTGTTCGATTTTTTCTTCCAGGATGGCAGTCAAATCATGATACTGGGCCAATAATTTCTGGTTCTCGAGCATGGTAAAAACTTGCCTGAAAATAATCAGAGCAACAGAAGTGCCCGCTCCGACAATCAGCCCGTTCATAGGGCCGTCTTTTTCAAACACCATGACGATGAACAGCAGCACCAGGCTGAAGTAAGGCAATAACAGCCGCAGTGAAATGCCGTCGCCGTCAGCTGGCAAGGTGTCCGCTGCCAAGCCAGGCTTTTCCGACTCTCTTCTTTGTTCCTGAAGGGCGTATATGCCGGCGAGGGCCGTCAGCAAAAGTCCCACTGTCCACAGCGGATCGAAAAGAGTCCCCGAAACGTAGCTGTCGGACTTGGTGGAATAATAAAGATACGCCGTGTCGGCGAAAATCTGGACGCCTGCGCTGGCACAAATCAGCGCCAAAACTGGGCGGGGGAAGAGAATGTCTGCACGCATATAAAAACTGATCGCGCAGAAAAAGAGCAGCAAATCTCCGGCCGGATAGCCGATGGATGTAGCAAGCAGAGCGGGAGAAAGCGCGCCTTCGGAAAATACGTACTGAATGATATAATGCCAGCTGAGTGCAGTGAAGACAGCCATGATGATGCACATATCGAACAGGAATTTAATCTGATCGGTGTTTTTTTTCTTCTGCCACAGCTGCTGGAGAAAAGCGGCGATGAAAAAAAGAATCTGGAGGAAATAGAAAAGGTCTGCCCATCCTGGGTAAGGCACTTCGCTTTTCGGAATCACCGAATAATAGATCCGGATGCCTTCTGCAATGGCGTAGCTGAGGCAGCCCAGCGCAAAAAGAAGCCAGAAATACTTTCTTGGGCCTTGCTTCTTTCGGTAAACGGTATAAAGCGTCAGCGTGGCAACCAATGAAGCGGAAAACGGAATGGCGTAAGTTCCGATGGTCTGGACAGTTTCGGTAAAACCTCCGTAAAAAAGCCATATGTAATAGACGGTAATGTGGAAGATCAAATAAGAAATATACAATTTGGAGGGTTCAGGCTTTATAATGGTCTTCACCTCATTCAGAGTAAGGGCGTTCTTCGGATGGAAGAGTCAGCAATCATCTTATTGTAAGTTGACTGATAATTAAAATATATAATATAAAAGTACTTTTTTGATAAAAAGAAATTCTCTTTCATTCATTATAGATTTTAAAAGAAAATAAAGAAACACTTTTATTACAGATTATAACAATTTTTTGTAAACTTATTCCCACCTTCTAGAACGGTAGGGATTTAAGGAACAGCTTGAAAAAAGGAGAGCATTTTACTTACTTTCATGCGGAGGGAAAGATATACTGAATTCAAGATATTCTTTAATGCATATATCAGGGAAGGATGGAAGATATGGAGAAATACCGCATCAATCAGCAGAATGGCCTGGAATTCGGGCTGTATACATTAGGGGACCATATTCCGGATCCGCAAACAGGTGAACGGATTTCAGCCGGCGAACGCATCCGCCAGATTATCGAGCTGGCCAAGCTGTCGGAAGAGGCTGGGCTCGACTTTTTCAGCGTTGGCGAAAGCCACCAGGACTATTTTGCGACGCAGGCACATACCGCAGTGCTCGCGGCGATTGCCCAGGCGACCCAAAAGATCAAGATTTCGAGTTCATCGACCATCATCAGCACATCTGATCCGGTGCGCGTTTATGAAGACTTCGCCACGATCGATCTGATTTCAGAAGGGCGGGCGGAAATAGTTGCCGGCCGCGCGTCGCGCATCGGACTGTTTGAATTGCTCGGCTACGACGTCCGAGATTATGAAGAGCTTTATGAAGAGAAATTTGCCTTGCTGCTCCAGATCAATAAGCAGGAAGTGGTCAATTGGAGCGGCGAATTCCGGGCGCCGCTCCGCAACGCCCGCATCATCCCGCGTCCACAGAACGGCTCATTGCCGATTTGGCGTGCGGTCGGGGGGCATCCGGCAAGCGCCATTAAAGCAGGGCATGCCGGGGTTCCGATGATGCTTGCGACACTTGGCGGACCGGCGGAAAGCTTTAAGTACACGGTGGACGCTTACCGGGAAGCCGCGGGCGAAAGCGGCTTCAATCCAGCTGAGCTGCCGGTGGCGACAGCCGGATTTTTCCATGCTGCTGAAACGACGCAGCAGGCATTTGATGAGATGCATCCGCATATCGACAAAGGCATGATGCTGACAAACGGCCGGGGCTATCCAAAGCCGCATTTCTACCAGGGGGCGCATCCGCATGATGTGATGAACATCGGCAGCCCGCAGCAAATAATCGAAAAAATCCTGTATCAGCATGAAGTGTTCGACCACCAGCGTTATATCGCCCAAATGGACTTCGGCGGTGTGCCGTTCGACCGCTTGCTGCGGAATATTGAATTGATCGGCAATGAAATTTTGCCGGCAGTGAAAAAATACACAGCAAAAAGCTGAAAATGAGAAAACGGACAGCCTTAAAGAGGGTGTCCGTTTTTTTAATTGGCCGGATTGTCCTGCAGGCTTTAGGAAATGGCTTCGATTTCTGTCGGCAGGTATTTCACCAGCTTCATGTCACGGCCCTCCGTTGAGACGATTTCCAGCTTTTTATAAAGGAGATCGATGGTCTCATGAAGTGCGGCAAGCGAGTTTTCGGAAATATTGAACCGGCCGAACATTTGGCTATATGATCCGTTCGGTTTGACTTCATCGCCCACTTTTCGATTGATGACCGCGTTCAGTATGCCAGGCATTTTCAGGATTTCCTCAAGCCCTTTGATTTCGGCAATGGTGCCATGATTCAGCAAGATCGGCAAATTACACGAAGGATATGGCATATAGCTGTTGTCGTATTTCGAGATGTCGTATTTGGCAATGTCTTCGCTTACGGCATAGTCGAGCATCATTTCGAGGAGGTTGACGCCCGTTTGCTTTTCAACGATTGTATAGTGCTGGGAACCGCTGATCCGAAAGCCCATTTCGTAAATATAAAACTCCTCATCTTCATATAAAGCCTGAATCAGCAGAACGCCGTTATTGATATTCATGGCGCGGATCATCTCCCGCACTTGCGGATCCACTTTTTCCAGGTAAAGTTCTTTATGGCGGGATGGAAAAGCGACGGCGATCGGCAGAGGCGGATGTTCCTTTGCCTGTTTGTGCACATGGCGGTCTGTTACAGCGGACAAGTAAACTTCTCCATTTTGGACTGTATAATACATCATGGTTCCGTAAGGCGTGTCGATAAACGGTTCGATGATCGCTGTTTGGGATTTGGAATAATTGAGTGCTTTTTGATAGCCGGCCTTCAGTTCTTCGGGGCTATAGCACACGGTAATGCCCTGGCTCGCATAGCTGTCAACCGGTTTGACGATGACCGGGTACTGCAGGGCAGCAAGATCTGCATCATTGAAGTCTGTGCCGATTTCATATTCACCGATGACGGGCACATTGAATTGGCGGCAAAACGCCTTGAACTGGTCTTTGTTCGAGCAGATTTCCAGCTGTTCTTTCGTTGCGTAATAGCGCATTCCCAATTTCTCGCATAATGCCAAAGCGTTCCACGTATTCAGGTCGTCAAAACCATTGAACACGCCGTCAATCCCTTCCGACTGTGCGATTTCCGCTAAGCGGTCCATATCCGAGGTGCTGACATCATAGGATTGGTCAGCATACGCTTTCGCAGGGGAACCGGGGGCCTTGTCCGTCACGATGGTATAGAACCCCATTCTTTTTGCGGTTTCTACGACATCAATCATATGGGAGATTCCGCTAAGGATTAAGATTTTTTTTGCGGCCGTCTTTTTCATTTTTTTACCTCCAATGGATGTTGGGATAAAGATTTTTTAAATGCGTGGGCATGGATATGCCAGAAAGAACTAGCGAACTGAGTTTTGTTAGTCACAAAGAAACAGTTAATTTCACAAACTTAATACAAAAATACCAATACGAATAGCATAAGTCAATGTAATTATCTGAATTTTACGATATCTAAATTAGTGGCATGTAATATACAATAACGTAAAAAAGCTGGTCCATTTATTGGACCGGCTTTTTTAAGGAGCACTTTTGAAAAATCTTAAAAGCTCCGCCCCAGTTTCCTCCGGCGCTTCTTCCGCCAGGTAATGGCCGCAATCGATGCCTCGCCCCTGGGCGTCCTCGGCCCAGCCGCGCCACACGTCCAGCACATCATACCAGTTCGGCAAAGAGCCTTTTTCTCCCCATAGCACGAGAGTGGGACAGGCGATTTTTCGGTTTCCCCGGTCCTGGTCGTCAATTTCGCAGTCAATCGCAGCGGCCGCGCGATAATCTTCGCACATCGCATGGATGGTGCGGGGGAGATGGATTGCCCGCCAGTATTCCGTGAGCGCTTCCGGGTGGAACAAATGCCGGGTGCCCTGAAAATAGAAATTGTCCGGATTCTGGCCGATGACGCGTTCCGGAAAGTCAAAAGGCTGCGCCAGGAAAAACCAATGCCAGTAGCCCATGGCAAAATCCTTGTTGGCGCGCCGGAACGTTTCGCCGGTCGGGATGATGTCCAGCACGGCCAGTTTTTCAACGACGTCCGGAAAATCGAGTGCCAGCCGGTAAGCGCAGCGCGCCCCGCGGTCGTGGCCCGCGACCGAGAAACGGTCGAATCCGAGCTCTCTCATGACCGCAACCTGGTCTTTCGCCATTTCCCGTTTCGAATAAGTGGAATGGTCCTCGGCCGATTCCGGTTTGGAGCTGTCGCCGTAGCCTCGGAGGTCCGGCAATACGACGGTGAAATCCTTGGCCAGCCGCGGCGCAATCAAATGCCACATCGCATGCGTCTGCGGATGGCCGTGAAGCAGCAAGAGCGGAGGCCCTTCGCCGCCAAAGCGGAGGTTGATTTGTGCGCCTCCCGTGTCTATCGTGGTCTGGCGGAAATTTTCAAACAGCATGGAACCCACTCCTTTTTGGTTTTACTTAGTTGTTTCCCTTAAAAACCACTTTCAATCCGTCGGCACGAATCGTATTGACAAGTATGGGAAATGGCCTTATAGTTCAATCAATTTAAAAACGGAAGGCGGAGAAGTGAGATGAAACTGTACAAGGAATTGGCAGAATGGTGGCCGCTGATGTCTCCCCATACAGAATACGAAGAAGAAGCGGGACTGTATCTGGAAATAATCCGGCGCTACCATCCCGGGGTCCGGACAGCGGTGGAATTCGGCAGCGGAGGAGGCAGCAATGCCTACTACTTCAAACAGCATTTTTCCATGGTGTTGACCGATTTATCACCGGACATGCTCGAAGTCAGCCGGAAACTGAATCCCGACTGCGAGCATATCAAGGGGGATATGCGCAGATTGGACCTCGGTTTGCAGTTCGACCTCGTTTTTATCCACGACGCCATCATGTATTTGACGGTGGCCGCCGATTTATTGGCCGTCATGCACAACGCAAAAAAGCATTTGAACGACAACGGGATGCTGCTGATTGTGACGGATCAGTTCAAAGAAACGTTCCGGCCTCAAACCGACCACGGCGGCAGCGATCTGGGGAGAAAAGGTATGCGCTACCTGGAATGGACTTATGACAGCGACCCGGATGACCATGTAACGGAAACCGAATACGTCTATGTGATGCGGGATGAGGACGGGAGCGTAGTCCGGGAATACGACCGGACCGAATCCGGTTTGTTCTCGATGGCAGAATGGGAAGAGCTGCTTGCGGAGGCCGGGTTCAAAGCGCATTTCGAGCGGGTGGAGTACACGTCCATTGAAGGGGCTTATTTTGCCATTGCGGCGATTCAAGAGTAAGGGCAACAAAAAAAGCAGCCGCTAGGGCTGCTTTTGAAATGAATTATAAACGGTCGCGATCCGTACGGTTTGTAGCATCGGTACGGTTTCTGTTAAGTTGCCCGTCTTCATCGATATCCGCTTCTTCACGGCGGACAGTTTCATTCACTGTTTCTGTATCCTGTACTTTGCGTTTGCCGACGATGATTTCTTCAGAAACGACGTCTTTTTTCGTTACTTCCACACGTTCTTCAGAAAGCGGTACATGAATGGTGTCGTTTTCTTCATAAGCACCTGTACCTAATCCGCCTTCAGTTGCAGATACTTCCTCATTTACCGGACGGCGCTCGATATACACTTCTTCGCGTTCCACTGGAACTTCGATCGACTGCTCGCTTTCAACAACGTGTTTGCCGACATTTACTTCACCGGTTTGCACACGGTCTTTGTTCACGTTCAACCGCTCTTCGTGAAGGCGAAGCGTTTCTTCGTCGGTATCGCCTGTTCGGCCGAATGTACTGTCTGTAGAATCAAAATTCGTGCCAGTTGTTCTGGTCGAATCGAAATCTGCATCCGTTGTTCTGCCTGAACTGAACGGTGTATCCGTTGCTGTTCCGGCAATTGCTGAATCGCGTCCTGCACGGTCGCTGTAGCTGTTATAAGAATCACCGTATTCTTTGTCTACGTATAATAAGATTTTGCCGTTTTCCACTTGGTGGTAATACGCATCACGGTCTGCAGGGTCTAATCCCATATTGTCAAACGCGCTGCGCGTGTTGTCGTCTCCGGATAAGAAGTTCACGAATTTCCCCATGAATCCTTCATCCTGCTGCTGGCCTGTAGAGCCTTGTGTATCCAGGTTGACATCTGTCTGTCTCCGGATCATATTCAATTGGTCGTTGTCGCGGGCGATGACATAAATGTCGTCTTCGCTGTACCCTTGAGTTTTCAATTCGTTCACTTGGCTTAATACTTCTGCCTGTACATCGTATACACCTATAAGTTTGTTACCTCTTTTTTCCATTTCGAATTCCTCCTTGTAGTTGATGAATCCCTTTTAAAAAGCAAGGTAATGTTTATGTACCCCGTGTTTTAATGGCTAAACATCTTCTCAAAATAGACAACTTTAAAACAGGGCGTCAGGTTTGTGGATGGATAATTGAAGGAAGTATAATGATAAGGCTGCTATATGGAAGAAAAAATTATTTCCTGATTTATTTTTCATGTTTTTATGGAGAAATGAGCAATAAAAAAGATAATTGGTTTAATTAAAGAAAAAATAAGGAATAGAAAAATAATTTGATAGAAAAGTCTGAAAATTTATAGGTTATCTATTATAATAAACTACACCAATCGAAAGGGAGGCTATAAAAATGGAAGTGATCAAAGGGTCAAGCATGATGATTAAAACGGCGCGCACTCTTATTGAAGACGGATGGTCTTTCGTTCAGGATGAGTTTGATGTCATCATAAGCGCAGAAAATAAGCTTACCGGAGAAGCCGTCTCTTTCCCGTCCATCGGCAATTTGAAAAGATGGCTTTACGAAAAAGCATTGAGCTATTAACAGCAAATAGTAAGCAAAGAAATAACCGCAATAAAGCCGGCCGGCACATAATTGGCCGGCTTTATTTTTTGTTCAAAATCGTTTCGCTCAGGGCGCCAGGCACGTTTCTCATAGTGGAAAAGGGGTATGGCTAAACCATCTAAAACTTAGCTGGTGAAAGGAGGAATGAAAATGGCGAAGCACGCTTCGTATAAAGGGCTGACTGTGGTCATTACCGGGGCATCGAGCGGTTTTGGAAAAGGGGTGGCACAGAAACTATCGGAAGAAGGGGCCAATGTCGTGCTGGCAGCCCGCCGGACCGCACTGATTGAAGAACTGGCTAGGCAATGCGGTCCGAATGCAGTGGCCGTCACCACCGATATAAGCGACGAAGGCGATATGCAGCGCCTGATGGATACGGCTTTGTCCCGCTTCGGAAAAATCGATGTCTGGTTCAATAACGCCGGCCTCGGCATCCTTGGTTCTTTTACGGATACGCCGTTGAAAGATCTGAACCGGCTGGTCGACATCAATATGATTGGCACGATGTACGGCACTCACTTGGCGCTCCGCCAATTTAAAAAACAGGGGCACGGGACGCTTATCAACATGTCGTCCTTTGTCAGCAAAGTTCCACTGCCTTTCGGGGCGGCGTACACCGCCACGAAATTCGGCATCACCGGGATGACAGGCGGCATATACGAAGAAATGAAATTGGAAGGGCATAACGGCATCCATGTCTGTGCGGTGCATCCTTGGGTGACGGATACCCCGTGGGTGGAGCATCTCGCCAATTACAGCGGCCATGAAATTGTGCTTGGTCCCGTGGACGCACCGGAAAAAGTCATCGATGTCATCATCGGCCTGATCGACCGGCCGAAAGCGGATGTGGATGTCGGGTTTAAATCGAAAGCGGCGGTGGCTTCTTTCGAACTCATGCCGCAAGTGGTCGAATACTTGAATGGCCGGTCGCTGCTCGGAATGCTGCGGTCTGCACCGGAAGCGGGAAATTCTGCGGGCAGCCTTCACCAGCCGAAAGACGAAGGCACCGAAGTTTCCGGAAAAATGCGCGATCGCTTGAAAAAGAAACTTGCAGGAGACAAGTGAAAAGGGAAAATCTAAAAGAACGGGGAGGAAACAGCATGCCAAATGAACGCTTACGCGAAAACTTGACGGTGGTAGTCACCGGTGCCTCCAGCGGCATTGGAAAAGGGGTAGCCAAGCAGCTGGCGAGTGAAGGGGCAAACGTCGTGCTTGCTGCGCGCAGAACCAATGAAATTGAGAAGCTGGCAGAGGAATGCGGAGCCCATGCGATTGCCGTAACCGCTGATATCACAAAAGAAGAAGACATCGCCCGGCTTCTTGATGCAGCGGTATCTGCGCATGGAAAAGTTGATGTCTGGATTAACAATGCCGGAACCGGAACGTATGGCCCGTTTACGGATACGCCGCTGAAAGACCTGAACCGCACGGTGGAAGTCAATTTCCTCGGGACGCTTTACGGCAGCCATTATGCCCTGAACCAATTCAAAAAACAAAAATACGGCACGCTGATCAATGTGGCGTCTTTTGCCAGCAAAGTGCCCCTTGCGTTCGGCGCAGCTTATACAGCAAGCAAATACGGTGTATCCGGCCTCACCAACGGCCTGCACCAGGAAATGAGTCTGGAAGACTATAAGGACATTCATGTTTGCTCCGTTGACCCGTGGGTGACGGATACACCGTGGACAGCGCATGCCGGCAATTACAGCGGCCATGAAATTGTCATCGGGCCGGCGGACGATCCGCAGCAAGTGGTGGATGCCATCCTTGGCCAGATTGACAATCCAGAGCAGAATCTGGAAGTCGGTGCCAAAGTGAAAGGAACCACAGCGTTAAGCAATGTATTGCCGAAAACGACACGTTCGCTGAACAGCCGGCAGTTTAAGGAAATGCTCGAAGCTGCTCCGCCATCGCCTGCGACTTCAGGCAGCCTGTTTGAACCGCGTCCGGAAGGGACGGGAGTATCGGGCGATTTGCGCGAACGATTTGAAAAGAAAATGGCTGATGAAAAATAATTGAAGGACAGGAGAGATTCATGATGGCCAAAAAAATGTCCCGCGAAGGGATGACCATTGTCATTACGGGAGCGTCGAGCGGATTTGGGAAAGGCGTCGCCCGGCAGCTTGCTGCCGAAGGGGCAAATGTCGTGCTGGCTGCACGCCGTACGGCTTTGATCGAGGCGCTGGCAGAAGAACTGGGGCCGCGTGCCATTGCGGTGACGACCGATGTCAGCAAGGAAGGGGATGTCGCTAATTTGTTTGAAGAGGCGCTCTCGGCGTTCGGCAAAATCGACGTTTGGATTAACAATGCCGGCATCGGGGCCATCGGGCCGTTCACCGATATTCCAACCAACGATTTAAAGCGCGTTATTGAAGTGAATGTCAAAGGAGTCATCAACGGCAGCCATTTTGCACTGCGTCATTTCAAGGAATCGAAAAAAGGCATCCTCATTAATCTTGGTTCAGTTACCAGCGAAATCGCATTTCCGTATTATGCCGGCTACAGCTCGTCAAAACATGCCGTAGCCGGGCTGGGTGCCGCGCTAAATGAAGAAATGCGGCTCGAAGGATATGAGGATATCCATGTCTGTACAGTCATGCCGTGGGCGACCGATACGCCTTGGTTTATCCACACCGGCAATTATACCGGCCACGCCGCTGAAATGAAGCCGATGGACGACCCGCAAATCGTCATTGACGCCATCGTCGGGCTGATCGACAAGCCGCAGGAATCCGTGGCAGTGGGCGCCAAATCGAAAGCCTCGGTCCTGTCGAGCCATTTGATGCCGGGAACGACGGAATCGGCCAATGCCAAGTTCGTCCAAAAAGTCATTCAAGACGCGCCGCCGATGGAGCCGAATCCCGGTTCGCTGTATGAACCGATGGAAGCCGGAAGCGAAGTGGAAGGCGGATTGCGTGAACGGATGAAACAGGAGAAACGTTCGTAGAAGGCAAGCAGAAGTTTGCCGGTGAATAGCTGCAAGTTGAATCAGCCGCTTTAAACGCGGCTGATTTTTTTATTTACGCATAAAAAGCTTGATTTGTGAAAGATCGGTCTGTAGTATATAAAACGTAATAATTACGATTTATAAACGAAGCGAGACGAAAGGATGAATTCGGCGATGGAAGACAAAATACCGGTGACGGTTTTGAGCGGCTATTTAGGTTCCGGAAAAACGACATTATTGAACCACATCTTGCAGAACAGCGAAAATCTGAAAGTGGCGGTCATTGTGAATGACATGAGCGAAGTGAACATTGACGCTTCTTTGGTCAAACAGAAGAACTTTTTAAGGACTGAAGAAAAATTGGTGGAACTGCAAAACGGCTGCATTTGCTGCACGCTTCGGGAAGATCTGATTTTAGAAGTGGAAAAACTCGCTAAGAGCGGAGGGATTGACTATATCGTCATCGAGTCTTCCGGAATCAGTGAACCCGTTCCGGTAGCCCAGACATTTACCTACATAGATGAAACTTTGAATGTGGACTTGCTGAAGTTCTGCCGGCTGGACACGATGGTTACGGTGGTGGACGGCAATGCCTTCTGGCAGGATTTTGCATCCGGGGAAACGCTGGTGGACCGGAAACAGCAGGCGGATGCAGCCGACGAACGGGAAATTGCCGATTTGCTGATTGACCAAATTGAGTTTGCCGATGTGCTTGTTTTGAACAAAACCGATTTGCTGCCGGAAAAAAAGCGTCTGGAATTGAAAAGAGCCCTTCACGCCCTGAATCCGGAAGCCCGGATCCTTGAAGCGGCCTATTCGCAAGTCGCATTAGGCGAAGTCCTGAACACCGGCCGCTTTGATTTTGAAAAGTCGAGCCAAAGTGCCGGCTGGATCAAGGAGTTGAATGACGAACACATTCCCGAAAGCGAGGAATTTGGCATTTCTTCTTTTGTTTACCGCAGCCAAAAGCCGTTCCATCCGGAGCGCCTGGAAAAGTGGATGCTCGGCTGGCCGGTGGAAGTGATTCGGGCGAAAGGTTTCTTATGGCTGGCTACCCGCAACGAGACGGCCATCCTGTTATCTCAAGCCGGACCTTCTTTAAGTATCGAAAGGGCCGGGACGTGGGAAGCGGAAGATGGCATCAAAATGACGGAACTTGTATTGATCGGAATCGGCATCAATCCAAGCGTACTTGCCGGACAGCTGGACGGCTGCTTGCTGACCGCTGAAGAGCTCGCAT
This sequence comes from Planococcus liqunii, assembly GCF_030413595.1. NCBI lineage: Bacteria > Bacillati > Bacillota > Bacilli > Caryophanales > Caryophanaceae > Planococcus > Planococcus liqunii. The sequence continues at coordinate 3,541,737 of NZ_CP129238.1, read as the reverse complement.
CGGATTGGAAATTATTAAAGGATCAGCTGCCTGCATGTTAATGCTTGAAGTGAAAAGCAATTTACCAAGGAGGAGAAAAAATGAGAGTAAATATCATTTTAGCATGCACGGAAACTGGAGACCGGAATTACACGAGCACAAAAAACAAGCGGAAAAATCCCGAGCGGATTGAGTTAAAGAAATACAGTCCCCGGCTTAGAAAAATGACGCTGCACCGGGAAACGAAATAAAACTTACATTAATCGCAGTGAATATTTTTAAGAGGAGCAAAAGATGGCTAAAAAATCGAAGATAGCAAAAGACCACAAACAAAGAAGAATGGCCGCGCAATTTGCAGAGCGACGGAAAGAGTTGAAGGATAATGGCGATTACGCTGCACTGGCAAAACTGCCGAAAGATTCAAACCCGATCCGCTTAAAAAACCGCTGTTCACAGACCGGGCGGCCGAGAGCTTACCTGCGGAAATTCGGAATGTCGCGCATCGCTTTCAGAAACCTCGCACATAAAGGGCAGATTCCTGGAGTGAAAAAAGCGAGCTGGTAACGGACTGAAAGCGGACACTGGAGTGCTGAAGTCAGGTGATTTTTCAAAATAGGCAATTCAACATAAGGAAGGCAGTTGGATCCAATTCGCAACTGCCTTTTTTGACATGTCCCCTTGTATAAGTTACCGCATCTTTTTGTTCATTTTCGGTGTCAGCATATAGTAAGATTGGTATAAAACCGTGCATTTCTTCTTTTAGTGGTATGATGGGACTTACTGTTTAAAAGCAGAATGGCTTGTTTTGGAATTTACAAAGGGGTGTTTTTATGGTGGATACAGACATTTTAAAACGCAATAACGTCCGGTTGTTCGGGCAAGGGCAGCAAATGCTGGTCTTTGGGCACGGCTTCGGCTGTGACCAATATGTTTGGAGTGACATTGCACCGGCTTTCGAAGAAAAGTACCGGGTGGTGCTATTCGATTACGTGGGAGCAGGGAAAAGCGATAAATCGGCTTACACTACGGAACGATACGGAAGCTTGCACGGATACAAGCAGGATTTGTTCGATTTATGCGATGCGCTGAATTTGGAAAACATTGTGTTTGTCGGCCACTCAGTCAGCAGCATGATCGGCATGCTTGCTTCCATTGAACGTCCGGGCTTGATCGATAAGATGATCATGATTGCGCCTTCTCCTTATTATTTAAACGAACCGGATTATCACGGCGGCTTTGAAAAATCCGATATTGATGAGCTGCTCGATATGATGGAAATCAATTATAAAGAATGGGCAAAATACTTGGCGCCAGTCGTCATGCAAAACGAAGACCGCCCGCATCTGGCAGCAGATTTTGAAGAAATCCTGTGTTCCAACGATCCCGTGATTGCACGCCAGTTTGCGGAAGTGACTTTTACGTCAGACGTCCGCTCCGAACTTTCGAAAGTCTCGGTTCCTACACTGATTCTTCAGACGCGCTTTGATGCCATCGCGCCGCCGGAAGTGGGACAGTATGTCCACGAGAATATTAAAGGAAGCCGGTTAAGGTTGATGAATGCGGCAGGGCATAATCCGCATATCAGCGATTCGGAAGAAACGGTAAGGATGATAAAGGAATACTTGGAAAACTAGGAAGGGGATCCGGGGATGGATGAGCAACTGAACTTGGCGCCATTTTGCTATTTGGTGATTGATGAAAATTACAAGATTATCGAGATGAACGCGGCCATGCGGGAATTGGCCGGTGCAGAAAAGCACGTACCCGGCAATGTCCATAACCTGCTGACCGTCGCCTCCCGTGTCTATTTCCAAACGTACTTTATGCCTTCCATTGCGTTGCACGGAAGAGTCGATGAAATGTTTTTGACTTTAAAAGGCGCGGCCGGACCGGTTCCGGTGCTGATGAACACGGTCAAACGGAATGGCCTTTACGAATGTGCCTTGATCCCGATGACGATCCGCGGCGAATATGAAAAGGAATTGCTGCTGGCCAAGCGCAATGCAGAAAAAATCAACCAGGAAGCGGTGGAAGCCTATGCCAAGCTGCAGAACTTGCTGGCCGAAGTCGAGCAGAAGCAGCGGGAGCTGGAAGAATTGAACGCCAACCTGCAGCAGATGACGACTACCGACCCGTTGACCGGCCTGAAAAACCGGCGTTATCTGGAAGAGGCATTGTCGGAATTGGCAGGCCAGGCAGAAGCCGGCCTGCCTTTGGCGCTTCTCATCATTGATATCGATTTTTTTAAACGCGTCAATGATACATACGGCCACCAGATGGGAGATGCCGTGTTGCAGGAATTATCCTGGAAGCTGCTGAACGAAGCAACCGGACACGGCATTGCTGCCCGTATGGGCGGAGAGGAATTTGTCATTCTTTTGGCGGATTCGGCCAAACCGAAAGCCGAGGCGTTTGCTGAAGAGCTTCGCCGGAAAATTGAACATGGCGAGTGGGTTCATATACCGGTTACAGTCAGTATCGGTGTGGCCATTTTTGAAACCGGCGACAATGCAGACTCTTTGTTTGCCCGCGCGGATGAAGCGTTGTATGCTTCGAAAAATGCAGGCAGGAACCGGGTTACGGTAGCATAAGAGTAAACCGGCCATTTTGCAAAACCAGGCCTTTTCAGTGTTTTTTCACTGGAAAGGCTTTTTTCTGTAGGAAGGGCTGAAAACCCATGGAAATATATTTGCAGAAAGGTATCCGTGGCGTTTCGAGGCAGTTATAATTAATTAACAAATCTTACGAATAGTGCTTATGGAGGTCAGGATGGATAAAGAGATCAGGTTGCTTGGGGAGCGCGTGGAACAAGACCAGCGTTTAATAGCCGAACTTATACAAGAAGAAACTTTAAAAAATGCCAGCAACGAAGAACGGGGGCAATACAAAGAATTTTTGGAAGCCGTCTCTCAGTTTCGGATGGGCTTTATCAAGCTGTTGGGAAAATCGATTCAAAATTATACCGATCCCGAAACGGTCTTTAAGGAAATTTCCACATGGGGGGAAGCTACGGGGAATCATTTTTTGAAAGAAGGCATGTCGCTTGATAGTGCCTTGGCAGAGACGCATTTGTACCGCAAGCATATCGGCAAGGTCATTAAAACAGAAGCCCTGCATAGAAAGATGCCATTGGAAATCCTGTTTGAGGTGATGGAGTTTTTCCATTCCCTGCTGGACCATGCTGCCCATTCTTACAGTTCAACGTATATCAACAGCTATCAGAAGAATTTGGCAGTTGCCCGGCAAGAATTCCTGGAGTTGTCATCACCGGTTGTCCCGGTGAATGACCAAATTGCCATTTTGCCGATTGTTGGAGCCATTGAAGTGGACCGCGCACAGCACATTCTCGAAAAAACCCTGCTTGCTGTTGGCCGCCTGCAGGTTTCCGTGCTCATCATCGACTTGTCGGGTGTCGTTAAAGTCGATTCAATGGTTGCCGAGCAAATCATCAAGCTAACGCAATCCTTGAACCTGATCGGCGTCAAAGCCGTCTTGACCGGCATCCGCCCGGAAATCGCCCAAACCATGGTCCAGCTCGGAATCGACGTCAATCAGCTGGCGCTGGGTGGAAGCTTGAAACAGGCATTTAAAAAACTGACTGAAATGAAGTAAGAGAAAAACCGCTGAAGCGTTGGCTTCAGCGGTTTTCTGCTTATTCTTCATTTATTGAATCCAATTAGGAATTGACTCTGCCAGACGACAATACCTGACGCAATGTCAGAGTTTCAGATTCGTTCAATGGAATCATCGGCAAGCGGACGTTGCCGACTTCTACGCCTGACAAATTCAAGGCAGTTTTTACCGGCACCGGGTTTGGTGCAGCAAACAGGGCATTCATGACCGGCAGAAGCCTGCGGTGTGCTGCTGCAGCCGCTGTATTGTTGCCGTTTCGGAAGTTCGTGATCATGTCTTTCATTTCGTTTCCGATGATATGCGCCGCGACTGAGACGATGCCGTTGCCTCCAATCGAAAGAATCGGCAAGGTCAAGCTGTCGTCTCCGCTGTAAAGCGTGAAGGAATCGTCGGTGCGTTCAATGATTTCAGCCGCGGCGTCCAAGTTGCCGCTCGCTTCTTTGATGGAGACGATGTTGTCAATTTGCGACAAGCGGACAACGGTATCTACGGACAAGTTGACGACGCTGCGCCCCGGGATGTTGTATAGCATGATCGGCAGGCGTGTTGATGCGGCAATGGCCCGGAAATGCTGGAACATGCCTTCCTGTGAAGGTTTATTGTAATACGGCGTTACCAGCATAATGGCGTCGACGCCGACGTCTTCCGCTTGTTTGGTCAGGGAGATGGATGCGCGCGTGTTGTTTGATCCGGTTCCGGCAATGATGGGAATGCGCCCTTTGGCTGTTTCCACGACGAATTTGAACAGCTGCACTTTTTCTTCCGTCGAAAGAGTCGGCGATTCACCGGTTGTGCCGGCCACCACCAGCCCATCTGATCCGTTGGCGATCAAATGCTCCACTAAGTTTTTAGTTGCTGGAAAGTCGATTTCCCCGTTTGCATCAAATGGCGTCACCATTGCTGTAATAATTTGGCCGAAATTCATAATACCACCCTTTTCTCATTTTTTTTAGAATCAGAGGTGATGGACCAGCCGCATGTAAAATAAAAAAGCAGCAACGAAGGCATCGTTGCTGCGTATAGAAACAATGTTCATCCATCGTTTCTGTGCGTCAGATAGCCCTCCATATAGTTTCCTATATGACAGTCCTACATTTGTTTAATGCAGAACCAGCGGAATCGACCATGAGTGCCTCACCGCTTCGGCAAATCCCCCTTTCCAGGAACGTCACAGGATCTCATTACTCCTCGGTTCGTGTACTGATGGTTTTTGCGCCTCTATCCTCACTCCGTGTTTACAGGAGCAAGAAAATATTGAATTAGCTAAACTTTATCAAATTCCCTTTCCAAATGCAAGGGAAGGGCGTACTATTTTTACTGAAATGGAGGGAAGCACTGTGAATGAGCAGCAACGCGATGAACGATTGAACATCCGCACCGCGAAGAGCCAAGCAGGCTTTCCGGGTTCGCTGCACCACAACCGCTACGAGCCCACGCCGTATGCGCTGCTGGACATTCTGTTCGGCGAATACAGACTGGCGCCTGAAGACCGGCTCGTAGATTTTGGCTGCGGCAAAGGCCGGCTGAATTTCTATGTACATCACCGCTTTGATGTGGAGTCGGCCGGCGTCGAGATGGATGAAGCCTTTTACGAAGAAGCATTGGAAAACCGTGCACATTATGAGAAGAAGTACAGACAGGCCAAAGGGAAGATTGATTTTTGCTGCTGCCTGGCACAGGATTATGGCGTTGCGCCGGGAGACAACCGGTTTTATTTCTTTAATCCGTTTTCGATCCAGATTTTTATGTCTACTGTCAACAATATTTTAAATTCGGTGGAAGAGGCGCCGCGCCAGGTCGAGTTGATCCTGTTTTTTCCGTCGGAGGATTACGTAGACTATTTGGAACACCGGACGCTGTTTGAACAGACGGCGGAAATCCCGCTTCCGGGCATGGAGCGCGACCTCCGCGAACGCTTCCTGATTTACCGGCTTCCGTGAAGTGGATTAGAACTTGCGCTAATTGGGGTATAAGCTTAAGAAAAGTGTATTTGCGAGGAGCGAATTTTTATGAAGTGGAGAGGCAGGCAAGGCAGCAGAAACGTCGAAGACCGGAGAGGGTCTGGAGGCGGCGGAGGGAAACTGGTAGCAGGCGGCGGCATCGGCGGTTTGCTTATTGTCCTTTTGTTTGCGTTTCTTGGAGGCGACCCGGGCATTCTGCTGGATGGCGCCGGTTCTGGCACGCAGTCGAATGAACCTTACGTAGAAACCGAGCAGGAGCAGGAACTGGCCGATTTTGTATCGGTGGTGCTGGCGGATACGGAATATGTCTGGGCAGAAGTTTTTGCGAAGCAGGGCATGGAGTATGCCGAACCGACATTGGTCCTTTTTAATGGCAGCGTGGAATCTGCTTGTGGAACCGCAGGGGCGGCAGTCGGTCCGTTCTATTGTCCAGGTGACCAAAAGCTCTACATCGACTTAAGTTTCTACGATGAATTACAGCAGCAGTTCCAGGCGCCGGGCGATTTTGCAATGGCCTATGTCATTGCCCATGAAGTCGGGCACCACGTACAGAATTTACTGGGTGTTATGGAACAAGTCCAGCCGCTGCGGAACCAGCTGAGCGAAGAGGAATACAATAAACTGCAGGTTAAGCTTGAATTGCAGGCTGATTACTACGCCGGTGTCTGGGCGCACCATGCACAGGGCATGGACCTTCTGGAAGAAGGGGACCTGGAAGAAGCCTTGACGGCAGCAAGTGCTGTCGGGGATGACACCATCCAGAAACGCTCGCGCGGTTATGCGGTTCCGGAGAGTTTTACACACGGTACTTCCGAACAGCGCAAGCGCTGGTTCTATAAAGGGTTTGACAGCGGAACCATCCAAGGCGGCGATACGTTCAATGCTCCGGAACTGTGACGCTTTCCTGCGAAAAAAATCGGGAAACGAAGAGCCCTGCATTGATATTTTTGGTGTTGTGATTCATTATTGAAATAGACAGTCTTTTCGCGTTACAGCGGGAAGAAATCAGTTCTATGAAGGAAGAAATTTTATGCATGAAGAAAATATTACACGCATCCAGCTTGACGGCCGTGAACTGATCCTCATCGGGACAGCGCACGTATCGCGCCAAAGTGCAGAACAAGTCAAGCAGGTCATCGAAACGGAACGTCCGGATTCGGTTTGCATAGAACTTGATGCACAGCGCTATCAGTCAGTCATGGAAAACAGCAAATGGAAAGAGACCGATATTTTCAAAGTCATCAAGGAAAAGAAATCGAGCCTGTTGTTGATGAATCTGGCCATTTCTTCGTTCCAGAACCGCTTAGCGGACCAGTTCGGTATCAAGCCGGGCCAGGAAATGATTCAGGGAATCGCATCAGCCAAAGAAACAGGGGCAGAACTGGTGCTTGCTGACCGCAACATCCAAGTGACGTTCTCGCGGATTTGGAGCAATATCGGGTTTATGGGGAAAGCGCAGCTATTGACGTCGGTGTTCTTCAGCATTTTCAGCAAAGAGACGATTTCCGAGGAAGACCTGGAAAAAATGAAATCACAAGATACGCTGAATGCAGTACTGAACGATTTTACGCAATCGTTTCCGAGGCTGAAAAAACCGCTGATCGACGAACGCGACCAATACTTGGCGCAGAAAATCAAAGATGCGCCGGGCGATAAAGTGGTGGCTGTTCTTGGCGCCGCCCATGTGCCGGGGATTACGAAAGAGATCCATAACGACCATGATTTAAAAGCGCTGTCCGAAGTGCCGCCGAAATCGAAATGGCCGACCATTATCGGATGGGCGCTGCCAATTCTTTTAATCGCGCTGCTGGCCATCACGTTTTACAACAACCCGGCAGCGGGCATTGACGGCACCATCAGTTGGGTGCTGTGGACCGCTTCACTTGGCGCAATCGGCGCCGCATTGGCATTTGGCCATCCGTTGGCGATTTTGACCGCCTTTGTCGGAGGGCCGGTCGGCGCACTGCATCCACTGCTTGCTGCCGGTTGGTTCTCGGGCCTGATGCAGGCTTACGTGAGACGCCCGAATGTCGGCGATTTTGAAACATTGTCGAGAGATGTCTTTACGCTGAAAGGCTTCTGGGATAATAAAGTCACACGGGTCCTTTTGGTGGTCGTTCTCACCAACCTGGGAACAGCAGCCGGCAATATTATAGGCAGCGCCGATGTGATCCGGTTGTTCCTGAAAAATCTATAATTCCCTAAAACCAGACGCAAAGTTCGCGTCTGGTTTTTTTATTTTGGGCAGCGTTGAAAAAATGGAAAAGGGGTATAGAAGAGCAGCAAGACATTATGGTTGAGGAGGAACTGCTGATGGGCCTCTTTGTCATGGGTATTCTGCTCTGGTCACTGGTCATCGCTTCAGTCATCCTGTTTATCTACGGTTTGTGGAAAAGTTCATGGAAAGCGCTTGTGTGGAGCGGTGCCGCCATATTGGTTCCGATGATGCTGATTTTCCTTGGAGGCCAGGGCATCTGGTTCCGGCTCAGCATTTTGGTTCCCATCGCCATCTTCGCTGCAGCGTATTACATGAAACAGAAAACGACGCATTTGCCGCTGTCTTAAAACGGGGCCGGAGAAATCCGGCTTTTTTGTGTCAGCCAGAAAAGAGCAATGGATCGCTTATTGTATTATACAAAATCTATACAAAGAGTAGGGGAAGCGTGCAGGTGAATGAATGCGCGTTTTTTTGATGTGGCAGCGGGTAATCAGCAATATAGACAGATTTTCACTTTCAATATGCGGAGGTGGAGGGCAATGAAAAATGAGCAGCAGTCAGCCACGGACATAAATTTCCGTAAAGGACCGTTTTTGGCCGTATTGATGGCGGGTGTCTTTGTGGCGATCCTGAATCAAACCTTGCTTGCCACCGCCTTGCCGCATATTATGGACGATTTGGACATTAACGCCAATGTGGCGCAATGGCTGACGACGGTTTTCATGCTGGTGAACGGGGTCATGATCCCGATTACGGCATTTTTGATCGGCAAATTTTCGACGCGCCGCTTATTTTTGGCGGCTATCGGCTTGTTTGCTGCCGGCACCATCATTTGTGCGCTGGCTCCGGGTTTTCCGTTGCTGATGGTCGGCCGCATTGTGCAGGCTTCGGGTGCCGGCATCATGATGCCATTGACGCAAACCATCTTGTTTATGGTGTTCCCGGTTGAAAAGCGGGGGCAGGCCATGGGTTTGTTCGGGCTGGTGATTTCGTTTGCCCCGGCGCTTGGCCCGACCTTGTCGGGCTGGATTGTGGAGCAGTATCCATGGCGTGCGCTTTTTTACATCGTGATTCCCATTGCCATCGTTGATTTTGTGTTGGCGTATTTCCTGCTGCGCAATGTGACCAAGCAGACTTTTCCGAAATTGGATTTGCCGTCTGTCATCTGTTCCACGTTCGGCTTTGGCGGCATTCTTTACGGCTTTTCCAGTGCCGGCAATTCAGGATGGGGGAGCTGGCCCGTCATCTTATCGATTGTGGTTGGCATTGTTTCGCTGGTAGTGTTTATCCGCCGCCAATCCCGCTTGAAGGAGCCATTGCTGGAATTCGGCGTGTTTTCTTATGGTATTTTCACCTTGTCGACGATACTAAGCGTTATTGTCTTTATTTCCATGATCGGCAGCGCGACCATTTTGCCGATTTACATGCAGAATATGCACGGCTTTACCGCCTTTGAATCCGGCTTGATGCTGCTGCCAGGGGCTATCATCATGGGAGCGATGAACCCGGTTGCCGGCAAGATTTTCGATGCAGCAGGCGGCAAATGGCTGGCGGTTGTTGGGCTGTTGATCGTAACGGTTTCCACGTTCCAGTTCGCAGTGCTGACAACAACGACTTCCTTCGCGTATTTGGCTGTTATGCACGCCATCCGGATGTTTGGCGTTTCTCTGGTGATGATGCCGGTCACCACTGCTGGGCTCAATCAGTTGCCCGAACGCCTCATCCCGCATGGCACCGCGATGAGCAATACGATGCGCCAAGTATCCGGTTCGATCGGCACTGCGCTGCTCGTCACCATCATGACCGGTACGGCATTGGACCCGCAGCAATACGGCGCAGAGGGGCTTGTGCGGGGCGTCAATATTTCATTTGTGGTAGTTGGTGTATTGAGCGGCATTGGGGTATTCCTGGCATTTTTCCTGAAAAAAGCAGAATTGCCTAAGAGCAGGGAATAAGGCTATTTTTGCAATTGCCTGTTTGAATTTTCATTGCATTATAACAACTTTTAAGATAAAAATTTGTCACAGGATAGCCATTTACTTCTTTTCATGAATTTGGTAAGATGTCTGACGACAGTGAACTAATTAACTGACGAACTGGCTGAAATGAAAGCGTTTCACGCTAAAAAACTAATGAGGTGAAGTTGTGAATTTATTATGGGGCATCTTTGGCGTATTCGTCGTTTTGGGAATCGCCTTTCTTTTATCTAGCGGCAAGAAATCGATTAAACCGAGAACCATCATTGGCGGTTTAGCGATTCAGTTTGCCTTTGCATTTACAGTTCTTGAATGGGAAGCCGGGAAGAAGGGGCTTCTTTGGTTCTCAGGCAAAGTGCAAAGTGTCATCGACTCTGCAGGAGCCGGAATCAGTTTTGTATTCGGCCCTGCGGCGGATACGGCAAACTTTGGATTTGTATTCGCGTTCCAAGTCTTAACGATTATTATCTTCTTCTCTTCTTTGATTTCGGTGCTTTATTATTTAGGCATTATGCAAGTCGTCATCAAAATATTGGGCGGCGGTTTATCCAAGCTCCTTGGAACAAGCAAAGCAGAATCGATTTCGGCTGCAGCGAATATTTTTGTCGGTCAGACGGAAGCACCGCTTGTTATCCGTCCGTTTATCGCCAATATGACGAAATCGGAATTATTTGCCGTCATGACTGGGGGACTGGCTTCTGTAGCGGGTTCAACTTTAGCCGGTTACGCGCTTCTTGGTGTTCCTCTTGAATACTTGCTGGCAGCAAGCTTTATGGCTGCGCCAGCGGGGTTAGTCATGGCGAAGATCATGATGCCGGAAACAGAAGACGTTAAAGACCGTGAAGACATCGTCATGGAGAAAGACAATACGTCAGTCAACGTCGTCGACGCTGCTGCACGCGGTGCGGGCGATGGCCTTCAACTGGCTTTGAATGTTGGAGCAATGCTTCTTGCGTTTATCGCTTTGATCGCCCTGTTAAATACGATGCTTGGCGGAGTCGGCGGCTGGTTCGGATTGGAAGGCTTGACGATTCAAGGCATTCTTGGATTTATCTTCGCGCCGCTTGCCTGGGCGATTGGTGTGCCTTGGGCCGAAGCGGTGCAAGCCGGCAGTTTCATCGGACAGAAATTGGTGCTCAACGAATTTGTTGCATACACTTCATTTGCCCCTGAAATTGCAAACTTGTCGCCAAAAACGGTTATCGTTGTCAGCTTTGCCCTTTGTGGTTTCGCTAACTTGAGTTCATTGGCAATCCTTCTTGGTGGATTGGGTGCTATGGCACCTAGCCGCCGTCCAGATATCGCGCGCTTGGGTATCCGGGCAGTCGCTGCCGGGATGCTTGCTTCCCTTCTGAGTGCGGCCATTGCCGGTATGTTCATGTAATAATAAATTCACAAGAAAAAACCTCTTTATCTTCGGATGAAGAGGTTTTTGTTTATCGGACGCTTTTCGCTTGCGGAAAGCGTCCTTCTTTTAGGAAGCGGCCGTCTGCTGCGGCCGCTTTTTCCGTTTATGGGTTGGTTTTGAGTTGAGAAACGTCGAAAATGCGTTGTTAAGGGCAGGGATGGATGCATTTCGCAGGCGAAATGCGATAAAGGGCTTGGTTATGCGCGTTCAGAAAGATTTATGCGCGCTTAGAGTGAGACAATGAACCAAAAGTAGACAAATAGTTTATTGTTCCTTCAAACTTGAACCAAGGAGTGATGACTGTGAACACACGAAAAAGCTATACCTATGAAACCAAGAAGCAGGCGGTAGAACAGTACTTTGAAGGACGATCCGTTAACGAATTAGCCCCCCTCCTGGAGATTCAGAACCCTGCCAATATCCGGCACTGGGCGCGGCTGGTGAAGGAAGCCAAGTCTTTTGAGGTGCTTCGTGAAAAACGCAGAGGGCCACGGGAGTCGGGCAAAGACGCGAAAACAGAATTGGAAATTACCAAAGCTGAATTGGAACGCACGAAGCTTGAAGTGATGTACTTAAAAAAGCTTATTGCGCTCCGAAAGGAGTGAAACCGATCGACCTCGACTTTGTGTTCGTTGAAGAGCACAAGAACCGGTTCCCGATTACAGAGCTCATTGGCATAGTCCAGAACCTGAGCCGCGCGGGCTATTACAAACGGCTGAAAAAAGACCCTGCGCAGTCGCAAACGGAACGGGACCAAGCGCTTTTAAAACAGATGCTTTCGCTCTACGTCACCCATGGTGGGAATTTGGGTCACGAACGGTTTAAGCTGGAGCTCGAGAATGTATACACTCATATCGTCAGTCTCAAACGCATCCGCCGGATGCGGGAAATGTATCGCATGCCGCTCAAGACAGCACGCCGAAAGCCACGTCCTGCCGGAAGCGGCCATGCGGTTATCGATAATCTCCTGAACCGGAACTTCAAGGCCATGCGACCGGGTCTCAAGTTTTCCGTTGATATCAGTTACCTGGAAGTGAAAAAGCCATTCCGGGACTTTATCTACTTATGTGCAATTCTGGATCTATACAATAACGAAATCGTTGCTTACACCATCAGCGACACCCTGGATGTGGATTTTGTCCTGGAGGCCGTTCGTCAGTTGGAAGCACGCGGGTTCGAGAAAGAAGCCCTTCTCCACAGTGATCAGGGCATCCAGTTCACCAGCCATAGCTATCAAGGACTCCTGAAAAAAATGGAACTGACCCAGTCAATGTCCCGTCGGGGCAACTGTTGGGACAATGCGCCGATTGAAAGCTTTTTTGGCAAGCTCAAAACCGAAATGCCCGGTTTCACTGTGCCTGAAACGGCAGCCCAAATGCGCGCAGCAGTAGCCGCCTACATCACGTATTATAACGAGACACGACCGCAACTGAAACTCGGTGCGTCACCGGTTACATACCGCAATTTACAAGCACGGGCCGCTTAAACCGCGCACTTAATCAATAGCCACTTTGAGAAGCGTTTTTAGGCTCGAAGAAATTCGGACGGAAGCGAAATCGGCTCTCCGTCTATAATCGCATATGAGAAAAAACGCCGATAAACTCGTGTCTACTTGACAGGTAGGGAGTCAGAGAATTTTATGCTCGTTCAGGAAAATTTATGCGCGTTCAACAATTTTCGACAGGAGAACGGCGTCTTCATGATTTGAGCTGATAAACTCGCGCTTTTAATTCGCCGGTTGTTTCCAAATTTAACTCTTTTAACAAACGGGTAGCCACCGACCTAGATTTTATCCCGCAAAATCTCCTGAACTCCTGATTTGTCAGTTCGCTGCTGACCAGCGTAAAATACTCCCGCAGCGCCAGTACGTGAGCGGAACTGTCGCGTTCTCCGCATCGTGGGCATTGCCAGCTTCGCCTTACGCGCTGCATGGCATACGACTGGCAGCCTTGGCAATAGACGCCAGGTTTCAACTCGCTTGGATCGATGAAGTATCTTTTGCACAATGGAGTTTGTCTAAAAGGGGTTTGATTGGATAGAAGCGTCTTTTTGATTTTCAGTAATTTTACATCCGGCTCTTTAGGGGGAGAAGCTGTCCAGATTTTCAAGAGGGTTTCGGGCAGCTGGTACGTTTTGCAGATCGGTGCATCGGCTGGTTTGGCAATGAACTCGCACTTTTTTGCGGTGAACACGATCAAGCCGCGGATCGGCAAGGTGATTTTCCGTGCCTTGAACCAGGCCGCCAGAAAGCGGATATGTTTGTTAAGTTGGACGCGGGGGTCTTCCAACACCGTTTTTACGTCATCTTCATCGAACCGGTAAAACTCGCCGGTGTTATCATCAAAATGGATTTTGCCGCTGATGTTCTTCGATTCGATAATAATGGCGCAGCGCTCGGTCAATAGGAGCCCATCCATTTGAACGGGCCAATCACCCAGCTTCAGATTCACATCCCATAAAATGTGAAACGCTTCATCCAGGTGAAACTCCTTGAATCTCAATGCCAAATGGGTTTCGCCTCTTTGTCCTGAAGCGGCCCGGTGCCATTCACTTTGTATGAATTTCAGTTGAGAGTGGCCATCAGGCAGCCGGCTGGCCAGCCGCTCCAACCCTTCCGTTTTCGCCAGCATCCTCAATTCTAATTTGTTCAAAGCTTCACCTCTTTTTTAATGAATTAAATGAAGTATAGCATCATTCACCCAGCTTGAAACCCTCTAAATAAATGGCGCAAAACCCTATTGATTTGCTGCTTTTTGCGGCAAGAAAATGAACAAGCCCCATTCAAGCTAAATACCTTGACAGCAACCTTTTTTTGGATTAAACTCCTATATTGGCTCACCTGTAATTTATGGGAAGAGCGGGTAGGGAGAGGGCTAATTTAATAGAAGGTTTTGTGAATGTTTAATTGGATGGACCGCTTTTTTGGTCTTCAAACAAATGGAACTTCGGTGAAACGGGAAATGTCTGCGGGCGTCATCGGCTTTTTTACCGTCGTGTACATCATTGCGGTCAATTCGCTGATTCTGTCGGAATCCGGCATGCCGCTTGAAGCGGCGATTATAGCCACCATTGCAGCATCCGTATTCGGCTGTCTGGTCATGGGTTTTTGGGGCAATGCACCGATTCTGTTGGTTCCGGGCATGGGCATCAACGCCTTGTTTTCGTATACGATGGTCCAGTCGATGGGCTTGTCGTGGCCGGAAGCATTGGCTGTCGTGTTCATCTCGGGCCTCATCTTCGTCGTTGTCGCATTTACGCGTCTCGCGAAACTGTTGAATGCAGCTGTGCCGTATTCACTGAAAGAAGCGATTATCGTAGGGCTTGGCTTGTTCCTGATGCTGATCGGCCTGGAAAAAGGCGGCATTGTCGAGCGTGGAACTAGTTCAATTCTGGCACTCGGCTCACTTGGTGAACCGCATGTTCTGGCGACGGTTCTGACGTTCATCGTAGCGATTGTGCTATTTATCCGCAACGTGCCTGGGAATTTCCTGATTACAATCGTGGCAGGCACCGTGATCGCGTCGTTTTTCGGTTTGATTGATATGAGTGCGATGAGCGGCTCTTCAATCGATGCTTCCGAAGCGTTTGCTGTGTTTGGTGCGCTGTCGTTTGACGGGATTTTGTCGATGGGCTTTTGGATTGCCGTCTTCTCTTTGACGATGGTCATCGTTTTCGAGAATATCGGGACCGTTCAGGGACAGGTTTCGTTTGTGGAACGCCCTGAAAAGTTCGGTCGTGCGTTCCAGGCAACTTCCGTTTCAGCAATGGCATCGGGCATCTTTGGCACAAGCCCGACAATAGCGAGCGCTGAAAGTGCTGCAGCTATGGCGGCAGGCGGACGTACCGGTTTGACAGCTGTCACGACCGGATTATTGTTTATGGCTTCTGTTTTTTTCATCCCCGTTATCAAACTGATTCCGGATAGCGCCATTGCGCCGATCCTGATCATTGTCGGCGGCTTGATGGTGCAGAATATCCGCAATCTGGATATGAAAGACATGAGCGAAAGCTTCCCGGCGCTGCTGATTGTGGCATTGATTCCCTTTACGTACAGCATTGCAGACGGCATCGCCATCGGCTTTATCCTGTACCCGATCTTGAAAGTGGCGATCGGAAAATGGCGGGAAGTGTCGATGACGCTTTACATCATCGCCGGCTTGTTCCTCATGAATTTTGTGTTTCACGTCATCGGTTAATTGAAAAAAACGCATCTGTCCTGAGGCAGATGCGTTTTTCTGTTAAGCGCAGCAGAGTTCCTCCGAACCGCCCTGTGGTGGTATAATAAAACAAAGAGATCGAAAGGAGTTGGAAATCCCCATGAAATATACCAAATCAAAAATGGAACAGCTCGTAAGCGATCATCCGGAGTTGAAAAAGCGTATGAAAACGTTAATGAAAGACATGGAACTGGAAAAGAACTTTGCCTTGAAAGCTCTCTACCATTCTGAAGTGACCGATAACGGCCCGTATCAAAAAGATTATCAGGATTTGGATCTGCAATAATGTGCAGATCTTTTTTTTATGGCTGAAATCAAAAAAGAAAAAAACCTCCTTTAAGTTTTGCTTAAAGGAAGTTCTTTTTGTTCGTCAAGCCATTGCTGCCAGGATTCATAAGTTTCGCCCAGGTACCAGACCTTTTGGGAATGCAGCTTTTGCGCTACTCCTTTGCCGCCTACAAGAAAGCGCATGCGCGGATTCTCTTTGGACAACTCTTCGATGTAATGCTCGACGGTCGGCAAGAGTTTAGCATCCAATATCGACATGCAGACGATTTCGGTCTGCTGCTGTCTCGCGGCTTCCGGCAGTCCATCAATCGGCGTATCCTGCCCGAAATACATGACAGGGAAGCCGTTTTCCCGCAGGAACAACGTGAACAGCAAAAGCCCCAGCTGATGGTTTTCGCCGCTTGGGCACAGCGCCATCACTTTTGGCATCTCCGTTGAAGTCGGGAAAATGCGGAAGAAATGGGAAAAGCGCTGCTGGACAATGTGGCTGATCATATGCTCATGAGCCGCAGTAAGCGAGCCGTTTTCCCATTCTTCGCCGATGTGGACCATCAGTGGTGCAATAATGGAGAAAAAGACCGTACGGTAATGAAATAAGGAAAAGTTCAAATCAAGCAGGTAATTAAAGCGTTCCGTATCCATTTCGGAAGCGGCCAAATAAAGTTCTTGAATGGACTTGCTGAACGGTTCTTCGTCTGTCGAAGTCGTTGTCATCACCGCTTTTTCAGTGGGTTTTCTTTTTGAGGCATGAAGCTGTTTGACGGCTTCACTGATTTTAAAGCCTCTTTCCTGCACTTGTATTTTAAGCCATTTCAAATCTTCCAGGTTCTGTTCCGAATAAAGGCGGTGTCCGGATTCAGTGCGCGCTGGCGTGATGGCATTGTATCGGGTTTCCCAGGAACGGATGGTTACCTTTGGCATATCTAAAAGCTTAGCAGCTGCTTTAATATTATACATAGCTAGACCTCCGTTTCTTTAACATGTCTGTATAATTATTATACAACCTTTAGAGGCATTCAGTAAAGCTTTAGGGATATGAGGGGTGAAAGAATGTATAAAAAAACTGGAACCCGCGAAAGGATCCAGTTTTGTCGGCTTACAGAGCCGGATTGATTTTCGCTGCGCGTGAACGGTGCCATGTGACCGTAATCATCATGGTGACCATCAGCATGACGAATCCCAGGATAAACGGATAAGAGATGTTGAAATCATAAAGCACTCCGGCAAGAAGCGGCCCGATGACATTGCCGATGCTCATATAAGCATTGTTCATGCCCATCGCAAATCCGACTTCGCCATCCGCCATTTTGGAGATGAGTGTATTAAGCACTGGACGCAAAATAGATGTTGCCATAAAGATGATTAGGGATACGGTAAAGAACATCGCGTAGCTTCCGGCAAACAACGACAAAAGGAAACCGGCTGCTGCGACACCGATAAAGGCAATCAGCACGGGCACTTCGCCGAAGCGGCGGACGATGCGGTCCACGATGAACAGCTGCACGATCACACCGACGATTCCCGTAGCGGTAATCATAAAGGCGATGTCTTTAGCGGTCGACTGGAACTGGTTGTCGAGATACAATCCGACGACCGATTCATACGCCAGCAAACCGAAGCTCATGACCAGGGTAATCACCAACGGGATGAAATACGGCATGGTCACCGAGCGCCCGATTTTCTTCATCATGGATTCTTCATCCGTCAAGGTAGCAGCCAACGCCGGATCCGCTTCAACAGCATCGTTTTCTTTCAGCCAAATCATCGAGAAGAGGACGGCCACTAACGAAACGAGCGCCGATACCAAAAATGGCAATTTTAAGTCGTACTCAGCCAGGAATCCGCCGATTCCTGGCCCTACAACGATGCCAAGCGACATGGCGGCAGAAACCAGGCTGTTTCCTTTAGCCCGCTGGTCGAACGTTGTAATATCGGCGATATAGGCAAAGATGGCCGGAACGAGCATCGCAGCTCCGACTCCGCCGATTACGCGCGACAGGTACAGAATCCAGATGGAATCCGACATATAAAACACAAACATGGAAAGCGTCAAACCGGCCAGCCCGTAAATGATCATTTTCCGGCGGCCATACTGATCCGCCCATTTTCCGGCAACCGGCGAGAATACAAACTGCGCCGCCGCGAATATGGCAATCATGAGGCCGGCAGCCAAGCCGCCTTGATTAATCGATTGGAGATAAGAGGGAAGGATCGGGATAATAATGCCGAAGCTTCCGATGGCAATAAACATATTGATCATCAATATAATAATCTTTTTTCTTTGGTCCGCAGACATGGGCAGCAGCCTCTTTTCTTCTATATATAGTCCCGAGTTTTTTTCTCAGCCTACCTATAGTAATTTGAGCAGGCAGTTTTTGTCAATGCAACTGAACTGAGTTTCGGAAATTTATTTCGGGAAGTGAAATTCATCTCCCGCCGACGTGTATTTTTAGCAATAAAAAACTGAATCTCTTAAACAAGAGACTCAGCTTCAGATTCTTCTATGCGCATAAGCGCCAATGCTTTTGCTGCACGTGAACTGCGCCAGGCAACCGCAATGGACAAGGTGACCATCAACAGGCCGAGGCCAAGGATAAACGGATAGTTGATGTTGAAATCGAACAGCAGGCCGGCAGACAAAGGCCCCAGAACATTGCCGAGGCTCATGTAGGACGTATTCATGCCCATCGCAAAGCCGACTTCGCCTTCTGCCATTTTCGAAATCAGGATATTGAGCACCGGCCGCAAAATGGCCATTGCCAGGAAAATGACGAGCGACACGCCAAAGAACGAAGCGTAGCTTCCTGCAACAAGCGACAAAAGGAAACCGGCAGTCGCAAGGCCGAGGAAAGCGATCAGCACCGGCACTTCACCGAAGCGGCGCACCAATCGGTCTACGGCAAACACTTGGATAATGACGCTGACAAGACCGGTTGCGGTAATCATCATGGCAATGTCTTTGGAAGTTGAACCGTACTCCGTCGTTAAATACATGCCGATCACCGACTCGTAAGCGACCAGCCCAAAGCTCATGACAAACGTGATGATCAATGGAATGAAATACGGCATTTTCACGGAACGGCCGATTTGCTCCAGCATCGATTCGTCTTTTGCGAATTCTTCCGCCTGCTTCGTGCTGTCGGCAGTCGGTGCAATTTCTTTCAGCATGGCCAAGGAAAAGATGACGGCAGTGAAAGTGACGATTGCCGAAACAAGGAACGGCAATTTCAAGTCGAAATCAGCTAAAAAGCCGCCGATTCCAGGTCCGATAACCAAACCGAGTGACATGGACGCTGTGACCAATCCCGTGCCTTTCGCGCGCTGCGCGGCTGTCGTGATGCCCGCTACATACGTAAAGATGCCCGGGACAAGAAAAGCGTCGCCAATGCCCCCAACGATGCGAGAAGCATATAGAAGCCAAATGGAATCCGTCGCATAGAACATCAACATGGAAACCGTCAAAAGCGACAAACCGATGATGATGACTTTGCGCGGTCCATAGTTGTCCGCCCATTTGCCGCCGAGCGGCGAGAACAGAAGCTGGGCTCCGGCGAAGATGGCAATCATCAAACCGGCAGCGGTACCGCCTTGGTTGATGGATACGAGATATGCGGGGAGAATCGGGACGATGATTCCGAAGCTGGCGATGGCGATAAACATATTCACCATCAGGATCGTGATTTTTTTGCGTTGTTGAGAAGACATTACAGGAAAAGCCTCTTTTCTATCGAATAAATTGGTTTCATCAAAAGCAAAGCGTCGGAGATATAATGGTTAAACAGCAGATTCAGCTTTAAATGAAAGTGCTTCTTCAGGCATCGGGGCCGTTTTTTTGCCGCGCGACAAATGCCAGGCGGCTGTAATTGAAATCGTGGCTGCCAGCATGATGAGCCCGAGGATGAACGGGAAAACCAGGTTGATGTCGTACAACAGCCCCGCTGAAATCGGGCCGACGACGTTGCCGATTCCCATAAAGGACGTACTGAGCCCCATCGCAAAACCGACTTCGCCTTTTGCCAGTTTGGAAATAAGGATATTCAACACCGGGCGGAGGATGGACATCGCCATGAAAATGATCAATGTCACGGCAAAGAACATGGCGTACGTGTCAGCTACAAGCGCGAGCAGGAAACCGGCAGAAGCGACTCCAAGAAAGGCAATGAGGACAGGCACTTCCCCAAAGCGGCGGATCAGCCGCTCGACTGCAAACAGCTGGGTCAAAACACTGACGCCTTGGATGGCGATGCACATAAGGGCGATGTCCTGGACGCTGGCATTGAATTCATCATTGAGCACCAAGCCGAAAATCGATTCGTAAGCAATCAAACCAAAGCTCATTACGAACGTGATAATCAATGGAATGAAATACGGCATTTTGGTGGAACGGGCAATTTTTTTGGACATCGATTCTTCATCCGCTAAATCCCGTACATTGGCTTGACCCGTCCGCAAAGGGTCGCTTTCTTTTAAAAATGCGACGGAGAACAGAACTGCGCTAAGAGTGATAAACGCAGACAGGAGAAACGGCGCTTTTACATCGAAATCCGACATAAACAGCATGATTGCAGGGCCGGCTACAAGGCCCATCGACATGGAAGCCGTTACGAGGCCGGTGCCTTTCGCACGCTGTTCCGGCGTCGTGATGTCCGCTGTATAAGCGAAAACCGCCGGAATCAGGAACGCATCGCCGATTCCGCCGATGACCCGCGCCGCATATAAAATCCATAAGATGTCGGTGGCATAAAATATAAAACCGCCGGCAGTGATCAGCATCAGACCGATGATGATCATTTTGCGGCGGCCAAATTGATCGGTCCATTTGCCGCCAAGCGGGGCAAACAGAAGTTGTGCACCGGCGAAGATCGCAATGATCATTCCTGAAGCCATCCCGCCTTGATTGATCGATTCCAGATAAGCCGGAATCACCGGGCCGGTAATTCCAAAACTTGTTATCGCAATAAACATTGTAATCATTAATATGCTGATTTTTTTACGTTGTGGTGAAGACATTAAGTGGTGCCTCGATTCAATTAAAATTATTGTACAAACTCTACTTGTTTTGACAACTTTCCTATATTATGATGAAAAATTCTTAAAGTCAATGGGTTTTTCTTATAAAAATATCACGATTTCAAAACAATTTATTATTTTGTTATATAAATATTCTCATTATTCATAAAGGCTGTTACAAAGCCTTTTTGGTTCGTTTTTGCGTTGGGAAATTATCTGAATATCACTTCTGAATAGCAAATGAAACGCTTACAAACGAAAGAATCTTAATTGGTTTTGTTACAGCGGTGTGAATAGAAAGCATAATATAGTAGAAACAGGGAGCAAGGGTTTATTAAGCCTCTATGAAGGTAAGGTATAATTAAGACAGGAACAGAAGATAATTGAGCCACGAAAGGTGACTGTGATGGGACATACTCTAGAACGCATTAAAGCCATACAATTGCAGGAACGGATTATTGACGCAGAACTGGCGGCTTCTTGGATTCAGGACGGAATGACGCTGGGTCTCAGCGGATTTACGCGCGCAGGGGACGCCAAAGCGGTGCCGCTTGCATTGATCAAGCGGGCAGAAACGGAAAGCTTTAAAGTGAATGTGTTTACCGGGGCTTCTTTGGGTTCGGACATCGATCGTTTGTTTGCGGAAGCGGGTATCGTGGGCAAACGCCTGCCGTTTCAGGCTGACCCGGTGATGCGCCGGAAAATCAACGAAGGCGAAATGCTGTTTGTCGACCATCACTTGTCCCAGACGGCGGAATGGATCAAAGCCGGGGTCATCGAACCGATCGACTTCGCGATTATTGAAGCGCTGGGCGTAACGGAAGACGGATTGATCATCCCGACCACGTCCGTCGGAAACTCGGCTCTTTTTGTGCAATATGCGAAAAATGTCATTGTGGAAATCAATACGGCGCAGCCGGCATTGTTTGAAGGGATACACGATATTTACGATACCGGCAAACAGGGGGATCGTTTGCCGATTCCACTGACTCGCGTGGATGACCGCATCGGTGTGCCGGGAATTCCGGTCGATTTGGAGAAGGTGCGGGGCATCGTTTTTACACATCAGCCGGATTCCCCTTCGACGATTGCGGCTGCGGACGAGGAAACCGAACAGATGGCGGAGCACTTGCTGAATTTCCTCCGTTCCGAAGTCCGGGCAGGAAGATTGACAGAACGCTTGGCTCCGCTGCAGTCGGGCATCGGAACCGTGGCCAATGCGGTTCTTCACGGCTTGCTTGATTCGGAGTTTGACGACTTGGAAGTTTACTCGGAAGTGCTTCAGGATGCGGTGTTTGAGCTGATTGATGCAGGGAAAGTCCGTTTCGCTTCGAGTTCTTCCATCACTTTGTCTGAGGAAAAAATGAAGCAGGTCTACGGAAATTTCGAAAAATACCGCGACAAGCTGATTTTGCGGCCGCAGGAGATTTCCAATCATCCGGAAATTATCCGCCGCCTCGGGCTGATTTCCATCAACACGGCACTTGAATTCGATATTTACGGCAACGTCAATTCGACCCATGTATCGGGGACAAAAATGATGAACGGCATCGGCGGGTCCGGAGATTTTGCCCGCAATGCACGCCTTTCCATCTTTGTTACCAAATCAATTGCCAAAGGCGGCAGAATTTCGAGCGTCGTTCCGTTTGCGACCCATATCGACCATACGGAACACGACGTCGATATCGTAGTGACGGAACAGGGCTATGCGGACTTGCGCGGATTGGCTCCGCGGGAACGTGCAGCGCGGATCATCGAGAACTGTGTGCATCCGATGTACAAAGAAAAAATGCAGGATTATTATATGGAAGCTTTGGCACGCGGCGGACAGACGCCTCATGTGCTGGAACAGGCTTTCTCGTGGCACGCGAAACTGGCGCAAACCGGTACGATGCTCTAATGATATATGGCGGAAAATCGAACAGCTGCCCCTAAAAAGGGCGGCTGTTTTAATTTGGGCTGTGAGCAGGCACGGGGCTGCGCTATAATTTAAGCATTGATAAAAGACAGGAGGCCGATTATGGAGAGGCTTACACTTGATTCGCTGTTGGATGTTATTGGAGAATTGTTTTCCGATGAAATCTCAATTGCGGTATCAAATACAAAGGAATATATCTATTACAGGCCAAGCAAACGGATCGATTTGAAGATTCAAATTGGGGATCCGGTAAAAGAAGGAACCATCGCCTATAAAGCGCTGGACACAAAACAGAAAGCTTCGGAGTTTATTGACAAGGAAATCTTTGGCGTACCTTACCACGGCATGGCAGTTCCGTTCGAGCAGGACGGACAGCTCGAAGGGGTGGTGATGGCGATTTACCCGGCTTTTACAGACGGCAAATCCGTGGTTACCGTTAAAAGCGCCGATGGCTGGAAGCCGATTCCGTTCAGCGGTGTGAAATACTTGGAAGTAAAAGACCGCAAAACCTATGTCTATGCAGATGATTTTTGGGGGACGAATAAAAACTCGCTGCAGGAATTTGAATACATGCTGCCGAGGGACTTGTTCATCCGCTGCCACCGCTCGTTTATCGTGAATGTCCATCATATAGAAGAGATTTATCCGGATACGCATTCGACTTTTGTGCTGGCGATGAATAACGGCGCGCGCATCCCGGTCAGCCAATCCTATTCAAGTTATTTCCGGAAATTGCTCGGATTTTAGAAAGTGCTGCTTCAGGCTCCGAATTATCTGGTTTAGCCATTTTTATCACTCTTCTACCCTGTGAAACACATTTTAGACACATTTTAAGATAAAGTTATCTAATAATTAGAAAATAACAGAAGCTGAAAAAGGAAGTCCTTTGATAAAACAAAACGGATTAAAACTGAGCGTTCGCTCATGAAAACGCTTTATCTGGTGTCAAATGTGGATTAGCTTACTAACTTCGAAAGAGAGTGATGAAGATGGAGAAAAAACTTGGACGGGTAAGAGCTGCTGAATTGGTGAACCGTGTGGTAACGCCTGAAGAAGCGGCTTCGTGGATTCAAGACGGCATGACGTTGGGCCTTAGCGGATTTACACGTGCGGGAGACGTAAAAGCGGTTCCTTTTGCTTTAATAAAACGGGCAGAAACGGAAAGCTTTAAAGTGAACGTATTTACAGGAGCTTCATTAGGCTCGGATATCGACAAATTGTTTGCAGAAGCAGGCATTGTCAATAAACGCTTGCCGTTCCAGGCAGAACCGGCAATGCGCAAAAAAATCAACGAAGGCGAAATGCTGTTTGTCGACCATCATTTGTCCCATACAGCCGAATGGATTCGCACCAATGTTACGGAAACAATTGACTTTGCAATCGTGGAAGCGCTTTCGATAACTGAAGATGGCATGATCATTCCAACCACGTCGGTCGGAAACTCCGCAATCTTTGCGAAACATGCGAAAAACATCATCGTGGAAATCAATACGGCCCAGCCGGACTTGTTTGAAGGGATCCATGATATTTACGATACCGGAAAACAAGGCGAGCGCATGCCGATTCCGTTGACCAAAGTGGATGACCGCATTGGCACGGCCGGCATCCCTGTCGAGCTGGATAAAATCCGCGGCATCGTATTTACCGAGCAGAAAGATTCGGCTTCTACAATCGTCCAGCCGGACGAGGAAACAAAAATGATGGCAGATCATTTGCTTGAGTTCCTGCGTTCCGAAATCCGCGCAGAACGATTGACAGAAAAATTGGCGCCGCTTCAATCCGGCATCGGTTCCGTAGCAAATGCGGTACTGCATGGCATGATCGATTCGGAGTTTAAAAACCTGGAAGTGTACTCGGAAGTATTGCAGGACGCTGTATTCGATTTGATGGACGCCGGCAAAGTGGATTTCGCTTCATGCTGTTCAATTACGCTTTCGGAAGAGAAAATGAAGCAGGTTTACGGCAATTTTGAAAAATACCGCGATAAAATTGTCCTGCGTCCGCAGGAAATCTCGAACCATCCGGAAATCATCCGCCGCCTCGGGCTGATTTCCATCAACACAGCACTCGAGTTCGACATTTATGGAAACGTGAATTCGACGCATGTATGCGGTACGAAAATGATGAACGGCATCGGCGGTTCCGGAGATTTTGCCCGCAACGCACGCCTTGCTATTTTTGTAACGAAATCGATTGCCAAAGAAGGCAAAGTTTCAAGCATTGTGCCGTTCGTCTCTCACGTAGACCACACGGAACATGATGTAGACATTGTCGTGACCGAGCAAGGGTATGCAGACCTTCGCGGGCTGGCGCCTCGTGAACGTGTCAGCCTCATCATTGAAAACTGTGTCCATCCTTCTTATCGCGATGCACTTCGCGAGTATTACGCAGAAGCATTGACGCGCGGCGGCCAAACTCCGCATGTGCTGGAAAAAGCCTTTGCATGGCACACAAACTTGGCGCAGCATGGAACCATGTTGCCGAAAAAAGAACAATTGGTGTAAACCGATAAAAACCAGCCTTTCCGGATTAACGGAAAGGCTGGTTTTTAGGGATTATGTGAGAAGCTGTGCTTTTCTTTGTCCAGGCTCCAGCGCCCAGCCCCTCGAGTCGCTTCTGCCTTTTCGGAAATGGCAAGGAACGCCATTTCCGAAAGGCTTCCAGCGCTTGTCGGGCTACATGGGCGCTTCCGCTTTTCCTATTGCCCGCCGTACATGTCGGATGTGTTGCGGGTATAGAGTTCGACAATGTTGCCGAACGGGTCTTCGGTATAAACCAGGTAATGCGGTTTGGTTTTTGACATTTTCCAGATTTTGCTGCGCTGCTTGCCCCCGTGCTGGACAATCCGTTCGATGGTCTCAATCAGGTTGTCGACAATCAGGCAGATATGGAAAAATCCCTTATGGGGAAATGCACTTTCTCCTTTAAATAGGGGTTCCTGGAACTCAAATAGTTCAATGCCGATTCCGCCAAGCGACATCAAATGCACATTGCGCATTTTCTGGACTTCGGCCCCTTGCAGATCCTGGGTCATGTTATCCGGTTCTGCTTCTGCTGCGTCAAAGTCAAAAGGACCTGCGAGCACGTAAAAGCCGAACACTTTGCCATACCAGTCGATCGCTTGGTCCAAGTCGGGGACTGCAAGCCCGACATGTGTGATTTCGCCCATTTCATCGCCTCCTTTATATATCAGTTTTACCCTTAAGCGGGCGATTTAATCCGTTATTAAAAACAGATTTTTCTGTATAAACAAAAATAGTTGTTGTCAAAGGTAATTTTTAGTATTATAATAAGCAATTGTGAAATTCTGAAATGAGGGTACTAATAATGAAAAATTCCATCTATGGATTGACGATTGATCAATTAAAAGAATGGTTTTTAGAAAATGGACAAAAGAAATTCCGTGCTGAACAAGTATGGGATTGGCTATATATTAAACGCGTCACTGAATTCTCCCAGATGAACAACCTTAGCAAAGAGGTCATTGCGCTTTTGGAAGAGAACTTTGCGATCCGTACATTAACAGAGGCGGTCAAGCAGGAATCTGCTGACGGCACAATCAAATTCCTGTTCCGTCTGCAGGACGGCAACTTGATTGAAACCGTTTTGATGCGCTTTAAATACGGCAACTCGGTTTGTGTAACGACCCAGGTCGGCTGCAACATCGGCTGCAGTTTCTGTGCCAGCGGACTTTTGAAAAAGAGCCGCGATTTAAACGCGGGCGAAATTGTTGAGCAGATTATGCAAGTACAGGCTCACTTTGATGCACAGCAAAAAGACGAGCGCGTCAGCCACATCGTGGTCATGGGAATCGGCGAACCGTTCGATAACTACACAAACTTGATGGGCTTCTTGAATGTCGTCAACTCGCAAAAAGGATTGGCTATCGGAGCCCGCCACATTACCGTTTCAACAAGCGGTATCGTGCCGAAAATCTACGATTATGCGGACGAAGGATTGCAGGTTAACCTGGCTATTTCCATTCACGCGCCGAACAACGAATTGCGTTCACGCATCATGAAAATCAACAAAGCCTACCCAATCGAAAAATTGATGGCGGCTATCGATTACTATTTGGAAAAATCCAACCGCCGCATCACGTTCGAATACATCTTGCTGCGCGACGTCAACGACCATGTCGAAGAAGCGCACCAATTGGCGAAATTGCTTGAAGACAAGCGCCACTTGTCATACGTCAACTTGATTCCGTACAACTCGGTCAGCGAGCATGACCAGTACCAGCAAAGCACGCCGGAAGCGATCAGCGCTTTCTTTGACGCTTTGAAAAAGAAAGGCATCAACTGCGGCGTGCGCCAGGAACAAGGCGCGGACATCGACGCGGCTTGCGGGCAACTCCGAAGCAAACAAATCAAAAAAGAAAAAACAGCTGCTCTTTAAGAGAAAGCTGGTTGAAAAAAGGGCATCCTCCTATGGGATGCCCTTTTTTATGTGCCGAATTTTGGGGAACGCAAATAAACTGTTTTAAGCGCAAATAAACCCAAGCTTTCAGTGTTTTGCGGACAAATAGCGATTTATGAAAAATAAAACCCTCATCGGCAGTCGTTGCCGATGAGGGTTTTCGTCCAAGCGATCTTTATTTTCCTCCGGACTGGAGGTTGATGCCCTGGATAAAGTATTTCTGGAAAAAGAAGAAAATCAGAATGACTGGCAGCAATACAAGAAGCGAGCCGGCCATCAAGTAATTCCATTGGGTGCTGAGCTGTCCTTTAAACACCTGCAAGCCGATTTGAAGCGTGTACAGGTTCTCGTCGTTCAAGTACAGGAGCGGCCCTAAGAAGTCGTTCCAAGCGCCGTTAAACGAGAAGATGGCAACGGTAGCGATTGCCGGCTTGGTAAGCGGCAAGCCGATTTTCCACCAAATGTAGAAATGGTTGGCACCTTCCATTTTCGCAGCTTCGATCAATTCGGTCGGAATCGTCATATAGAACTGGCGCAGCAGGAAGATATTGAATGCACTGCCGAAAAACGCCGGCACGATCAGCGGGTAATACGTATTGACCCAGCCGAGGTTTGCAAACAACACATACTGCGGAATCAGCGTAACAAATCCGGGAATCATCATGGTCGCCAGGACAATGGCGAACAGGATGTTTTTGCCGCGAAACGGAATTTTCGCAAATCCATAGGCAATGAACGAGTTGGATAAGACATTGCCGATGACGACCAGAATCGTGATGGTCAGCGTATTGATGGTATAGCGGGTAAAAGGCGCCGCTTCCCACGTCTTGATGTAGTTTGAAAACAGCCAATCCTCCGGCCAGAACGACGGCGGGAAACTCATCACTTCCGCCATCGTTTTAAGGGAAGTGGCGAACATCCACCAGAGAGGAGAGAGAATCAGCAAACTGCCGATCGCGAGCAAAACGAAGTTGAAAACTACCAGGATGTTTTTACGGTTGCCCCGGTGCTCAAAGAAACTTGGATTTTCATTCGCCGTCTCAATGGTTTTCAGGTCGTCTGCCTTGTCTAAGTAATCAAGATTATCCGTCGGTTTGTCCATTTACTTCTCCTCCCCTTCGTAGTGCACCCAACGGGGAGCGAGTTTCAGGTTGAAAATTGTCAAGATGAATACGATGACAAAGAGAATCCATGACATCGCCATAGCATAGCCCATATTGAAGTTGGTGAAGGCCTGTTTCCACATGTACAAGTTATAGAACAGCAAGGAGTTCGCCGGTCCGCCTTCTCCGTTATTGGACATGACGTACGCTTCCTGGAAAATCTGGAAGCCGCCGATCAGGCTGGTCACGACATCAAAGAAAATGACCGGTGTGATCATCGGAATCGTAATATGAAAAAACTTTTTCCATGTATTGGCGCCGTCGATTTCAGCCGCTTCATAAAGCGATTTGGAAACGCCCTGCATGCTCGCAAGGTATAACAGCATCGAGCCGCCGACGCTCCAGAGCTTCATGAAGATGATGGAAGGCTTCGTCCAGTCCGGGTCAAACAGCCAGTTGGGGCCGTCGATGCCGAACCAGCTAAGGACCAGGTTGACCATCCCCGTTCCCGGGTCAAGCAGCTGCATCCACAACATGTAAACACCAACGCCCGACAGAACAGCCGGCAAATAATACAGCGTCCGGAATATGCGCATGCCGGGAATGTCCTGATTCAAGAGCGCGGATAGGAAAATAGCGCCGATTGTAGTCAGCGGTACAGAAAAGATAACGAAGTACAAGGTATTCCAAAGGGAGGTCCAAAAAAGACTGTCCTCAGTGAAAAGCCCTTGATAATTTTCTGCTCCGACAAAGTCCATCTGCGATGTAATATTATAGTTTGTAAAACTTGCCACAAATGAAAATACCAAAGGCCCCGCAGTGAAAGCGAGAAAGCCGATGATCCATGGCAACACGAAAATATAGCCATAAATGCTTTCTTTGCGCCGCATGGTCAATCTTTTTTTCCCCAAAGTGACACCTCCTTGTTACTTGTTTTTCTCGATCAAGTTCTCGACATCGGTCTGCGATTTTGTCAGCGCTTCTTTCGCTGTCATCGAACCGAGCAGGAATTCATCGATATTCGGGTTGATCAGGCTGCTGAAGTCCGGAGCGAATACCGGAATCGGAGTCAATAAAGTATGCTCCATGTTTTCAACGGCCTTTTCATATACCATGGTGCCGTCTTCCGTGAATTCATCTGATTTTGCTGCCGCTTCTGCCGCTTCGACGTTGGCAATATTGTCGAAGTTTTTCACTGCCCAGTATTCCTGTGCTTCCACGTCCGTCAAGTATTTGATGAATTCCCATGCTGCTTCGGAGTTTTTCGATCCTTCCGGGATTTCAGCGACAAAGCCGCCCCCCCAGCTGGTGTTGCCGTTGCCTTCTTCGTATTCCGGAAGTTCCACTACGCCGAAATTCAAATCAGGTGCATAGTCGCGGATCTGTGTATAGAAGGTTGGTGCCTGTGCAATCATCGCCAGGTCGCCGCTGAAGAACGGGTGTCCTTGCTGGCTGTCAATCTGGGCCTGGTAAGAGTTGATGACGTCTTCGCCGTATTTGTCTTTCCAGGATTTAAGCCAGTTCAGCACTTCTTCGTTTTTAGGCGTATCAATTTCAAAGTTATCTTGTTCGTCGAAGTAGTTTTGGCCGTTGGCATTCAATAGCCATACGTCATAGCCGATTCCCCAAAGTGGGTAAAAGCCGATCTGGTCATAGTTGCTGCCTGCTTTTTTGTCGAGTTTTGCTGCATATTCTTCCAGCTCTGCCCAGGTAGTCGGCGGTTTTTCAGGATCCAGCCCTGCTTCTTTAAAGGCGTCTTTGTTATAGAAAAGTACACGTGTATCGGTATTGAAAGGAATGCCATATGAATCGCCTTCATAAAGGGTTGCGTCCCACAGTTCCGGATAGAAGCGCTTCGAAATATCATCTTCTTCCAAAAACTTCGACAAATTCATCGCCTGTTTTTTCTGGCCGCGGAGAGCAGTGGCGTTGATGTCGTTGATGACGACATCAGGCGGATCGCCTGCAGCAATGGCTGCCAATTCCTTTGTCCAGATATCGCCGAATGGCAGATAAGTGTGTTTTACTTCAATCTCATCCTGCGATTCGTTGAAATCGGTGATGATTTGTTCAATTATCGGACGACGGATTTCGGATCCCCAGAATGTCCAAAAATCTACGACAGTTTTGCCGTCTTCGTTTACCGCTGCTTCGTCGCCGCTGCTGTTATTCGTCTGAAAGCCCGAACAACCGCTGAGAATCAAAGCTAGGCCAGCAATCAAAATGATGAAAACCTTTAATTTGTTCATCTTGTTCCACTCCTTTTGGTGTAGTTTGAAAATAAGTACAGATAATATCTTCGACAGTCGAAGTAAAAAGGCGATTTCAGCCTGATTTTCAGCGAAAAAATGCCTCTTTTTCTGTTAGAAAAAGAACCATAAAATCTTCCAGCTTCTCATGTCTAGTAGAAGTATATAACAACTTCTTCTTCTTTTCAAAGAGTAATCTAAATATACAGATAATAGGACTAAGTACCGAGTTTAAAGGGTTTTGGAATTGGGTATAGACAATTATTTTCCAATATTGTGATTTGTAATATACAGAAAACTGTTTATAATTAAGGTAAAAAAGAATGGGGAGTGGCATAATGGCAGAGATTCTGATCAACAATTTAGGGAAGACATACGATAATGGTGCGACTGCCGTAACTGATTTTAATCTTCACATCAAAAACGAGGAATTTATTGTCTTTGTCGGCCCCTCAGGCTGTGGGAAATCCACGACTTTGCGTATGATTGCCGGCTTGGAAGAAATAACAGAAGGCGAGTTTTTCATCGACGGCAAACGGATGAATGACGTGCAGCCGAAAGAGCGCGACATCGCGATGGTGTTCCAGAACTATGCACTTTATCCGCACATGACCGTCTATGAAAATATGGCGTTCGGATTAAAGCTGCGCAAATTCAAAAAAGAAGAAATCAAAAGACGGGTAAATGAAGCCGCCGCCATTCTCGGTTTGGAAGAATACCTGGACCGGAAACCGAAAGCGCTTTCCGGCGGGCAGCGCCAGCGTGTGGCTTTGGGACGTGCGATTGTGCGCGACGCCAAAGTGTTCCTGATGGATGAGCCGTTGTCCAACCTGGATGCCAAGCTGCGCGTTCAAATGCGTGCTGAAATTGCCAAGCTTCACAACCGCTTGAAAACCACTACCATCTACGTGACGCACGATCAGACCGAAGCGATGACAATGGCAACGCGCATTGTCATCATGAAGAGCGGCTTGATCCAGCAGGTCGGCAGCCCGAAAGAAGTATATGATTTTCCGGCCAACCGTTTTGTCGGCGGCTTTATCGGCTCGCCTGCTATGAACTTCTTTGACGGAAAATTAGAAGGCGGTGCATTTGTCATGGGCGACCGCGTTATCGATATTCCTGCAGAGACGCTGAACGTACTGAAGAATCAAGGCTATGACGGTTCGCCGATTTCGCTTGGCATCCGGCCTGAACATATCCACGTGAACAATGAAGATTTAACGGGAATCCCGCACAGCGATATTGACGCGGTCATTACGGTATCTGAACTGACCGGCGCTGAAACGATCATTTATGCCGTTTACGGCGAACAGGAATTCATCGCCCGCGTCGATGCCGACAACCGCATCGAGCCGGGGCAGACCGCGCGCCTTGCCTTTGATATGTCGCGCGTCCATTTCTTTGATCCGGTCAGCGGAGAGCGCATCAAACCTGAAAAATCAGAAAAGGCTGTTGTAGTTTCGTGAATTTGTGTTAAAGTGATTTTGACAACTGAATAATGAACACCACTAGGGGAGCCGGATATCGGCTGAGACGGGCATAAGCCCGGACCCTTTGAACCTGATCTGGATCATACCAGCGGAGGGAAGTGGCGAACGCATGCCTTCCTTCATTCGACTGCATACGCCGCTTTCCTTTACTGGAGAGCGGCGTTTTTTATTTGGCAAAACGGCAGATGTGCCTGCGGAAGAAAATCAGTCAGGCACTGAAGCCGAAAAACAAAGGAGATGGGGAAATGGCATTTTGTAAAGAAGTTCGTATTGAGTGCAGCGAGTTGTGGCAGGCAAGTTTTGATCATCCGTTTGTAAAAGGAATCGCGGACGGCACGCTGCCGCTGGATGTATTTCGGCATTACGTCATGCAGGACGCGTATTATTTAAGCCACTTTGCAAAAATCCAGGCCATCGGGGCAGTCAAAGCAACCGATTTGGAAACGACAAAGCGCTTTGCATTTCATTCCGAGCACACGTGTGCCGCTGAATTGGCTTTGCACGAGTCGTTCATGGATCTGCTCGGCGTTACGGATAAGGATTGGGAAGCTTTTGAACCGTCGCCGAGTGCGTATGCCTACGTTTCCCATATGTACCGGTCGGCGGAAGGCAATTTGGCCGATGTGCTCGCTTCCATTTTGCCTTGCTACTGGCTTTACCACGAAATTGGCGAACGGCTGAAAAACGCCAAACCCGACCATCCGATTTACGACCGGTGGATCGGTACTTATGGCTCGGCGGAGTTCGGCGAGTTGGTCAAAGAACAGTTGGACCGGATGGATAGACTGGCATCCGGCCTGCCGGAAAAACGCCGGACAGAACTGAAAGACCGGTTCCGGCGCAGCAGCTACTACGAATGGAATTTTTGGGAGCAGGCATGGCGGAAAGAATCCTGGACAGTAAACACGTATAGTCAGGCGGGTGTCTAAGATGCTGGAAAAAGTGCGGACAGAAAACCCGATCATCCATTGCATCACCAATCACGTCGTCTCGAATTTCCAGGCAAACGGGCTGCTGGCGCTCGGTGCCTCGCCCATCATGGGGGAAGCCCCGGAAGAAGCGGCTGAACTGGCTGCTTTGGCAGATGCGGTGTCGCTTAATATCGGAACCT
This sequence comes from Planococcus liqunii, assembly GCF_030413595.1. Classification (NCBI taxonomy): domain Bacteria; kingdom Bacillati; phylum Bacillota; class Bacilli; order Caryophanales; family Caryophanaceae; genus Planococcus; species Planococcus liqunii. The sequence goes on along the minus strand of NZ_CP129238.1, from coordinate 3,508,754 downwards.
TGAACAGCCAAAGCTTAACCAGCATGCTGATTGCCGGGAAAAAAGCCAATGCGTTGGGGACGCCGGTGGTGCTCGATCCGGTTGGAGCGGGTGCGACGGAATTCCGGAAAAACGCGGTCAATAAAATCCTGGAAGAAGTGAACGTTGCGGTTATCCGCTGCAACGCCGGCGAACTGGCAGCCATTGCCGGCGCCGACTGGCAGGCAAAAGGCGTCGATGCCGGTGAAGGGGATGCAGATATTGGAGAGATGGCCCGAACAACAGCCAAGCGCCTTGGGCTGATTATTGCCGTATCCGGTGCAACGGATCTTGTCACGGACGGTGAACGGGTAGCCGAAATTCAATACGGCCATGAAATTATGGCTTCTATTACCGGAACCGGCTGCCTGCTCAGCGGTGTGGTGGCAGCGTTCCTGGCAGTGCACCCCAAAGCGCATTTTGAAGCGGCAGCCGCTGCCATGCACTATTACGCCATCGCTGGAGAACTCGCGAGCCGGCAAGCAGAACTTCCAGGTGCGTTTCAACGCGCGTTTTTAGACCGTTTGGCAGCTACCGGCGAAGGGGAACTGGATAAATTTATGCAGGAAAAGGAAGGGGTGCTGAAGCGATGATGCCACAAACATTGACCATTGCCGGATCCGATTCAGGAGGAGGGGCAGGCATCCAGGCGGACATTAAGACGTTTCAGGAACTGGGGGTTTATTCTACGTCGGTTATTACAGCCGTGACTGCGCAGAACACGCTTGGCGTTACGGGCATTTATCCGGTGCCGGTATATGGAGTGAGGGAACAGCTGCGGGCCGTCGGAGAGGATTTTCAGATTGCGGCATTGAAGACAGGCATGCTGTTTGATGCGGCAGCCATCAAAGAGACCGCTTCTGCCATCCGGCAATATGGCTGGAAGAACCTTGTGGTGGACCCGGTCATGATTGCCAAAGGCGGTGCAAGCCTCTTGCAGCAGGAAGCGTTGGAGGCACTGAAAGAGCATTTGCTGCCGCTTGCCTTAGTCGTGACGCCAAATCTTCCGGAAGCGGAAGCAATCAGCGGTGTTTCCATCTATGACGAAACGTCAAGGAAGCGGGCAGCCGAAAAGATCTTGTCGTTTGGCGCAGCGTCGGTTGTCATCAAAGGCGGCCATGCCGAAAACCTGGAAGTGGCAGAAGACTATTACCTCGCACGGAACGGAGAAGAACGGCTTTTTCGTTCACCGCGCATCAACACCAGCCAGACCCATGGAACCGGCTGCACGTTTGCAGCGGCGCTGACGGCGGAACTGGCTAAGGGTCAGCCGGTGGAAAGCGCCATTTGCACGGCGAAGCAGTTTATCCAGGCAGCGCTCAGCGAGGAATTGCATATTGGCGCCGGACACGGTCCGACCAATCATGCAGCCTACCAGGCATATGTGCGCAGAAATGGAGGCGTTGAACATGTCCAAGTTATTCAGTAAGCCTGCTATATACTTTATAATGGGCAGCCAGAATACACCGGGGCGGGATGCGCTGGAAATTCTGGAAGCAGCTTTGGCAGGAGGCATCAACTGTTTCCAATTAAGGGAAAAAGGAGCAGATGCTTTGACTGGAGAGTTGCTGCTGGATTTTGCGGCGGAATGCCAACGGCTGTGCCGCGCATACAACGTGCCGTTTATCGTCAATGACGATGTGGAGCTTGCACGTACACTTGATGCTGACGGCATCCATATTGGACAGGAAGACATGGAAGCAAACGCAGCAAGGCGCTTAGTAGGCCCCGACAAGATTTTGGGCGTCTCCGTGCATTCCTTGGAAGAAGCGGGAAAAGCCCTACTTAGCGGGGCAGACTATGTCGGCATGGGTCCGGTTTTTGGCACACAGTCCAAAGCGGATGCAAAAAGTCCGGCGGGTACTTCCGGGATTCTAGCTGTGAAAAACCGCTATCCCGGACTCCCGGTGATCGGCATCGGGGGCATCACGCCTGATAATGCCGGACAGGTGTGGGCGGCAGGAGCGGACGGAGTGGCTGTAATTTCCGCCATTGTGCAGGCGGAAAGCATTACGCTCCAAATCAGGCGATTTAGCGAATCGATAAAGGCAGGTGCTGAAAAATGACCACCAGAAAAATGGTGCTGATTGCCATGTTCGTAGCGATCAGTGTCGCCGGTTCAGCATTTGTCTCCTTTCCGGCAGGCATCGCGCGCGCCTATCCGATCCAGCATGCGATGAATGTCATCGCAGCGGTTCTCCTGGGGCCGGGGCCGGCACTGCTCATTGCCTTTTTGACGGCAGTCGTCCGGGTGCTGACAGGAACCGGCTCGCTCCTCGCTTTTCCGGGAGGGATGATCGGGGCGCTCATTGCCGGCGTGATGTATGCCAAGTTCGGCAAAGTCTGGTTTGCGGCTGCGGGGGAAATAGTGGGGACAGGAATCATCGCTTCGCTCGTTGCCGTTCCTTATGCACGGATTTTAATGGGCACAGACCTTGCCGCTCTGTTTTTCCTGCCGCCTTTTTTCATCTCCAGCCTGTCCGGGGCTGTGCTCGGAGCGGTGGTCGTGAAGAAGCTTTTGCGCAACCATTCTAAATTACAGTTAAATTAAAAATATTTCATTCTCCGCAATGTGTTTAGTTGTAAGGAATTAGGGGGAAATACAGGGATAAACACATTTCAAAAAGGAGTGGACAAGATTATGGTGAAAATTGCAGTAGAAGAACCGTTTACATCTGTAAAAGAAGCATTGCAAAAAAGAGGCTACGAAGCTGAGATGTTGGAAGACAAAACAGAAGCGATGGATTATGACTGTGTAGTCGTCAGAGACAAAGAGGACTTAACGGATTTTCACATGAATGTTCCTCTTGTTGAAGCTAAAGGCCGCACGTTGGAAGAAATCGTCGATGAAGTGGAAGAACGCCTTGTCCGCATCGGCAAAATCCCGGCTCCCCCTTCAAGCGGCGGAATCACCGGCAGTTCATTCCTTAAAGGTGCAGCGACTGGAGCCATTGTCGGCGCAGCAGCTGGTCTCCTATTGACTCCGAAGAGCGGCAAAGAAATGCAGGCGGTTGTAAAAGAAAAAACTTCCGATACGAAAGAAAAGCTTGGCGGCGTTACGGAAAAAGCCAAAGGCACTGTCGGCCAAGTGAAAGAAAAGACAAGCGGCGTTACCGAGAAAGCAAAAGACACGCTTGGGCAAGCTAAAGAGAAAACAAGCGGTGTAACAAGCACTGTCAAAGAAAAAGTCAAAGGTCCAGTGGACAATTTGAAGGCAAAACGCCAGGAAATGCAGGAAACAAAAGAACTCAAAAAGCAGGAAAAAGTCGTTAAACAAGAAGCAAAAGCTGAAGAAAAAGCGCAAAAAGAACACGAAAAAGCTGAAAAACAGGCTGAAAAAGAAATCAAAAAAGCTGATAAAGAAGCTTCTAAAGACAAGGGCTCGATTGAAGTAGTAGAGCTTGGCGATGCAGATGTAACAACAAATGCATCAGGCGGAGCTACAATCGTTTCCACGGAAGCGAATAAAAACAATAAAAAATAAGCGTTGAAAAACCCGGCAGCCGCTGAAATGGCTGCCGGGTTTTTTGTGTTTTCATTTACGAGCGTCTGCAGGTGTGTTACGAGCAACTTTGAGTCATATATGAGCAACTACGGGGCATATACGAGCAACTTCACTCCCTATACGAGCAACTCGCCTCCAAAACGTATTCTGCACCCTTAAAATTCCCCGTTTTCTTCAAATCCATGTCACGCAAAAGCCGTTTAGCCAAATGGCGGTCCTCAATCTGCAGCACTTCCCGGCACATCCGGTTCGTGATCGGCCCGCCGGTCAGCCGGTGCCAGTCTTGAATGGCCTGGACATGGGCTTGTTTATCGGAATCCCCGCAGAATGGACAAAGCCAGGTGCCATAAGTCCGCTTCATGCCGATCCGCCCGCATGCCACGCACCATACGCCGCGGATCATCGCCTGTAGCGGGTAGGCCGGATTGCTGCAGATCGGCTTGGGTACATAATCCGAATGAGCTGTAAAAATTTTATTCGCCAGCTTGGCCATTTCACCAAGATCTATGACTGCTGATTCACTGCGGAGTTTGTTGAGGAACATCGGCAACTGGTGGGAAAACAGAATGGTGTGGGTGTCAGGGACGTTTTCGGGTATTTGTTTCGGATAGGAAAGGACCAGCACAGAGCGCAGCGGCATATAGATGCCGGAAGCTCGGAGCCATTCATCCAACAGCCATTCGTTGGTGTCGATCTGCTCGATGGGGCTTTTGCGGCCAATGACGCTGCCGTCATCTTTGGTCTGGATAAGCTGCAGGGGAGATTGCTGGAAGCGGAGGCGGCCGCTCATGTTTTTGACTTCGAAGATATAAAGGCACCACGGCGTAATCATCAGCGAATCCAATTGGAAAGCCTGAAAAGACCTCAATGACACATTATGAAGGAAAATATGGGGATAAGGCAACCGGCTGGAGGCCACATAATCATCGAAACGCTGTTCGCCGCCAATCCCGGCGGAATCGTTGTAGTAATCTTCTTTTGCATCCTTGTATAAAGCATGCGTTTTCGGCAGCCGCCGGAGCAGCACCTCGAGCCGCTCCCGTTCGAGCGAAATTCCTCTTGTCTTTAAAATCAAGGCCATCCCTCCATTTTTTAAATAAAACCTTAACATGCAAGAAAGAAGGTGGCTATACTTCTTGCCATAATAAATATTTGGAACCGGAAAAAGGCGCAAAAATGAGAATTGGCAAGTCCCATTAGGAGCTCGGGCGGCTTTATGCCCAACTCCATCAAGTTTATGCCCGTCTTTCACCGGGTTACGCCCAACTCCAATCCACTTACGCCCAACTCATAAAAAACCCGACCCGGCAAGCGCCGGATCGGGTTTTTCAACAATTAATCAGGAGCCACTTCATCGACCGGTGCATGCGGAACCGGTTCCGGCACGCGCGACAGAATCACGAGGCCTATGACGAACAAGACGACGAGGCTGAAGACGCCCATGCTGGAGTTCCCGGTGATCTGGGAAGTGACAGCTACCAGAAGCGGTCCCAGGATGGCGGCAAATTTGCCGAAGATATTGTAGAACCCGAAAAATTCATTGGAGTTCTCTTTCGGTACGAGTTTCCCGAAGTACGAGCGGCTAAGTGCCTGGATGCCGCCTTGGCTGGTGGCGACAAGCATGGCCAGAATCCAGAAATCGGTGATCGTTTCCAGGAAGAAGGCATAGATGCAGACGACAATATACACGCAAATTCCGACGTACAGCATCTTCTTGCCGGTAAAGCGCTCCGACAGTCGGCCGTACAAAATGGCAAACGGCGCGGCCACTACTTGGGTTACAAATAGGACAATCAGCAGACTGGTCGACGACAGCCCAAGATCCGTCCCGTAAGCGGTCGACATCGAAATGATCGTGCCGACGCCGTCGATATAGAAGAAATAAGCCAGCAAAAACAGGAACAGCGCACGGTACTGGCGGATTTCCCGGATGGTTTTGCTGAGGCGTTTGAAGCTTTGCGCCACCGGATTCGGTTCTTTCTCGATGAAATAACGCTGGCGTACATTGCGGAACAGGGGCAGCGAGAACGCCACCCACCAGATGGCCGTCAGCAGAAATGCGATGCGGCTTGCGTTGATCGTTGAAATCGGAATTACGCCGTTGCTTGCCATTAAGATAACGGCAATTGACAGGATAAATGGAATCGTCGATCCGATGTAGCCAAGGCCGTAGCCGAACGCGGAGACATTGTTCATCCGTTTTTCCGTCGTCACATCGACGATAAAAGCGTCGTAAAATACATTGGCGCCCGTAGCCCCAAGAGCGGCAAATGTGTAGCAGACCAGAAGCATCAGCCAGTTGTCGCTTGGGATGAACGCCAGCATCGCCGTAGAAATGGTGCCGAGCAGGAAGAACACCGTGAAGAATTTTCGCTTCATGCCTTCGTAATCGGCGAGGGTACCTAAAATAGGGCCGATCAGCGCTAAAATGAACGTGAAGATGGCAATTGTATAGCCGAGATAAGCGGTGGAATCCGACAGGCTGACGCCTGCTTCAGTAGCCGCATTTTTATAGAACAATGGGAAGACAGCGGTGGTGATAATTATGGAATAAGCGGAACTTCCCCAGTCGTAAAACGCCCAGCTTTTCTCTTCCTTGGTGAATTTTTTCATGTCTCATTCCCCTTAAGTACCAGATAAATCCATTGTACAAGATGATAAGCGAAAATGATGCAACATTCTTTGAATTCACTGAAATTTTACAAAATGTTATTACGGATGGCAATTAACTGTAACGCCTCTCTCGTGGAAAACACTTTGTTTGAGAGAGGCCGGATCTTCCGATAAACTGAAAGTATCTGAATGAAAGAAGGTAAGTGTTTTGAAGCTGATTTCGTGGAATGTCAACGGCTTGCGGGCCGTGGTGAAAAAAGGGTTTATGGATTTTTTTGAGGCTGTAGATGCGGATGTGTTCTGCCTGCAGGAAATAAAGCTGCAGGAAGGCCAGATTGAAATGAATCTTCCAGGATACCATACATACTGGAATTACGCGGAGAAAAAAGGCTATTCGGGTACAGCGATTTTTACAAAACAAGAGCCGCTTGCTGTCTATTATGGCCTTGGGATTGAAGAGCACGATACAGAAGGGCGCATCATCACGCTCGAATACGACACGCATTTCGTGGTGACCGTCTACACGCCGAATTCCCAGCATGGCTTGCTGCGGCTCGATTACCGCCTGGAATGGGAAGACGCCATTCTTTCCTATATAAAAGAACTGGACCGGCAAAAGCCGGTGATCATGTGCGGCGACTTGAATGTGGCCCATCAGGAAATCGACTTGAAAAATCCGCGGGCAAACCTGAAAAATTCTGGCTTCACTCCAGAAGAAAGAGGAAAAATGACGGATTTCCTGAATAGCGGATTTGTCGACACGTTCCGCTATTTTTATCCGGAACAGGCGGGCAGTTATTCCTGGTGGTCGTACCGCTCGAATTGCCGCGAAAAGAACGTTGGGTGGCGAATTGATTATTTCATCGCTTCTGAAGGCTTGGCTCCCATTCTTGAAGGCGCGAAAATTCATAAAGACGTTTGGGGATCGGACCATTGTCCCGTCGAACTGAACATTGCTTTATAAAACCATCCCTCACACAACGTGAGGGATGGTTTTCGTTTAGACGGTCCGGACTTCCAAACGGGTGACGCCTTTGCCTTTATTTTTGATTTTATCAAGGACAAACTGGCCGACCGCCCCGGTTTCACTGACGTGGGTGCCTCCGCAGGCTTGTTCGTCGATGTCGCCGATTTTGACGAGCCGGATGTCTCGGACCGCTTCCGGGATCAAGTTGACGATGGTCTTGATCATGCCCGAAATATTTTCCGCTTCTTCCCGTGGCAAAGTGCGGATGGTAACGGGATGATTGCGCGCCAGTTCCTCATTGGCTTTTGCAATAAGTGCATTAATTTCTTCAGGCGTTAGCTCAGTGATGCCAGTCAGGTCGATCCGCGCTTTGTCCGGATAGATCTGGTTGCCGGTGCATAGCGACTCGTGCTCCTGGTGGAACACGGCAGAAATGACGTGGAGGAGTGTATGGTGCTTCATCAACTGGTATCTCCGTTCCCAGTCCACTTGAGCAGTCACCGGTCCAACTTTCAGTTTTTCAGGGGCACTGACGGTGTGGATGATTTCGCCGTTTTCTTTTTTCACGTTCGTTACCGCCACTTCTTGCCCGTTCTGGTACAGCAGGCCGGTATCGGTTTCCTGTCCGCCGCCGGCCGGGTAGAAAACTGTCTGGTCAAGGGTGACTCTATCCCCGTCTATCGCCGTTATGTCCGCTTTACAGGCCTTTAAATAACTGTCTTCCAAAAATAATTCTTTTGCCATGCCGCCCACCCTTTGTTTAAGAATCAAAATAAATATAGCCACTCCAGCATATCAGATTATCTATTGATTGAAAATTCAATTTAATAAAGAGGAAAAAATACATGGAGCTGACGTTGGAAAGGCAGCTCCATGTAGTTCTTATACGCCCAAAACTCTTTTCGCCAGGCGCTGGCAATTCTGATGGTCAAAATAATCGATGTAGTCAGTTGCTTTCGGGAACCAGTCGTTCGTCGTAATGCCTTCTTCAACAATTTTTTTCAGGTAGGCATAAACTTCCTCAATGGTATCGGCTTTGTAGCCGTACAAATCCGTTTCCAGGCTCAAATAAGTGCCGCGCTGCGCTAAGTATTCTTCACGGTCAAACATATTGAAAATGATCGGTTTATTCAAATACAAAAAGTCCCACGATACGCTCGTGATGTCGGTCAGCAGCATGTCATTCTCGACAATCGCCTGCGAAATGGACGGATTCGTCGACGACAGGAATTCGATGCCGCTTGCCGGGTCTGCCAAGCCGACAAAATGCTTTTTAAACTTTTTCATGAATGGGTGCAGCGTAATCTGCATTTTCAAGCCGTTCTGCTGAATCAGCTCGCGGATGCCGGGATGGCTGATCAACCCAAAGGTGTTTTTGAAATAAGCGCTTTGCATAAATTCTTCTTCGCTTAAATCAAACAGCCATTCCCGCCAAGTCATCATCATTAAGATGTTTTTCATTTCTTTAGCGGGTTTGATGTCAGCGTAGCGGTCAAAGCGGGGCAGTCCCGTGACAATCAATTTGCGTTCGGGAATTTTCCATTCGTTCAGCTTTAAATCTTTCTCGTATACAGACGCACAGTTAAAGTAATTGGTCCGTTTCAAAAGCGGCACATCTTCTTTTTGGATCAAGATTTTTTTGAAGCCTTCAATGCCGTGGCTGACATGCGTAATAATCGTCTTCCGGTTAAGAAATAAAAACTTATCGACCGAAGGGGCGATGTCATACATCAACGAATGTCCGTGGAACGTATAATCCGCTTTAAAAAACAGCAGGTAGTTCCGGAAACTTCCAAGCGGCACGGCGTTGGGTATTTGTCCGTCCGTTGCATAACTGGTCTTCGGGTCATACATCCAGTATGCCGTTACCTGGTCTGCATGATGATTGTACAAATATGTATGGAAAATCGCCGCATTGTCTTCGTATTTTTCGCCAAGGTTTCCGCCGACCAAGGCAATTTTTTTCTGTTCTTTCTTTCTTGAAAAGACCGATACCAGAAAAGCGGCCGTTACTTTAATAAATACTTTCAAAGGGTCTAATTTCCCTTTTTCTTTCAGTGTTACACTCATTTCAAGCCCTGCTTTCTCTATAAAATCCTTCTTCAAGTTTTTCACATTTTAAGGGTTTTGTCTATCCAGAAGAAAAATGCTGGAATCCGTTCGTTTTTTGCCATGTGCAAATGTTTAATTTCTTCTGGAAATGGGAAGTTTATAGGTTGATAGACTATTGTGGAGGAGGATTTTCATGACTGAAAAAAATGAAGACTTCAAGAACAAAATGGGCACAGGCGAAAGCGAAGAAACCTTAACGACCCGCCAAGGGCATCCAGTCAAAGACAACCAGAATATACGGACGGTCGGAAATCGTGGGCCAGCCACTTTGGAAAACTACCATTTTATCGAAAAGATTTCGCATTTTGACCGTGAAGAAATTCCTGAACGAATTGTTCACGCGCGCGGTGCGGGTGCGTTTGGATATTTTGAAACATACGGCAAAGTCGGCGATGAGCCGGTAGAAAAATTCACACGTGCAAAAGTATTCTCGGGCGCCGGCAAACAGACGCCGCTAATGGTTCGCTTTTCAACCGTAGCAGGGTCACGGCATTCTTCTGAAACGGCTCGCGATCCGCGTGGGTTTGCAGTGAAAATGTACACGGAAGACGGCAACTGGGATTTGGTTGGCAACAACTTAAAAATCTTCTTTATCCGCGATGCCATGAAGTTCCCGGATATGATCCACGCATTTAAAAACGATCCGGTTTCAAACGTGCCGAATCCTGAGCGCATGTTTGACTTTGTAGCCCGCACTCCGGAAGCAACGCATATGATTACGTTCCTGTTCTCGCCATGGGGTATCCCGGCAACCTACCGCCACATGCAGGGATCCGGCGTAAACACTTACAAATGGGTCAATGACAAAGGCGAAGCTGTTCTCGTCAAGTATCACTGGGAGCCAAAACAGGGCATCCGCAATTTGACGCAGGCGGAAGCCAATGAAATTCAGGCAGAAAATACCGGACATGCCACGCAGGACTTGTTTGAATCGATTGAACGCGGCGATTACCCGGAGTGGGAATTGTTCGTTCAGATCATGAGCGATGATGAGCATGCGGAACTTGATTTCGATCCATTGGATGACACTAAATTATGGCCGCAGGATAAATTCCCGTTCCTTCCTGTTGGGAAAATGGTCTTGAACCGCAACCCGGAAAACTACCATGCTGAAATCGAGCAGGCTGCATTCGGTACTGGGGTACTTGTAGACGGCCTTGATTTCTCGGATGACAAAATGCTGCAAGGGCGTACGTTCTCGTATTCCGATACGCAGCGTTACCGGGTAGGGGCGAACTACCTGCAACTGCCGGTCAACGCACCGAAAAAACGTGTCGCAACGAACCAGTACGGCGGCATGATGGACCGTCCGGCAGAACATGTGCCGAATCCGCACATCAACTACGAGCCATCTGTTCTTGGCGGCGTGAAAGAAGCGGAAAAAGTGGCACCGCCTCATGAACCGGCTTATAACGACAAAGTGGTCAGCCAGCCGATTGACCGTACGAACAACTACGGCCAGGCCGGGGAAACCTACCGCAGCTTTGAAGATTGGGAACGTGAAGAACTGATCAACAACCTGGGCGATGCATTATCGGTATGCGACCCACGAATCCAGGAAGAAATGATCCACCACTTCACACAGGCGGATGAAGATTACGGCCGCCGTGTTCGTGAAAACATGGAACAGAAGATCAAAGCAAACGAAGAAATGAAAGCCGGCGAACCTAAAGTTTACGGCAAGCCCGCTGCCAACAAAGTAGCACAAGGCGCAGCCGCTAAAGGGCACGAAGCAGAACCGTATTAAGAAAGAGTAAAACCCGGCAAGCTGTGATCACGGCTTGCCGGGTTTTTAAACCTTCAGAGGATTGAAAAAGCTGTTGTTTTTAACAAAAAATTTCCCGGGAAATGAAAGAACGCTGAAACCTTTTATGGTTCCAGCGTTTTTTCATTTATGATACCGGTCAAGGGAAGAATGGTTGACGCCGAATACTTTTTCGATATCAATCAAAAACGCGATGCCTCTGCCTGGAGCATAAAGGTCGATAGCATTTTGGATGCTTTCAACGATTGCCTCGGTATAGCTCTCGGGTACGAGGGTGAGGACCACGTCTTTTTCCGGTTCTATCGTAAAATTGAGGAACTTGCGCTGTTCATTGACGCCGGTCCCTCTGCCAGTGAGAATGGTTCCGCCTTCTGCGCCGGCTTTGGCAGCAGCAGCCACCACTTTTTCCGAGTCTCCGCTGTTCACAATGGTTACAATTAGTTGAAAGTGTTCAGGAGACGACTGCATCGCTTGTCCACCTTTCTTGGCTCTAACATGGTTTACACGGTTTGAGAGATGCCGGACACCCAGCAATTTGTTCAAGTGCAAAGTGAAGCCGAGGCCATAACCCGGAATGCCGAGCTTCCCTACACGGGAAACAGCTTCGGCGACGGCGTCTTCCAGGCTGCCATCGATGGCGATGAATACGACGTCTTTTTCATGGGTAGCCGGCAGGCCTAAAAAAGTCGGCTTCTCGTTGCGGCCAATCCCTTCACCGTACAGAATAGTGGCTCCGTCCGCGCCGGCTTCCTTGGCGGCGGCAATGACAGGACGTGAATGGCCCCGTTTAACTATGGCAATCATCAGTCTATGATTCAGATTCATCGTTTTCAGCCCCACCTTTTCTTGTGAAAATCAGCCCTAATATCAGCACTGCCAGAATTGGCGTAAGGGCGACGAGAGCGATCAGGCCGAATCCATCCACTAAAGGATCCCGCCCTTCGGTAACCGAAGCCACACCAACTGCCATAGCCGAAATGAAAGTGACCGTCATCGGGCCCGTGGAAACGCCTCCGGAGTCGAACGCGATGGCAGTAAAGATAGGCTGTGAAAAAAATACGAGCACAAAAGCGAGCAAGTATCCCGGAATAATGAAATACCAAAGCGGGATTCCGAAAAGGATGCGGACCATTGAGAGGGCTACGGAAATGCCCACTCCGGTTGAAACGGTATACAGCATCAATTTGGCGGAAATATAGCCGCCGGTTACGCGGTCGACTTCATCGATCATGATGCTTACGGCTGGTTCCGCAAACGTGGCGACAAACCCGAGAACAAAGCCGATCGGGATGATGATCCATGGATAAGGCATTTCACCAAGCGATTCACCCATCATCTGGCCGATTGGGAAGAATCCCACATGGACGCCTTGCAAAAAGAAAGAAAGCCCAAAAAATGTCAGAATAAATCCAAGTAGTATTTGGAATACCCGTTGCCTGGGCAATTTAAGCATGAAAACCTGGAAGAGAGCAAAGAAGATGAAGAGGGGAACGAGTGCCATGCCGACTTCCGTGAGGATATCCAAAAAGCCGTCGAACACATGAAGATTCATTGGAAAAGCACCCCCAGAAGCATGATTGCCAGAATAGGGCCGATGGAAGCGAGGCCGATTAACCCGAAGCCTTCGCTGGAAGAGGCGGATGGAGTGCGCAGGACGGAAGCAACGCCGACGCCGAGAGCCAGTATGAACGGCACTGCCATCGGCCCAGTCGTTACTCCGCCGGCATCGAATGAAATGGAGACAAAAGTTTCAGGGACGAACATGGACAATGCGAAGACCAATACATAGCCGCCAATCAGCATGTAATGGATAGGAATGCTGAAAATCGTGCGGACCATAGCGGCAGCCACAAAAATTGCCAAACCGAGCGCTACTGCCATTACCAAAATGCCTGAACTGATTTCACCTGCAGATACCTGATCGATTTGTTTTGCCAAAACCCGCACATCCGGTTCTGCAATGGTGACCGCCAGCCCGAGAAGAAAGCCGGTGCCGATAATCAGCCAGGATTTTTTGGTTTTGGGAAGCTTTTTGCCGATCAGTTCGCCTACCGGCAATAGCCCGGCGGTCACTCCGAGAAGAAACAGGAAAAATCCGATGCTGACAAAGACGACGCCGACTAGAAATTGGAGCAGGGCTTCAAGGGGAAGGCGCATCAAGGCGACCTGCAAAATAATGACGACAATGGTTACGGGCAAGATAGCAGCGGCAACTTCTTTGAACGTGTCTTTGACGTTTTCCATCTGCAACTCCTCCACTGCTTTTTTCCTGTTATTCCCTTAGCATTTTTAACATAAACGTGACATAGCAAAAAACAGGCCGGAAAAGATTCCGGCCTGTTTTTATTCCTCTGTATCTTTTTTATGGATGACGTCTTTTAAGGCATCTTCGGTGGAAATATCAGCAAGCTTGACGTTCGAGCGGTAAGCAGCCCGCGTAATCAAATGCCCGGAAACCGGCGCTGTCAAGAATACGAAAGTGATTCCAAGGAAGAGACGGACGCTGATGAAGTTCTCTGTTGCCCAAAAATAGATGAACGTGCCGCTGAGTGACAGTAGAACCGCAAGCGTCGAACTTTTCGTTGCTGCATGGGAACGCGTATAGACATCAGGCAGGCGGAGTATGCCAAAAGCGCTGATCACGGCCATAATAGAGCCAAGGAGAATCAGGATAACGCCAGCCCATTCAATAATTTCTCTTATGCTCAACGATATCCCCCCTCTCAACGAAGCGGGCAAAGGCGATGGTGCTGATGAAGGCGAGAATGCCGACGATCAGGATAACTTCCAAGTAAGCGTGGGTGTTCAATGCCACTGAAAATACCGCCACTCCTGAAATGAGGTTTACACCAATCATATCCAGTGCCACCACACGGTCCGGCATCGACGGCCCCCAGATAATGCGGTAAAGCGCCAGAAGAATGGCCAGGCAGAATAAGGATAAGGCAATCGTTAAAATCGTATCAATCATCCTCGTGTCACCTCCATGATGGCTTTCTCGAATGTCTTGATGGAACGCAGTACTGTGTCTCTCGATTCTTCGACATCCATGGCATGAATGTAAAAGACTTTCCCGTCCGGGGAGACTTCCATGACAACAGACCCGGGAGTCAGTGTCAATAAGAGCGCAAGCGTCGTTAATTCATAAGCGCCTTCCATGCTGTGTTCGTAAGTGAAAATCCCCGGTTTAATATTGAGTTTAGGGCTCAGTATCTGTTTTATGATCAGCAAACTGGATTGGGCCAGTTCTGAAATGAAAATAAATAACAAACGAATGGTGGAGTAAACTCTCAGCAAGTAAAATTTGGCGCCGAAAAAGCGGTGCATCATGAACAGGATGCCGATGCCGATCAAGTAGCCGCCAATAAAAGTCGACAAGTAAAAGGCATCTTCATCCATCAGCAAGGTCCAAAGGAGGGCAATCATGATATTGATCAGAAGTTGTGCGGGCATCAGCAAACAGTCCTTTCTCTACGGCGGATTAGTAGAAGAATATCAACCATCATGGACGGTCACCTTCCAGCACCGCATCCACGTAAATTTCCGGATTCAGCAAAGTTTCTGCAGCGTCTGTAACATAAGCAGACAACCCTTCCGTTCCAAGCCCGATTCCAAACGTCAGAAGAACAAGCACCACGCAAGGAACAAGGAAGCGGCTGTTTAAAGGCACCTGGTCTTCTTTGCCCACAATGGTTTCTCCCCAAAAACTGTTTTTGAAAATGCGGAGCAGTGAATATAGTACAAACAAACTGGATAGGAGCGATAAGGCCAATAAGATATAGGCGCCGCTTTCAATCGCACCTTCCGAAACGAGGACTTTTCCAATAAATCCGCTGAGCGGCGGAACGCCGGCAAGCGACAGCATGGTGATAAAGAAAGACCAGCCAAGCAGCGGATAGTTTTTCATCAATCCGCTCATCTGATGAAGCTGGGCAGTGCCGGTGAGTGCAATGACGGTGCCGACAAGCAAGAAGAGAAGCGCTTTTACAACCATGTCATGGATTAAATAATAGATTGCACCTTCTATTGCGTTCGGCGTGGAAACCGCAAGGCCGACCAGGATAAAACCGACAGCGATGACCACATTGTAAGCAGCGATTTTTCGGATATCGTTATAAGCGATGGCCCCGATGCTTCCGCCGATTAGCGTTAAGCCGGCCATAACTCCGATGATGGCATGAGTGATTTCAGGCTGCTGATTAAAGATCAGTGAAAATACCCGGAACAGTGCGTATATGCCGACTTTTGTCAGCAAAGCGCCGAAAAGGGCGGAAGTCACAACAGGGGGTGTGCTGTAAGAACCCGGAAGCCAGAAGTAAAGAAGCAGTCCGGCCTTGAGGCTGAAGACGATCATGAACACGATGCTGATGGTCGTAAGGAGCGGCCCTTGTCCCGCTTCAGCTACGCGAACCGACAAGTGGGCCATATTCAATGTTCCGACGCTTCCGTATAGGTACGCCAATGCAACCAAAAAGAACCAGGAAGAAACGATGTTAATGACGACGTATTTGATGGCTTCACGAAGCTGCCTTTTTGCACCGCCAAGTGTCAGCAGCACATAAGACGACAAGAGCATGACTTCAAAGCAGACAAACAAGTTGAACAAGTCGCCGGTCAAAAAAGACCCGTTTACGCCGGCGATCAAAAACAGTACAGAAGGATAGTAATACATCGTCTGCAGCAATTTGTTGGTAGAAAACAAGGCATACATCAGGCAGACAAAAGTGACGATGCTGGCCGTCAGCACCAGCAGCAGCGAAAACGAATCGGCGACGAATGAAATGCCGAAAGGCGGTGCCCATCCTCCAAAATCGAGCCGCTGAATTCCGTCGCTTTGCACTTTTTCCAGCAGGTAATAAGAAATGCCGGCCGTGGCAGCCATTGTAAAGATGCTGAACCACGCCTGTGTCCGGCCGTAGGAACGCAAAAAGATCAGCAAAATCCCCACCATAACGGGAATTAAAACAGGAAGCAATATGATGTTATTCATCGTTCACACCTCTCATTTCATCTAGGTCATCTGTGCCGAGTTCTTGATAAGCACGGTAGGCCAAAACAAGAATGAAAGCTGTAACAGCGAAACTGATGACAATAGCCGTCAAAATCAGTGCCTGCGGCAATGCGTCAACATAACTTTCCGCTTCTTCGCCAAGCAATGGAACAGTGCCTTCTTTTAAGCCGCCCATCGCAAGAATCAGCAAGTGCACCGCATGCGATAAAATGGCGGTTCCGAGAATGACGCGGATCAAGCTTTTGGATAAGAGTAGGTAGATGGCCACGGCGGTAAGAATGCCGACCAATAATATGATTATCGTTTCCATCCGCTATTCATCCTCACTTATACTAGTAATAATATTTACGACTACTCCGATTACCGTCAGAGCCACTCCGGATTCAAAAATGGTTACGGTAGCCAGTTCGGTCTTTCCGAAAATCGGCAGATCGAAATAACCGAAAGACTGGCTCATGAAAGGCTGGCCGAAAAACATGGGCAGCGCACTGCTTGAAAAGGCGAGCAGGACGCCAAGGGCCGATATCTTTTTGAAATCAAACGGAATGGCTTTGTTGACGGTCTCTGAGTCGAAAGTCAAAAACATCAGCACAAAAGCTGTAGCCAGAACCAGGCCGCCGATAAACCCGCCGCCTGGCTGGTTATGTCCGGACAGGAAAAGGTAGACGCCGAAAGTTAAAATGATCAGCACGCCTGCTTGGGAAACGGTTTTTAATATCACGTCATTAATCTTCATTTTTTCGTGTCTCCTTTCCGCCTTTAATCCGAATGAGTGTATAGACTCCGAGGCCGGCAATGAAAAGGACGAGCGTTTCAAGCATCGTATCAAAGCCGCGGAAATCTCCTAAAATGGCATTTACGATATTTTTCCCGCCAGCCAGTTCGTAGGCATCTTCATAATAACTTGAAATGGAATCGTACAAATTGCCTGCGCGGACCGACAGAGCGATTAAGGTGACGGTCAATCCTCCCGCAACTGCAATAATGGCGTTGCGGATTTTAAGATTCTTAGAAGCTTTTTCCGGTTTCCATTCGGGTAGGAAATAGAAGCATAAAAGGAACAATGCTGTTGTCACGGTTTCAATGACAAGCTGGGTCAATGCCAAGTCCGGCGCCCGGAACAGTACGAAGAAAATCGCAATGGAATAGCCGAGCACGCCGTTCAGCAGCACTGAAGTCAGGCGCGATTTGACGAATAATATAGCGATTGCTGCGATAGCCATCACAACAGCCAAAATCACTTCATAGCTTGGAATCGGCGTATCGGTTGTGAAGTCAATGGACAACGCACCGGTCAACAGGAGCGTCCCGCCGGCTGCTAAGATGAAAAAGCCGAAAATATAAGCGAAGTAATGAGGCAAATAACCCGTCATATACTTGGATGTCAGCCAGTTTGAATTTTCTTCAAGCGCCTCCAGGAATTTATTGTAAAGGGCGTTGAACGTCCAGCCTTCCGGAATAATTGCGTAAACTTTCTTCCAGATGCGCAAGTATTTATATAGTAGAAAGCCGACGACAATGATGCCGATGGTCATCCAGAGCTCCGTATTGAAGCCGTGCCAAGCAGAAATATGAGGCGCGGCACCAGTGATGCCAGGCAGTACACCGTTTAGCGCAGGGCGCAGCAAATGATCGCCCAAAAGGTTTGGCACAAAGAATACACCGACAATCAGGATGGACAAAATAGCAGGCGAAACGAGCATGCCAAACGGCGGCTCCACCGGTTTTTTATCCAATTTCTTCGGCTCGTGTTTGCCGAAGAAGGTTTTGAACACGATGATCATGCAGTAGACAAATGTCAGGACGCTTGCTGTCCAGGCAATAACCGGTATCAGCCAACCCCAGGTTTCTGCAGAAAATGCGGGAAGGCTCGCGGCATTGACGGAAGCAGTGAAAAACATTTCCTTGCTCAGAAATCCGTTGAACAAGGGAAGCCCTGCCATGGAAAAACTGCCGATGACGGCAAAAGTGAACGTAATCGGCAGGAATGCCATCAGTCCGCCGAGGCGCCGGATGTCGCGTGTTCCGACTTGGTGGTCGACAATGCCGACAACCATGAACAAAGCACCTTTAAACGTGGAATGGTTCACTAAATGGAAAAGGGCAGCAAATGTTGCCAGGCCATAAACAGCACCTGCCTCGCCGTCTCCGAAGTGAAGGGCGGCAGAGCCCATCCCGAACAGACTCATGATCAAACCGAGCTGGCTGACGGTTGAATAAGCGAGCAGCGCTTTTAGGTCGGTTTGCCGGACTGCGCAGAATGACCCCCAGAATAAGGTCACGAGGCCGACAAGCGTCACCGTCCAGAACCAGGCAGACGTGCCGCCGAAAATCGGAGTGAAGCGGGCAACAAGATAGATCCCGGCTTTAACCATAGTGGCAGAGTGCAAATACGCGCTGACCGGCGTAGGAGCTTCCATGGCGTCAGGCAGCCAGATATGGAAAGGGAATTGGGCGGATTTCGTGAATGCTCCAAGGAGCACCAGGAACATCGCCGGGTAAAACAGTGCGTGGTCCGAATATTGTCCAATCGTTGACACAATTTCACGGACGCTGAATGTGCCGGTCATCGTATGCAGCATTAAAAATCCAGCAAGCATTCCAAATCCGCCAAACACGGTAATCAATAACGATTTTTGTGCTCCGTAGCGCGAGTTTTTCCGGTGGAACCAGAAAGCGATCAATAAGAAAGAGGAAATGCTTGTTAATTCCCAGAATACGTACAGTACAAGCAAGTTGTCTGACAGTACGACTCCAAGCATGGCCCCCATGAACAGGAGCAAATAAGCATAGAAATGCGGCAGTGAATCAGTTGGGGATAAATAATAGATGGAATAGAGAATAACAAGGGTTCCCATACCGGTAATCAGCAAAGCAAGAATCAGGCTGAGCCCATCCAAGTAAATAGAAAAGTTAATGCCGAGGGAAGGAATCCAATTTAGCGCGGCAGCAATTGTATCTCCAGACGATATGCCGGGAATCTGCCAGGCAAAAATTCCAAACAAGATAAATGGGACCGCTAATACAAGCCAGCCAATATTCAAAGGGCCGAGACGCCTATGTATTAAAGGGATGAGAGCTGCGGCAAGAAAAGGGAACAAAATGGCGAAAATCAATAAGTGCATAGCAAAACCTCCTGAATCAGAATAGAAAAAAGAAAAACGGGAATAGAAATGGAAAAGAAAAGAATTTGGAAAATTCCTTCTCTGGTTATGATTCCGTAACAATCTTAATTATAAGCACACGCATTAAATTATACAGGAAAAAGGGCTTGCTTTCACTTGTGAAGTCCGCTATGGTCTAAACTAAGCAATCAAACGGAGGGCCGCGCGAAATGGAAAATCATCATCTCTTGATTTTTATAGAAATTCGCAGTATAATTTCATAGTTTTGAAATAGCGGCTTATGAATAACAATCCCTGGAGGGGTAAATACAATGAAAAAAATTAGAGGACGGATGGATGAAAGCATATTGGTTTGTGTATTTTACGGACCGAACGGTGAGCGCCTGATCAACCGGGGCAACAAACTCGCGAACATGCTGGATTGCCCTCTGTATATCTTAACGGTGGATGCTCTCCCGTTCGATGAATTTGATGCGGAAAAATCTGCTTATGTCGAGCGCTGGAAAGAGCTGGCTGAAGAATATGGTGCAGAAGACTTCATGATCCGCGATAATGAGAAACGCCCCTCTGCAAAAGTCATTGCGGAAGTGGCCCATAACTTAAATATTACACAAATTATTGTCGGCCAAACAGCAAGAAGCCGTTGGGAAGAAATTACAAAAGGTTCGTTCATGAACACGCTTCTGCGGGAAATTCCATTTGTCGATTTCCACGTGGTTTCAGTTGATCGCAGCATCAAGGGCGACGACCACGAGGAGTTTGAAAAAGGGGTCCGCTGTTATCTGGTGCGCGACGGAGAAACTTACAAAATCAGCTTCTCCCAGACAAAAGACTGCCAGTACGAAGGCATTTTCTTTAAAGACATCGGAACCGATTTCAACAACGGGATTTTCAAATTCATGCACAACAACAAATTATATCAGGCAGAAGTGACAGATGACCGGCTTACAGAGCCGCGGGTCATCGAATCTTGCCTGAACAAAGAATTGGTAAGTAAATAATTGGATGCTCCACTGGCGGCTGCTTCTAACAATGAAGCAGCCGTTACCTATTATATAGAAGGAGAAATGAGAAATGAAAAAAGCGAAGCGTTCAGCTCCTCTCATTCCGGACCACCTCGACACAGCATCGTTCCTTGAGGCTCTGGATGATCAATACATAAGCAATTGCAAAATTACACAAGAAACCATCGACTACAGCGGGGAAGAAGCGCTCCATGTCGATCGGGTGGTTTTTGAAAATGTGAACTTTTTAGAAGTCGTCTGGCCGCGGAGCGAATTTGTGGATGTGCTGTTTGTGAATTGTGATTTATCAAATGCCGATTTCAGCCGTTCTGTCTTCCACCGGACCGAGTTCCACAATTCAAAACTGGTCGGCACCAATTTTGCTGAAGCGGGCATCCGCCATACCTTGTTCAAGGACTGTGTGCTGAATTACGCGACGTTCGGCTTCTCCTTGTGCAACACCGCCCGTTTCGAAACGTCATCGCTGCGCTATGCGGATTTTTACGAAGCCGAGCTGAAAGGGACGGAATTTCACAAATGCGACATGAATGATGTAAATTTCGTAGAGACCAGCCTGGATGCAGTTGACTTGAGCAGCAATTCATTTGAGAACATTCAAGTGACAACGGAAAAACTTGCCGGATGTGTAGTCTCCACTGAACAGGCGCTGGCATTTGCCCGGCAGATGGGGCTCGTCATTAAGGAAAGTTAAGAATGTAGATGAAAAAGGCCCGGAAGCAATGTTGCTTCCGGGCCTTTCCATTTCACGATGTTGTCCGGCGGTTGGCTTTGAACAGCCACATGGAGCAAAAGTAAAAGGACTGCCGAGAGTTTTCGGCAGTCCTTTTATTTATTAGCGTACGCCTTTCATAAAGCGCTGGATAGTTGGTGCGAAAAGGAACAGGACGATACTTAAGACGATGGAAGCTCCACCGATGAGTCCGAAGTACATCATTTCGTTTTCGACTGTGTAGAATTTCACGAGCTGTGCGTTGATTGCCTGTGCAGCTGCGTTTGACAGGAACCAAAGGCTCATTGTTTGTGCAGAGAAGGCAGCAGGCGCCAGTTTTGTTGTTGCGGATAAACCGACAGGTGATAAGCAAAGCTCACCCAATACAACGATCAAGTAACTTAGGACAAGCCATAAAGGGTTTACTAACGCGTCTGTTCCGCCAAAGTAAGCTGGCAGAAGGATGACCAGGAAGGAAATCCCGGCAAACAATAGACCCAGTGAGAACTTTTGCGGGATAGATGGCTGGCGGCTGCCTAAGCGTACCCAAAGCCAAGCAAATACTGGCGCTAACGTGATGATGAATAAAGGATTAAGTGACTGGAACCAGGCAGGAGAAATGGTGATTCCTGCAAATTCCAAATCGGTCCGTGTATCTGCATAAGCTGCAAGGATGGTCGACCCTTGCTCCTGGATTGCCCAGAACATGACCGATGCGATAAACAATGGAATGTAAGCCAAGATGCGTGAGCGTTCCACTTCGGTTGTTTTCTTGCTGCGGTACATCACAACAAAGTAAGCGGTTGGAATGACCAAGCCGAAGATTCCGACAATTGCGATGAAACTATCGAACGTCAGGAAACCATATTGGAGTCCGAAGTAAACCGCTGCAGCAATGATAACTGCACTGATTGAAAAGATTTTGATGGTGCGCGATTTTTCAGCTGGAGACAACGGGTTGTGGACGATTGTCCCTGCAAGCCCAAGATTTTTCTTTTTCGTTGCGACAAACAGCACTAGCCCTAAGAACATACCAACAGCGGCAATACTGAAGCCAAGGTGGAAGTTGATGTCCATTCCGACAGTACCGACGATTAACGGAGCAATAAATGCACCCAAGTTGATGCCCATGTAGAAAATACTGAAACCGGCATCGCGGCGGTTGTCGTTTTCTGCGTAAATTTCACCGACCACACTAGAAACGTTTGGTTTTAATAGTCCGGTACCCAGAACGATCAATACCATGGAAACGAAGAATAATGGCAGGCTTCCTGGAATAGCAAGAGCAATGTGACCAGCCATAATCAAAATACCACCGTAGAATACAGCTTTTGAAGTACCGAAGACTCTATCAGCTAGCCATCCGCCAATGATCCCTGACATGTATACGAGTGAACCGTAGATGGACATGATGGAAAGGGCGATGGTTTGGTCCAGCCCGAGTCCGCCTTGGGACAATTCGTAGTACATATAGTAAACGAGGATAGCTCTCATCCCATAATACGAGAAGCGCTCCCAAAACTCTGTAAAGAATAATGTAAACAGCCCTTTAGGGTGTCCGAAAAACCCTTTTTGCGGAACACTGTTCACGATGTCTTGTCGACTGAATTTGTCAGACATCTAATGACCCCCTTTTAATGTATGTTACTATAATACTTTTTTTATTATTGAAAATCAAAATAAATTTAACAATTAGTAAAATAGGCTCTGAAAGTGAAAAAACATTTTCAGTTTGTGAAAGAAAGAAGAACAAAAACTTTATTGGAATATCTTTTTAAATTGAATAATTTAAATAGTCGATCATTTTTAGTGAGATGAGTATTTCCAAGGGTTTGCGACGACGGAAGAAAAAATGGAACGGAAAATTAACAGCACTTATTTAGGCTAAGATCGAATTATGTCGAAAATGTTACTGAAATTTTCAAAAATCTTTGAAAATGTTATAGAAATATATTGAACTATGTTTCAACATACAGTATATTTGAAATAGTTAGAAATTAACTCATAGAAGGAGCAGGAACATACATGAAGGATCTAGGGAAAAAAATTAAAGACTTGCGAGAAGAAAGATCACTATCCCCGGAACAATTAGCTGAAGAAGTCGGATTTGCGAAAAGTACAGTTTGGGCATATGAAAGCGGGAAAAAGCAGATTTCTGTTAGCCATCTTTCAATGCTTGCTGATTTTTTCGACGTTTCAGTTGATCGTCTATTGGATCGGACTGAGAAAGTCATTGACCTGGATTTGCAAGACGACTCTACTATAAGTGATTATAATTTAGTGCTTGATAATAAGCCGTTAAATAAAAATGAAATAGCTGAAGCAGCGTCATATATCCAGGTAAAACGCCGTATGGGAAGTTATGGGGCAGTTAATTCTTAAACGTTATTTTAAAAAAACTTCAAGTGAAAGCCCATTCTTATTATGAATGGGCTTTTTTTCTGTTAATTACGTAAATTTTGAAGGCCTTAATATTTACTTGGATTTGTTTCTTTGTAGGTAGGTTAGGTAAAAAGGCTGAAAGGGAATTGAGCAGCGAGGAAATTTAATGGAACTTCTGAGCAAACAGGCAATGCTCGAACAATGCCTTCTATAGAATGCAGGGACCCTGGGCCCATTTGCAGTTTAGTACAGAGAGAGAAGAAGTCGCTTTTACCGTTTTTTTATTTGCAGGGTTAAAGCTATTTTATAGTAGAAACTTAAAATTACTGCCTTATATGAGTGCCGATTGTCCTGAAGAGCAGGAGGCGGTGAAGGTGTTTATCTCTTTAGCGTCGGGGAACACAGAAAGTAGACATTCAAGAACCAGGAGGCTGAATTGATGGAGAAGACAATATTTATTACAGGAGCTGGCAGTGGATTAGGGAAAGGCACTGCACTCGGGTTGGCTGAAAACGGGCACCGGGTGATTGCGCCGGTGGAGACTGCACCGCAAGTAACTTCCTTAAGGGAGGAGGCAAAGGCGAAAGGTGTGGACTTGGAAGTGTTTAAAATGGATATCAAAAATCCGCAGGACCTTGCCCAGATGCTGGAATATGACTTTGATATCTTTGTCGCCAATGCGGCCATCAACGAAGGCGGTCCGCTTGCAGAAGTGCCGATGATGAATTTCCGTGAACTGTTTGAAGTGAACGTTTTCAGTACGCTTGAAACAGCGCAGATTGCGGCGCGCAAATTTGTCGAAAAAGGAAAAGGGAAAATCGTTTTCATATCCTCTATGGCAGGGATTACCACAACTCCTTACGTTGGGCCTTATACGGCTACAAAGCATGCGATTGAAGGAATTGCAGCCACCATGCAAAAAGAACTGGAAGGGTTTGGCGTCCAGGTAGCGACCATCAATCCGGGGGCTTTCGAAACAGGCTTTAACGACCGGAGCGCAGAAGCGAAATGGAAATGGTATGACGAAGGAATCCATTTCACCAAAAAAGAAGACATGGAGGAAGCGGATCGAGCACTTGAAAATCAATTTGACCCGGCGGACATGATTGCGAAGATGATTGAAACAATTCCGCTCGATTCCCATAAATACCGGACGGTTTATCCGCTGGAAACGGAAAAACAGATGAAAGAAGAAGAGGCGAAACTCTGGGATATGGAAATTTAAAGGAGTGACCGAGATGGATGCTGCAGCAGAATTCTGGGCCGTCAGAAAGCAAGGGAAAACGGATACGCACACAGCTTGCCAGATTTTTGATAAATTGGAGCCAGTGGCCCTTGAAGAATTGCTTGGCACATGGGAAGGGCATGAATTCCGGACCGGCCATCCGTTTGATGGCGTCTTGAAGAAACTGAACTGGTACGGTAAAGCATTTCACGATGCCGAAAACGTGGATCCTTTATTGTTTAAAGGGCTGAACGGCAACGTCTTTGCTGTAGATCCCGTGCCAATTATGGATATGCGGAAACTGGTGAAAGCGAAAGGCGGCAA
The DNA here is from genome assembly GCF_030413595.1 of Planococcus liqunii. Classification (NCBI taxonomy): domain Bacteria; kingdom Bacillati; phylum Bacillota; class Bacilli; order Caryophanales; family Caryophanaceae; genus Planococcus; species Planococcus liqunii. The sequence goes on along the minus strand of NZ_CP129238.1, from coordinate 3,483,973 downwards.
AGCAAGGATGCGCCGGGTAGAGCATCGCGGAAAATTCAGCGCCTCTATGGTTTATGACCATTTGCCGATCATCGACCATTTCCGGAAAGTAGACAAAGGCGTGCTATTGGGCATGATGGATCACAAAGGCGATAAAGAACCTTATTTTTTCATACTGGAAAAAGTGGAAACTGTTCCGGAAGCTTAGGCTTTTAGAACAGTTTTTTTGTTTTGGCGGTGTCAGCGAATTCGGAAAGCGAAAATTTGGCCAGAAATATGATAAGCTACTCATTACGAGACGAGTTTTGGGAGTGTTTAATTTTGTTGGAAGAAGCAAGAAAATTATTGCAGTCGTATTTCGGTTATGAGTCGTTCCGGACCGGCCAGGAACAAGCCATTACGCAAGTTTTCGAGGGCCATAATTCGATCTGTGTCATGCCGACGGGCGGCGGGAAATCGATGTGCTATCAGATTCCTGCATTGGTGATGGAAGGGACGACGATTGTCATCTCCCCATTGATTTCCTTGATGAAGGACCAAGTGGATGCATTATTGGCTGCAGGAATTCCTGCAGCTTATATCAACAGTTCCCTCGGCTTCGATGAAGTGCGGGAAACTTTATACGACGTTCAGCGCGGAGCCGTGAAGCTCTTATATATTGCGCCGGAACGCCTGGATTCAGAAATGTTTTTAAACGAACTGCAGGGCGTGCATGTCCCATTGATCGCAGTGGATGAAGCCCACTGTATTTCACAATGGGGCCATGATTTCCGACCAAGCTACCGATTGATCAGCCGGATGGCGGGGTTATTCCCGAACAATCCGACAGTGCTGGCTTTAACTGCAACAGCGACACCGCAAGTGCGCGAAGACATTTGCCGTATTTTGGACATTGAAGAACAGCACACGGTCATGACCGGTTTTGAACGGGCAAATTTAACTTTTTCCGTGGTCCAAGGACAGGACCGGGAGCGGTTTGTAAAAGAATACGTAAAGAAAAACGATAAAGAGGCAGGCATCATTTACGCCGCGACCCGCAAAACCGTGGATTCGGTTTACGATATGCTGGTTAAAAAAGGCGTAAAAGCGGCCAGATACCATGCCGGAATGCCCGATGCAGAACGGAAAGCCGGACAGGAACAATTTTTAAACGACGAAGTGAATGTGATGGTGGCGACCAATGCTTTCGGAATGGGCATCAACAAATCCAATATCCGCTACGTCATCCATTACCAGCTGCCCAAAAACATGGAAAGCTATTATCAGGAAGCGGGGCGTGCGGGCCGTGACGGTTTGCCGAGTGAGTGCATTGTTTTGTATGCATCCCAGGATGTTCAAACTCAGCGCTTTTTGATCGATCAGGCCCAAGACCCGAGCCGGATTCCCGGCGAGCTGGTAAAACTGCAGGCGATGGTCGATTATTGCCATACCGAAAACTGCCTGCAGCAATTCATCATCCATTACTTCGGTGACCTTCAGGCTGAACCATGCGGCCATTGCGGCAGCTGCAACGATGAGCGGGAAAGCCAGGACGTTACGAAAGATGTGCAGATGGTGCTGTCTTGCGTCGTGCGGATGGGACAGAAATTCGGGAAGATGATGACAGCGCAGGTGTTGACAGGCTCGCGCAATAAAAAGATTCTGGATTTCGGTTTTGATAAACTGTCGACTTACGGCATTTTAAAACATCAGTCAGCTAAAGAAGTGTCCAACTTGATCGAATTCATGATTTCGCAGGAACTGCTCGCCGTGGAACAAGGGGCGTATCCGACCATTTACGTGCCGGACGGCGGCAGGGATGTCCTGCTCGGCAAACGGAAAGTGATGCGAAAAGGAGCAGTAGTGACCAAGCGCATTGCGGAAAACGATCCTCTCTTTGAAGAGCTGCGTAAAATCCGGAAGGAGCTTGCCGATCAAGGCGGGGTTCCGCCGTTTGTCATCTTCTCGGATAAAACTTTGCAAGATATGTGTGCTCGGCGGCCTCAGACTGCGGAAGATTTCCTGGAAGTGAACGGCGTAGGTTCGAATAAGCTTGAAAAATACGGAGAAGCGTTTCTTGAAGCCATTCGTTCTTTCGGAGAAACCGTAAAATAACAGTGGAAAACTGGAAAAAGCCCTACATGGAGTAGGGCTTTTTTATTTATATTTATGTATATATATTCACTTCTATATAAAAGGAGGAGAATTGGAATAGTATTGACATGTAAGCGTTTCCAACAATTTCTGAGTAGTTTTCAAATAAAAAATGGAGTTTTTTACGAAAAAAAACTGTATATATATGCGTGGGTTGTGTTAAAATATTCTGACATTACAGTAGTTATGTGTAATAGAGGGAGGCGTTTTTATGAAAATGAAAGAATACCCGCGACAGCAAGGTTTATACCAACCGGACCAGGAGCATGAAGCGTGCGGAATTGGAATGATTGCCAACATAAATGGAGAGAAGTCACATGCAATTGTTCAAAACGCCGTAAATATACTTTGTAACCTGGAACATCGGGGGGGCCAATCTTCCGATACGAGTACGGGTGACGGAGCAGGCATCCTGACTCAAATCCCGCACCGCTTTTTTCTAAAACAATGCGACAAGGAAGGTATCACTTTACCGGATGAAGGAAAATATGGAATTGGCATGCTGTTTATGCCGAAAGATTACGATTTGCGTATGGAAATCAAGGAAATCATTCGCCGGATTGTAAAAGAAGAAGGACAAAACTGTTTAGGTTGGCGTCCGGTTCCAGTCAATGATTCATTCGTCGGTAAAGTGGCATCTAAAACAAAACCGGTCATCCGCCAAGTATTTATCGGCGCTTCAGAAGAGCTGACAGACCGAATGGATTTGGAACGCCGACTGTACATCATCCGCAAACGGATTGAACAGGAAATGGGCTTGGAAGAAAAATATAAAGATGTGTATTTCAGCAGCCTGTCATCCAGCACGATTGTTTACAAAGGCATGCTGATTCCGGAGCAGCTGGATTCGTTTTACATCGATCTTAATCATCCGGAATTCAAATCGGCGCTTGCGCTTGTCCACTCCCGTTTCAGTACCAATACCTTTCCGAGCTGGCAGCGGTCCCATCCAAACCGCTACTCGATCCATAATGGAGAATTCAATACATTAAGAGGGAACGTCAACTGGATGCGCGCCCGCCAGGAACTTTGCGCTTCACCCTATTTCAATGAAAAAGATTTGAAAAAAGTCTTGCCGGTTATCGATGAAACTGGCAGCGATTCCTCCATGTTCGACAACTGCTTTGAATTTTTGCATTTATCTGGAAGATCACTTGCCCATACGGCAATGATGATGGTGCCAGAGCCTTGGGTAAACGACCCGACAATCAAGCAGGAAAAAAAGGATTTTTACGAATACCACAGCACATTGATGGAGCCTTGGGACGGACCGGCAGCGCTCGTCTTCACAGACGGCAAGCAAATCGCAGCGTGCCTGGACCGCAACGGCTTGCGTCCTGCCCGTTACTATGTGACGAAAAGCGGCATGATTGTACTTGGTTCAGAAGTAGGGGCGCTCGATATCTTTGCAGACGACATCATTTACAAAGAACGTTTGCACCCAGGGAAAATGCTGTTGATTGATTTGGAAGCTGGAAAAATCATCCCGGACGAAGAAATCAAGCTGGAGATCGCCGCAGAGCAGCCGTACCGCGATTGGATTCAAAACAATATGATGGACCTGGAAGACCTTCCGGAACCGGAAATGGCAGCCAACCAAAAAGCTGACCTTTCATCGGTGTTGCTGGAACAGCAGCTGGCTTTCGGCTATACGACGGAAGAATTGCAAAAAATCGTCAAGCCGCTCGCGACAGACGGAAAAGATCCTGTCGGTTCAATGGGTTATGATTCACCGTTGGCCGTTTTATCGAAAAAACCGCAGCTTTTGTACAATTATTTCAAACAGCTATTTGCCCAAGTCACCAATCCGCCAATCGATGCCATTCGGGAACACATCATCACAGCAGCCCGCACGACCATCGGGGCAGAAGGCAATCTGGTGCAGCCTGGGCCGGAAAGCAGCCGCCATATCCGTTTGGAAACGCCGATTTTGACGAATCTGCAATTGGAGAAATTGCGCCAGCAGAACATTGAAGGATTTAAAGCGGTGACGCTTCCGATCCTGTTCCCGAAAGCGGGAGGCCCGCAAGCGATGGAACAGGAACTGGAAGCCCTGTTCTCAAAAGCGGACGAAGCCTTTGAAGCAGGAGCCACGTTGCTAATTTTATCTGACCAGGGCGTTAATAAAGAATATGCAGCCATCCCGGCTTTATTGGCTGTGTCCGGCCTTCACCACCATTTGATCCGCCAAGGCACCCGGATCAAAATGAGCCTGCTCATTGAAACCGCGGAAGCCCGTGAAGTCCATCACTTTGCCATGCTGCTCGGCTATGGTGCGGAAGGCATTAACCCTTATCTGGCGTTCCGCTCGATCAGCGAATTGATTGCGATAGACGATATTACCGGCATCCCGTTTGAGGAAGCCGAGGCAAACTATGTCAATGCCGTGACGGACGGGATTATTAAAGTGCTGTCGAAAATGGGGATTTCCACGATCCAAAGTTACCGCGGAGCCCAGATTTTTGAAGCTGTCGGCATTCACATGGATGTCATCGACCGCTACTTCACGCGGACTTCTTCGCGCCTCGGCGGCATCGGCCTGGATATCATTGCAAAAGAAGTATTGATGCGGCACGAACAGGCTTATCCGGAGCGGGCAGCCGGGGATACTTTCCTGCAGCCGGGCGATGAATACCAGTACCGGGCAAACGGGGAAACCCATCAATATAACCCGTCGACGATCCATACTTTGCAGCATGCCTGCCGGACCAATAATTACGAAGCGTTTAAAAAATATACCAATCTCCTCACGAAGGAAACGTCCAACGTCCAGTCGCTGCGCGGCTTGATGGCGTTCAAACAACGGAATCCTGTTCCGCTTGAAGAAGTGGAATCGATTGAAGAAATTTGTGCCCGTTTTAAAACGGGTGCTATGAGCTTTGGCTCGATCAGCCAGGAAGCGCATGAAGCCTTGGCGATTGCCATGAACCGGATTGGCGGCCGAAGCAATTCAGGAGAAGGCGGCGAACAAGTAGCACGCTTTATCCCTGATGCAAACGGCGACAACCGCCGGAGTGCAATCAAGCAGGTGGCATCCGGCCGCTTCGGCGTAACGAGCCATTACTTGGTCAATGCCGATGAAATCCAGATCAAAGTTGCCCAAGGGGCGAAACCGGGAGAAGGCGGCCATTTGCCGGGCAAAAAAGTCTACCCGTGGGTTGCAGAAGTGCGCGGATCCACACCTGGCGTGGAACTGATTTCCCCGCCGCCGCATCACGATATCTATTCGATTGAAGATTTAGCGGAACTGATTTTCAACTTAAAAAACGCCAATCCGACGGCCCGCATCAGCGTAAAACTTGTCTCCGCTGTCGGCGTCGGAACGATTGCAGCAGGCGTAGCAAAAGGGCGTGCCGACCTTGTCCTGATCAGCGGCTATGACGGCGGGACGGGCGCAGCACCGAAGACCAGCCTGAAGCATACCGGGCTTCCTTGGGAAATTGGACTCGCAGAAACTCATCAAACCTTGATGCTGAACGGATTGCGTGACCGCATTGTTGTCGAGACTGACGGCAAAATGATGACCGGCCATGATGTGGTGGTTGCCGCACTTCTGGGAGCAGAAGAATACGGCTTTTCGACCGCGCCGCTGGTTGTTTTGGGATGCGTCATGATGCGCGTCTGCCATTTGGATACATGCCCGGTCGGCATTGCGACGCAAAATCCGGAACTCCGCAAAAAATATATGGGTGACCCGGAACACGTGGCCAACTTCATGCGCTTTATCGCGACAGAAGCACGTGAATTGATGGCGGAACTCGGCTTCCGTACAATCAATGAGATGATTGGCCGGACCGATGTGCTTGAAGCGAATGAAGCCATTGACCACTGGAAAGCGGAAGGCATTGATTTATCGGCGCTGCTGTATCAGCCGGATCTGCCTGAAAAAGTGGGCCGTTATGCAACGGTCAAGCAAAACCACGAGCTGGAAAAGACATTGGATTGCCAGGAATTGTTGCCTCGCTGTGAAAAAGCGATTGAAACCGGAGAACGGGTTGAAGTCACTACGGCGATCCGCAATATCCACCGGGCAACAGGGACCATTGTCGGAAGTGCCATTTCCAAAAAGTACGGCGCAGAAGGATTGCCGGAAGATACGATCAACTTGAATTTTAAAGGTTCAGCCGGACAAGCGTTTGGTGCGTTTACGCCAAAAGGGATGACCATGAAATTGATCGGCGATGCCAACGACTTCGTCGGCAAAGGCTTATCCGGGGGGAAAATCATCACTTATCCGGCAAGCGATTCAACCTTCCTGCCGGAAAACAATATTATCATCGGCAATGTCGCGTTCTACGGAGCTTCGGCAGGTGAAGCCTACATTTACGGGTTGGCAGGCGAGCGTTTCGCTGTCCGCAACAGCGGAGCGAACATTGTCGTTGAAGGAGTCGGCGACCACGGCTGCGAATACATGACCGGCGGCCGTGTCGCGATTCTCGGGAAAACGGGCAAAAACTTTGCTGCTGGAATGTCCGGCGGAATCGCTTACGTACTGGATGAGGACGGAACATTTGGAAACTGCTGCAATGCGGAAATGGTTCATCTGCAGCCCATGGCAGACCCGGCTGAAATTGAAGAACTGCGTGACATGGTTGCCAAGCACGTCGGCTATACAAATAGCAAGAACGGCAAGCGCCTTTTGGCGAATTGGGAGATTTACTCAGCTAAATTCGTGCGGGTCATTCCGAAAGCTTACTTGAAGATCAATGAGCGCATCAATAACCTGCAAAACAGCGGCATGTCCAAATTCGATGCCGAAATGGCCGCTTTTGAAGAAAGCAAAATGGCCGGAGCAGGAAAGTAAACAGCAAACTTCAATCAGTGAAACAGTGCACTGACCATTGAAACGGGATAAGCGAATAGGAGGGATACGATGGGGAAAGCAACTGGATTTATGGAATACAGCCGACAGACATTGAAAGAACGCAATCCGGCGGAGCGGACGAAAGACTGGTCCGATTACACGATTCCGCTATCGGATGAAGAAGTAAGAAAGCAAGGTGCACGCTGCATGGATTGCGGCGTGCCGACTTGCCAATCCGGAATGGAAATAGCAGGTGCCACGACCGGATGCCCGGTATACCACCTCATTCCGGAATGGAACGATCTGGTTTACCGCGGCCAATGGAAAGAAGCGCTGCACCGTGAACATGTTATGAATAATTTTCCGGAGTTTACGGGAATGGCGTGCCCGGCTCCTTGCGAAGGTGCATGCGTGCTTGGCATAAACGAACCGCCAGTCGCCATCCGGACAGTGGAGCGTTCCATTATCGAACGCGGCTTCGCGGAAGGCTGGGTCGTACCGGAACCTCCGAAAACACGGACCGGCAAAAAAGTGGCCGTTATCGGATCGGGTCCGGCCGGACTTGCAGCTGCTGCTCAGCTGAATAAAGCGGGACATCTGGTCACGGTATTTGAACGCAGTGATCGGGTGGGTGGACTGTTGACTTATGGCATTCCGGAAATGAAACTGTCTTATGATGTGGTCATGCGCCGTGTCCGCATCCTGGAACAGGAAGGAATCACGTTCATTACCAATACCGAAGTCGGCAAAGATTACCCGGTATCGGCACTGCGTTCCGATTTTGACGCGGTCATCATGTGTGCGGGCGCTACCATTCACCGCAACCTTCAAGTAGAAGGACGGGAACTGAAAGGCGTCCACTACGCAATGGATTTTCTGCACAGCAATACAAAGAGCCTGCTCGATTCCAATTTGAAAGACGGCAACTACATCTCAGCAGAAGGAAAAGATGTCATCGTCATTGGCGGCGGCGATACCGGAACCGATTGCTTAGCGACTTCTGTCCGGCATAATTGCAAAAGCCTTGTCCAATTCGATGTATACGATAAAAAAGGAGCTATTCGCGACGAAGCAGGCAATCCGTGGCCTCAGTATCCGCGCATACACCGTGTGGAATACGGGCAAAAAGAAGCGGCCGCTGCATTCGGCGATGATCCAAGAGCGTACGCCGTCATGACAAAGAAGTTTGTCGGCGACGCAGAAGGTTATGTAAAAGAAGTGCATACTGTTAACGTGAAACTGCGAATTGGCGAAGACGGCACCCGCATCCGCGAGGAAATTCCAGGAACGGAAAAAGTATGGAAAGCGGACTTGGTGCTGCTTGCCATCGGATTCAGCGGTCCGGATCAAGGGTTGATCCAAAAGCTGAATGTGGAAACTGAAGCCAATTCTACAGTAAAAGCTGATTATGGCAAATACACCACCAATGTAGAAGGCGTGTTTGCTGCTGGAGATATGCGCCGCGGACAAAGCCTGATTGTTTGGGCCATTAACGAAGGACGCGAAGCTGCCAGGGAATGCGATCGCTTCCTGATGGGAACAACCGTATTGCCATAAAAAATTGAGAACCAGGTCCCATGCCTGGTTCTTTTTGTGCTAAAAATTATAATTAAAAGTAAATAAATTCTAAATGTGCAGAAAAATACCGAAAATCATTGTTCTTTATGCCTAGTTCATATATACTAAGGTGGGTGAACTGACAGATTTTTGATGGTTTATGCACTGAAGGCAATAGGGGAGCCCTCGGTAAATTTCAAAACCTGTCCCGTTCGTCACAATAAAGAATGAGTGGAGGAAAAAAGATGTTTAAAAAGAGTTTGGTTGCTGTGATGTTGTTTGTTCTTTTAGCAGTAATGGCTGGTACGCCAGTATTTGCCGCAGGTGAAGCGACAATGAGCCCGGAAATAGCGCAAGGCTTAACTGAAATTGAAAATGTAAATGCTGAGATTTACGCTGAAATTGCTAAAGCGCAACTAGAAGCACAAAATATGTATGATCAGTACCGTGATGAGTATTATGCTGCCAAGGATGCTGGAACGAAAGCAGCTTTAACAGCAAAATACGATGAAGAAGTAACTGCATTGATCCACGAATTGGATATGAAAACGAGAGAAATGACGCGTATCGGCGTTGAAAATGCCACAGCAGCTGGAATCACTGTTGAAATTGAATGGGTGCCTGTACAATTCCCTGACCGTGTAGCATTGATTGATCCAATGAAAGTAATTGGTTGGTAAAGGGTTGTCTAAATAGATTCGTATAAAGTACTATGAGTGTATGGGTTTCCTATGCATTCATAGTTTTTTTTGAAAGGCAGTGAGTTAATGAAAGGCTTGAACATACTGAAAAACAAGTACTTGGAAACCGTAAAGAACGGTTCGACATCTCTAAGCCTTTTAGGCCGTGGAGATGGTATTGAATTGATGAAGCAAACTGTTTCTAAAGGAGAGCTAATAATTCTCTTCCCGGCTGAAAATTCAAGTGTTCAAGAATTCTTTTATATACTGGAAGGGATATTCGAAGTAGTTGTGGATGATGAAGTGATTGAAATAGGACCGGATGATTTTTTTGCTGTCAATGATTTAGAGGAAGCAATAAATTTTAATGCGAAAACAGACGTAACTTTTCTATCGGTTTCTTCAGCACCAATCTTCCATTCCCTTAGCAATGAAATAAATGAATTGCGCAAAATAGGGGAATTAGTCGAAAAAAAAGATCGATATACTTTTAATCATAGCTCTCGGGTATCAAAATATGCTGTAAAAACTGCCGTAAAAATGAATTTGGAGAGAGCTCGCGTTGAGAACTTATTTATTGCATCCATCCTTCACGATATTGGAAAAATCAATATCCCGGAAGCAGTGCTGAAAAAGCCGGATAAACTGACAGATGAAGAATTTGATTTGGTGAAAAAGCATCCGAGTGACGGTGCAGCAATGCTGCGTAAGACTGCGTATGCAGATTTGGCGGATGTTGTAGAACAGCATCATGAACGGGTAAATGGCCGAGGGTATCCATTCGGTTTAAAAGGCGATGAAATTTTGGTGGAAGCGAAAATTATCGGTGTCTGCGATACGTTCGATGCCATGACGGAAGACCGGGCTTACCGCAAAGCTTTTACGGCGCAGTACGCGGTAGATGAAATTAAACGGCTCGCTGGCATCCAGTACGATCCCGAAGTTGTAGAGGCATTTGAACAGGTAATGATCGAAGAAGGCAAAATCACATAAACTGACTCGGACTGTAAAGACACCTTCTATGACAAAAGGTGTCTTTTATTTTTCTTGAAAGGTTTAAAACTGTCTAAAGTAGTAAATACTAAGAAGACAGTATATTTTTAAAATTAAAAGGAGTGGATAACTATGGCCAGACGTTCAGGCGGTGTATTCAGCAAATTGGTGCTATTGGGGGTAGGTGCGGTAATCGGCGCGGCAATGACTCAGAAAAAAGTGGAGTCGGATGGAACTACTACCACTCAAGCCGGAAACCTTAAAGAAAACGTGAAAAAAGGATTGGAGCGTTTTAACGAGCAATCAGGCGGTATGGTAGATAAAGTGAAGCCAAGCGTCAACAAAGCTGTAGAGTCAGTTAAAAGTGCAATTGAGGGCCAGCAGAAGATGATGGATAAAGAGAAGGATATGTTGGATAAAGCCAATAAGACGCTTCAAGATGAAGTGGGCGATTCTTCAGACAAGACTTCTTCCACATCAACTACAGGCACTTCAGGATTATCGAGCTCTGATCTTTCCGGCAGCGGTACATCAGGAACAGCTGGCGGTTCAGCAGGTTCTGTAGGATCTACAACTTCTGGATCTACAACGACGGGTGCTGGTTCAACTGGCGCTACAAGCGGCAGTTCTGCGATTGATTCTACTCCGTCAGGCGGCATTTACGGCGGCAGCACGGAATATACAGAATCGCTGAAGAAAGATTTAGCCGAAAAAGATTCCAGTGACTCGAAATCTTCTAAAAATTCAACATTTGATAAATAAAAAAGGTTAAAATAAAAACATGGAAAAGCTATCGCTCCTTTACGAAAGAGCAATAGCTTTTTTGTAACTCTATAATTAACAGAAAATTCTATTTAAAAGAGGGAGGGTTACCATGTTTGAGTCATATAATGTAAAACCTTTTTTTGATGAGATGTTTACTGCTGAGGGCTTGCCGAAACCCCATTACCGGAAGTTCTATGAACTGCTCAATGGATTTTCGAAAGACGAATTAAAGGAAAAACATGAAACGGCCCAGCTGTCATTTTTGCGCCAAGGCATTACATTCACCGTCTACAATAATAACGTTGGCACCGAAAGGACAATGCCTTTTGATTTTGTGCCGATTATCATTTCACCGGATGAGTGGAAAATCATCGAAAAAGGAATGGTTCAACGGACAGAAGCCCTCAACCGTTTTTTGGATGATGTCTACCACGAACAAAAAATTCTCGATGACGGCGTGGTTCCTCGCAGGCTGATTGAAGAAAACCCTTATTATTACGCAAAACAAGTGCAAGGAATCGATATTCCGTTGAAAAACCACATTTTTCTGGCCGGCATCGATTTGATCCGGGATGAAAATGGCAAGTATCATGTGCTCGAAGACAATTTGCGCAACCCTTCCGGAATGTCCTATGTGTATCAAAACCGCTACGTGATGCGGCAAGTGTATCCTGAATTTTTTACGAACCATTCGGTCCATGCGCTCGAACATCAATTGTCTCATCTACATAAAGCCATTTTGGACCATGCGCCCAAATCGACGGGAGACAAGCCGTTTGCCGTGCTGTTGACGCCGGGCATGTACAATTCCGCATACTACGATCATGTATTCCTGGCTCAGCAAATGGGCATTGATTTAGTCGAAGGACGGGACCTTGTCGTGCGAAAAAATATTGTGTACATGAAGTCTATCCGCGGGCTTAAGCGGGTAGATATTATTTATCGCCGCATCGACGACGACTTTTTGGATCCTGAAGCTTTCCGGGAAGACTCGGCGCTTGGCGTGCCGGGGCTCGTTGAAGCTTATCGCAATGGCAACGTCGCAATACTGAACGGCATTGGAAACGGAGTCGCAGACGACAAGGCAATTTACGCGTACGTGCCTGATATGATCCGCTACTATCTGAAAGAAGAACCCATTATCGACAATGTGAAAACATATCTGCTTGATAACCCCGAAGAGCGGGAATGGGTGCTTGAGCACCTGGAAGAGCTGGTGGTGAAAAATGTCGGAGCATCCGGGGGCTATGACATGCTCGTCGGCCCGCATGCATCGAAAGAACTTATTGAACTATTCAGGGAGAAAATCATCGAAACGCCGCATCAGTATATTGCACAGCCGACGATTAAATTGTCGAGGGCCCCGGCATATCAAGGAGAAGATTTTTATCCATGCCATGTGGATTTGCGGGTATTTGTCATGCGGGGAGCAGAAACGCGCGTCCTCCCGGGCGGCTTGTCCCGTGTGGCATTGAAAAAAGGCTCGCTTGTGGTCAATTCCTCCCAAGGCGGCGGCGGCAAAGATACGTGGGTTTATAAAGAAAAAGAAGAGAGGGGGGCTCTTTAATGCTGAGTCGAGTAGCCAATTCCTTGTATTGGATGTCGCGGAACGCAGAACGGGCGGAAAACAATGCCCGTATCTTGGATGTGCAGCTGTTGCAGATGATTGAAGCTTCCGATGAAGAACTGATCCGGGAAAGCGACTGGAGGCTGACTTATGAAATCTGCGCTTCAACACAGGAGCTGGAAGGGCTTCATTCCCTCTCTCCTTACAATGAAGCCAAGCTGGTGCATTACTTGGCGATAGCTGATGAAAACCTAAATTCGGTGGCGAATTGTGTCCGTTATATCCGGGAAAATGCACGGGTGAGCCGGGACCATATCACAGATGAGTACTGGCAAATATGGAACAGCTGCTATTTGGCGCTGCAGAATATCGATCCGCAGCAATGCATGACCAGTGAAATCCGCAGCTTTTTAGAACTGGTAAAAATGACTTCGCTTACTTCCCAAGGGATTATTGAATCTGCCATGCAGCGGGGCGTAGGATATCAGATTATTAAAATTGGCAAGTGGCTGGAACGGGCAGAGAAAACAGCGCGCATTTTAAATGTGGTGTGCGAGCGGACGTATGAGCAGCAATTGCAGGAAGAAACGGAAGATTATTATTACTGGCTGGCTGCCTTGCGCATGACAAAAGGCTACGAGGCGTATTTAAAAGCCCATCTGCCCAAAATGGATCCGCGCCAGGTGCTCAGTTTCCTGATTTCTGATAAAGCGTTCCCTCGTTCGATCCGTTATTGCCTGGATCATGTGAGAGAAGCGGTAGAAGAATTGGAAGGCGGGAAAGTCTCCCACTATTCCTGGGAGCTTTTAGCAAAGCTTGACGAGGTAAGAACCGAATTTAATGAAATTGACATTGACCACTTGACTGCAGACGAAATGATGGATTTTTTAAATCATTTCCAGGACGGCTGCAATGAAATCAGCGAGTTGTTTTCAAAAACCTATTATTTGATTGATCCGGCATCTGAACAGGCCGGCAGCCAAACCCAAACCCAATCTCAGTCCATGAGTACGAAGGGAATTACGACGATGAAATATAAAGTAGAGCATACAAATATATTCAAGTACGAAACCATTGTAGACCAAAGCATGAACTCCATCCGCCTGAAACCGAAAACGGATGAAACGCAGCGCCTCTTGTCTTACCGGGCCGATATCACGCCGGCGACGCTGACAAAAGAGCATATCGATATTTGGGGCAACGACGTGGAAACATTCTTTATCGCCGAACATCATCAGCATCTGGAAGTAAAGACAACTTCGATTGTCAGCATCCAAAAAAGCCCATTTGTCCACCGCATCGAGTATTCACCGGAAATGAATGCGATATTCCATTCCAATCTCTTCAGTGAGCAGTATTTGCCTTATTTAAGCAATACCGCATACACGTACCTGTCGCCGGAACAGGTGGAGCAAGTGAAGCGCGATATCGGTGAAATGGACAATCCGGTTCAGTTTGCCATTGATGTGATGGGCTACCTCCATGACCGTTTTACCTATGACGGAGAATCCACCACTGTTTCGACAAAAGCGGAAGAGTCATTTGACTTGATGAAAGGCGTCTGCCAGGACATCACGCATGTGATGCTGGGAATTTTGCGCGGCAATCAAATTCCGGCCCGTTATGTCAGCGGCTATTTGTACGTTGGCGAGAACTCCGCTTTGGTAGGAGATGCCGCGAGCCATGCCTGGGTCGAAGTGATGGTCCCGGGAATCGGCTGGGTCGGATTGGATCCGACCAATAATGTAGAAGCGCTTGAGCACCATATCCGGGTAGGCGTGGGGCGCGACTATAATGATGTCAGCCCGGTGCAGGGCGTCTATAGAGGCGGCAGCCAGGAGCTCGACGTCAAAGTATCCGTCAGTTTGCTGGACCAATAACTCAAAATCAGCGGAGAAGCTTCCGCTGATTTTTTTGTTTTAGCAGTTAATTTTTGGTTTCCTTTTATTGTCGGGCTGATCAGGCGCTTCCGCTTTTCTGATCCAGCTGCAATGGCCAGATTCTCGGGTCATAAGCCACTCTAGCTGTGCGGCAAAAAACGCCGCTTTGCCAGAGCGTCTTATGCCGGTCGAATCTAAACGGCCATTTCCGCTTTTCTGAAATAAAACTTAATAATTGTTTAATGGAAGCAAGCGGGCATTTCGTGCCATAATAGAGCAACCTATAGATTTTTGAGCGGAGAAGGAGCAAACAAACACATGAACGAAAAACGATTTGAAGAATATAACATCAGTGAACCGATACTGCGGGCCCTTGAAGGATTGGGATATACGAAGCCGACAGAAGTGCAGGAAAAAGTCATTCCGTCTGCACTTTCAAAGACTGACGTTGCGGTAAAGTCGCAGACAGGCAGCGGGAAAACCGCAGCTTTCGGTATTCCCATCTGTGAATTGGTCGACTGGGAAGAGAACAAACCGCAGGCGCTTATTTTAACGCCGACGCGGGAACTGGCCGATCAGGTAAAAGAAGACATTACCAATATCGGACGCTTCAAGCGCATCAAAGCGGCAGCAGTCTATGGTAAACAGCCTTTTGCTTACCAGCAGGCAGAATTGAAACAGAAATGCCACGTGGTCGTTGGGACCCCTGGGCGTGTAATGGACCATATCGAACGGGGTACGCTGAACTTGAGCCGGATTGAATACTTGGTGCTGGATGAAGCGGACGAAATGCTCAATATGGGCTTTATTGAACAAGTGGAGGCCATTATCAACAAGCTTCCTGCTGAGCGGACGACCATGCTGTTTTCGGCGACGCTGCCGGAGAACGTGGAGAATCTTCAGCGCAAATACATGAACAATCCTGAACATATTGAAATTGCTTCCACTGAAACCTTGACGGACCGGATTGAGCATTCGCTTTACCGGGTGGAAGAAAAAAAGAAATTCGCATTGCTGCGGGATATGACGATTGTAGAAAACCCGGACAGCTGCATTATTTTCTGCCGCACGAAAGACAATGTCGACTTTGTGGTGGAGCAGCTTGAAAAACACGATTACACTTGCGATAAATTGCATGGCGGCATGATGCAGGAAGACCGTTTCGCCGTCATGAACGAGTTTAAGCGCGGCGAGTTCCGCTATTTGGTGGCGACAGATGTAGCGGCCCGTGGAATCGACATCGACAGCATCACTCACGTGGTCAATTTCGATGTACCGCTCGAAAAGGAAAGCTACGTGCACCGTGCCGGCAGAACCGGACGCGCCGGCAAAAAAGGGAAAGCCATCACATTTGCCACACCTTACGAAGACAAATTCCTGGCAGAAATCGAAGCTTATATCGGTTTTGAAATTCCGGAGCGGAGTGCACCGTCAGCCGAAGAGATCGGCTCAGCAAAACCGGCCTTCCAGGAAAAGATGGAAAGCCGTCCGGCGCTGAAAAAGAACAAGAACGAGCAAGTGAACAAAGATATCTTAAAGCTGTATTTCAACGGCGGCAAAAAGAAGAAATTGCGGGCATTCGACTTTGTCGGCACGCTCACCAGCATTCCGGGTGTGACGGCAGAAGACATCGGAATCATTAAAATTCAGGACACCGTAACGTATATCGATATCCTGAACGGCAAAGGGCCAATGGTGCTGAAAGCGATGAAAGACAAAACCATAAAAGGGAAAACCTTAAAAGTCCATAAGGCAAATAAATAATCAGGAAAAACGGATGCTTGTTGAAAGCATCCGTTTTTCTATGTTTTTTAGCAGAAAGTAAGTCATAAAAAGGAAATATCCTACATATTATATAACTAATATCCCTATTAAGTGAATACATTGAATTAGCTTTTATTTCATTTTTGAGTACTTATGTCACGAAAAAGAGTCAAATTGTAATGAAACCTGTCCTTTATTGTTACATGCCTGTAATATTCCCGTGCTATTTTTGTTTAAGCTAATAAAACACAAACAAAGGGAGAGAACAGCTTGAAAAAACTATTGATCATTCTAAGTTTTGCACTAGCTTTATTCCTTAGCACATCACTTGAGAGTTCGGCAGCAGCAAGTACATACACAGTTAAAAGTGGAGATACCCTATATAAAATTTCTAAAATGCACAAAGTATCCGTCAGCAATTTAAAATCATGGAATAAATTGAAATCCGATGTCATCAAACCGAAACAAAAATTAAAAGTTACAGGCTCAGCTGCTAAACCAGCAAAAGCAAAAGCGAAAACCCCATCACGTTCGACTTCCGGATCAGTGGTTAAGGAATTCACCGTTTCTGCATCCGCTTATACTGCATCATGCAAAGGGTGTTCCGGGATTACAAGAACCGGCATTAACCTGAAGAAAAACCCGGGCTTGAAAGTGATTGCGGTGGATCCGAGAGTCATCAAACTAGGCACCAAAGTCCATGTTGAAGGCTACGGCTATGCAGTCGCCGGCGACACTGGCGGAGCGATCAAAGGCAATAAAATTGATGTTTTCATCCCAACAAAAAGCGCTGCGCTTAAATGGGGAAGAAAAAACGTCAAAATTAAAATCCTGAAATAAATACTTGAAACCCGGCAAGCGAAGAAATCTGCTTGCCGGGTTTTTTGTGCCGTTTTACTGTGCCGCTTTCAGCTAATGATGGAGGGGGATATGTATATCGGCCATATTAAAGGAGTATGCCAAGCGTTTAAAGAAGAAGGGAAGAGGGAAATTTTTCATGTGTAGTCTAATTTAAATAGCGAATAGCCAACCTTTTTCCATTTAGATCGCTTCTGCCCCATCTTCCGCTTCATATGGATTTTTTACGCTGCAATAGCGTCTGCAGGAACTCCCGCTTAACCTGATTATCACGTCATAGGAAAATGAATAAGTTGCAATTCTAAATTCTTTAAAATCCTTATCACTGGTTTATATGAGAATGGTTATATATAATATGTATAAGAAATGTCTAACTTTTTTAGAAGTTAGGCTGAACGGAGGTTAAGTCATGGAAAAAAGAATGATTGTTATTGGCGCAGGTCCTGGCGGCTTAGCCGCTGCAATGTTATTGGCAAGCCAAGGATATCAAGTGGATGTCTACGAAAAACACGATCGAGTAGGAGGGCGCAATGCAGAATTGCGGCTCGGGGAATTTGTCTTCGATACCGGTCCGACTTTCCTGAGCATGATTCATTTAGTCGAGGAACTGTTTGAAATTGCGGGGCGGAATTTAAACGATTATATGGACGCTGTAAAACTGGACCCGATGTACGAATTGATTTTTGAGGATCAAAATCTGGTGATGACCCACAATTTCGATGAGATGAAAAAACAGATTGATGAAAACTTTGAAGGAAGCGGAGAAGGATACGTCCGTTTTATGAAAGAGACCGGGAAAAAGCTGGAAGCATTGACGCCTTTGTTGCAATCTCGCATGGACCGCTTGATCCACATGATGCAGCCAAAAGTGATCAAAGCGCTGCCGGAACTTGAAGTCAATAAAACGCTTTATGAAGTGTTATCGCGCTATTTCAAAGATGAGCGCCTGAAAATGGCATTTGCCTTCCAATCAAAGTACTTGGGCATGTCGCCTTGGGAATGTCCAGGGGCCTTTACAATTCTCTCTTATATGGAGCACGCATACGGCATTTACCATCCTATAGGAGGGGTGAACCAATTGTCGCAGGCTATGGCCAAAGTCGTCAAAGAACTTGGCGGCCGTATCCATACCGGCAATGGAGTGAAAAAACTGGTGATTGAAAACCGGGCCGTCAAAGGCGTTGAACTGGAAAACGGGGAAACGGAACTGGCGGATGAAGTAATTATCAACGGGGACTTCGCCCATGTGATGACCCATTTAGTGGAACCGGGCATTTTGAAAAAATACACTCCTGAGAAATTGGAGAAAAAGAAATACTCTTGTTCCACATTCATGATGTATCTTGGCCTTGATAAGAAATATGATTTGTCGCACCATACAATTGTTTTTTCAAAGGATTATAAGAAAAACGTCGAAGAAATCACCAATTCCCGCATTTTATCAGCGGATCCGTCCATCTATATCCAAAACGCCAGCGTCACTGACCCGACCTTGGCGCCTGAAGGCCAGTCCGCTTTGTATGTCCTCGCACCTGTACCGAACAATTTCAGTGAAGTCGGCTGGGAACAGGAACAGGAAGTATTCCGCGACCTTGTCCTGGATATTATAGAAGAAAAAACCGAGTTTAAAGGGCTGCGAAACCACATCGTGGAAGAAAAACTGTTGACGCCATTTGGATGGGAACACGATTATTCTGTCTACAAAGGAGCGACCTTCAACCTGGGGCACCAATTGTCGCAAATGATGATTTTCCGACCGCACAATAAATTCGAGGAACTGGACAATTGCTGGCTTGTGGGAGGTGGAACGCATCCGGGAAGCGGGCTGCCAACCATTCTGGAGTCGGCGCGAATTACGGCAAATGGTATTTTTGAGCAGTATGGGAAAAAAGCGGTTCCGATTTCTCCGCTTCCGGCATGGGAGGGATCTCAATGAAGCTGGCAATTATAGGCGGCGGAGTTGGAGGGCTGATGAGTGCACTTTTCCTTACCCGCCAAGGCCATGAGGTCACCATTTTTGAAAAAGAGCCGAAACTGGGCGGCCGTCTGACCTTTGTTGAACGGGAGGGATTCCGCATTGATGAAGGCCCGACCATTGTCCTTTTGCCGAAAATGTTTCAGAAACTGCTCGAAGAAGCCGGCATAGCGAAAAGCCGCTACGAATTGCTGCTGTGTGACCCGCTTTATACGATTCGTTTTCCGGATGGCAAGGTCTATACGAAATATCCCGATTTCGACCGCCAAATGAAAGAAGTGGAACAGGTCTTTCCGGGAGAAGAGGAAGGGTTCCGTCGTTTTATGGCAGAAGGCAAAGAACGTTTTGAAATCGGGGCGCCTGCCTTCCTGGAACATTCCTTTGTAAACAAGGCTGATTTCTGGACGCCAGGCAATGTAAAAAAACTGCTGAAACTGAAACCGCAGCAGTCTGTAAAAAAATTGATGTCCAATTATTTTAGAGATGAAAGGCTGCAGCTGGCCTATACGCTGCAGGCATTGTACATCGGGGGAGACCCGTTCAATGCCCCGGCCATCTATTCACTTGTGCCGTTCAGTGAACATGAACACGGTGTCCACTATTTGAAAGGCGGCTACGGCAGCTTGATTCCGCTTCTTGAACAAGAACTTCGGAGCCGGCCGAATGCTGCCATTCACACTTCGACGCCGATAAAAAGAATCCGGATCGAAGGGGACGCGGCAAAAGGAGTTGAAACGGAAGCAGGATTTCAGCCGTTCGACGGCGTAATTTATAATGGAGACTTTCCATCAATCGACGGCGTGCTGCCAGCTGCGAAAAAGAAAGAATTTACACCTTCTTCAGGATGTGTCCTGCTTTATTTCGGGCTCGACAAAGTGTACGAAGACGTCAATGTCCATCAGTTTTTCATCGGCGACAGCTATTCAAACCATATGAAAAACGTTTTCAGAGAAAAGAAATTGCCGGAAGACCCGGCGTTCTATACGTTTCACCCTTCTAAAATTGACCCTTCGCTTGCTCCGGAAGGAAAAGGTGTCTTGTATGTCCTGATTCCGGTGCCTTCGGGTTCAGATGTTGACTGGGCGTCAGAGAAGGAATGGATCGATTCAGTGATAGACAGAGCGGAGCAATTGGCTTTTCCGGGATTAAGAGAAGCGACGGAATGGATGGAAGTTCGTACGCCTTCTGAAGCGGAAGCATTCGGGCTATTCAAAGGCGGAAGCTTCGGCATTGGTCCGACGCTGTTCCAGTCGGGCGTTTTCCGTCCTCAGGTCAAGCCTTATAAAACCCGCGGGTTGTTCGCTGTCGGAGCTTCGGTCCATCCGGGCGGTGGCATTCCGATTGTCATGCAGGGAGCCAAATTGCTGGCAGAAGAAGTTGAACGGGAGTTCATGAGTGAAGGGAGCGGTTCATTATGATCGAGATAAGGGAAGCTTACAATCGCTGTGAAGAAATTATTGCTGCCAATTCCAAAAGCTTTTATAAGGCGTTTTCACTGCTGCCAAAAGAGAAAAGGAAAGCGGTATGGGCGGTGTATGCATTTTGCCGGACAGTTGATGACATAGTGGATGAAGGAACCAATCCGGTCCTGGAACTCGAAGGGTTTAAACGTTCTTTCCAGCAATTCCTTGCTGGCTTTTATGATCGGGACAATGCCATGTGGGTGGCGCTCGCTGACGTTTTTGAAAACTTCCAAATGGATGAAGAAGCTTTCCATAGCCTAATTAAAGGGCAAGAGATGGATCTGGTGGTCAGCCGGTACGAAACCCTCGATGATTTGATGGACTATTGTTATCATGTAGCGAGCTGCGTAGGACTCATGCTGCTTCCAATTCTGGCGCCTGGCAAAACGGCTGTTCTGCAGGAAGGCGCCGTATCTCTTGGCTATGCGATGCAAATCACGAATATTCTTCGGGATATTGGACAGGATTTGAAAATCGGCCGCATTTATCTGCCAAAGGAAATCATGCAAAAGCATGGACTGACAGAAACGGATTTGCAAGAAGGCAATGTGAACGCTGCTTTTGTTTCCGTGTGGGAAGAGCTCGCTGGAGAAGCAGAGCGGCATTACCGGCATTCATTTGAAACTGTCCACGAGTATCCGCTTCAGTCGCGAATGGCGGTTAAAGGAGCCGGGCTGGTTTACCGGGAAATCCTGTCGGCCATCCGGGACAAGGAATACATGGTGTTTCGGGAAAAGCATTATGTTTCCGAGCAATCAAAACAGGCGATACTTGCCTGTTTATAAGAATAACTCGAGTGCTTTTCCTGAGCGCAGAAATTGGATAAGTACAAGCTAAAAAAGGATTCAACGCCGTTTGGCGCTGAATCCTTTTTTAGCTTGTGTACTTTTTGATGATGCGCTTGGCGAGATTTTGTCCGCCCATGGTGACAATCGGCGAGCCGCCGCCGGGGTGGGTGCTTCCGCCGATGAAGTAAAGGTTTTCAATGTCGGAACTGGCGTTTGCCGGGCGCAGGAACGCATCGGCTTTGCGATGGGAAGATGGCCCGTACAAAGCCCCCCGGTACGCGCTGAAAGTTTCTTTCAAAAATAAAGGAGTAAATATCCGTTCTTCTGCCAGATGGCTCCGGATGTCGATGCCATAAGTTTCAAGAAAGTCGTAAATCCGCTCTTTATACGCCTCGGGATCAATTTGCAGCTCTCCGTCGGCACTAAGTGCAGGGGCGTTGACCAGGATGAACAAGTTGCTTCCTTCAGGCGAAACGGTTGAATCCGTATAAGAAGAGTTGCTGATATAGACGGTCGGTTCCTGGCTATAGCTTTGCGTGGCGAACAAGTCATCAAATTCCTGCCGGTAATTGCCTGAAAAAAAGATGTTGTGGTGCTTCAATCCTGCAAGATGGGTATTCAGCCCGGCAGTAATGACAAATGCCGATATCGATGGCTCAAAACGGCTGATTTTGGCGTCTGTGAAAGACGGCCGGTGCTTTTCTTCCACGAGCTTCGGGTAAGCGGACAACAAGTCGCCGTTCAAGATGACTAAATCGGCTTCGAACATTTGTCCGCCGGCCAGCTCGACACCGGCCGCTTTGCCGTTTTGGACAAGAATCTTTTCGACTTCGGCTTCTGTCTGCAGCAAAGCCCCGTATTTTTGGGCCAGGGCTGCAAAAGCATCAGCAATGCGGACGTTGCCGCCTTTGGTGTAATAAACGCCTTGGCCAAGTTCAAGATGGGCAATCATGGAAAAAGTAGCCGGAGCTTTAAAAGGCGACGAACCGATATAAGTGGCGTAGCGGTCAAGCGCCTGGACAATGCGGCGGTCTGAAAAGTAGCGGCTAAAAAAGTGGTGAAGCGTTTCAGTGGGCCTGGCGCGAAGAAGTGCCAAGCCGAGCGACGGCGACAAATAATCTTTCCATGACTGGAAGGTGGCTGGGAAAAAATAGCGCTCGGACATGCCATACAGCCGCTCTGCTTCTTTCAGGAAAGCGGGGTAGTTGGCAGCGTCCTTGGAAGAAAGCTTTTTGATTTCATTTGCCATTTCTTCCGGGTCGGAGGAAAAATCAAGCTGTGTTCCATCGGGAAAATGATTTCGTGTATGGCCCCTCAGTGGAAGGAACTCAAAATAATCTTCTGAACGTTCACCTGTTTGTTCGATGATGCCTTTAAATACTTCCGGCATAGTAATGGTATTCGGGCCGAAATCGAAAGAAAAGGAGCCAAGCTTCACCGGCATCAATTTGCCGCCGAGGTGCTGGTTTTTTTCGAAAAGACGGACCTGGAAACCGGCATGCGCCAAAGTGACCGCTGCCGATAACCCGCCGAGTCCGCCTCCAATAATGATCACTTTTTTCATGAATATTCCCTGCCTTTCCACGTATACGGTTTTTTTCGCCAACTTTTCCACATGGATTGAAGCAGCACGGCAATCATCGCTGCCGCTTGGAGAGGGATTAAAAGAGCCAGATACAGGCGCTGCCGGGTACTCACCATGACATATGCTTGCTGCAGAACAGCCAGAACGTATGGAACAGTGAACAGCAGCTTGTTTGTGCTTATCCCGTACAGGGCTAGAAACAGCGGCAAGATGTAGAAAAAGCTGTAGAACAACGCCAATGCGACAGCAAAGATCGGCGAGCGGCCGATGCCGGTATAGCTGTTTTTCAGGAATCCTTCCCATACGTCATGGTTGGTGTCGTACATGCGGCATTGTACGGATTTGGTGATGTTGGCAAGCAGCATTTTATGTCCCGAAGCTTTGAAGCGCCGGGCAATATGGACGTCTTCGACGAGAGAATTCCGCACTGCGGCATGGCCGCCGACTGCGTCATAGCTCTTCCGCTCGAACATCATCCACATGCCGTTGGCTGCAGTAGCTGCCGGAAAGTTCGCATAGTTAGCTAAGGCAAGCGGCAAATGGAACAGCACGACAAAATGCTGCATGGGCACTAACAGTTTGCTTAGAAAAGGCGGAACGTCAAAAGCCGGGAAACCCGACAGCAGTTTTGCTTTGCGCCGGGTCATCAGTGCCAGCGCCTGGCTGATTGCTTCAGGGGAAAAGCGAATATCCGCATCGATGAATAGCAGGTACTCTCCTTTGGCATGCTGCTGCAATTGATGGCAGGCATGGACTTTCCCCACCCAATCAGAGGGCAGCTCTTTTCCGCCAATAACAGTAAAACGGGAATCGCCAGCAGTCAATTGTTCCAGCAAGATGCCTGTGCGGTCAGTAGACTGGTCATTCAATATGATGAATTCCAGATTCGGGTACACCGCGGCTTTTAACGCCGACGTCAGTGTTTCGACATTGCGTTCTTCATTGCGCATCGGAATCAGTACGGATACTAACGGCAAATTTGGCAGTGTGAAGGTTTTCGGAAGTGAAGGAAGAAAAAAACTATTGAAAACAGTCCAGAGAAGAAAAGCGGAAAGGGCGGCAATCAGAAAGAACATGCTATTCCCTCCTTCCTGTAAATTTCCGGAACGCAGCAGTATTTTCAGAAACTGCCTCGCTTTTCAACTGATCGAGCTGTTCTGTAATGGCTCGTTCAATGGAGCCGGTTTTCTCTTTTCTTGCTGACCCTGGAATTTCTGCGTAGTAGAAAGGGGTGCCTTGCTGTACCCATACTTCGGGTTTACGCTCGTGCCGGAACGAATAATAAAAAGAGACGGGAATGGCTGGAACATCCGGACAGTGCTCCATCAAATAAGCGATGCCGGTGCTGAAGCCGAGCGGCCGGATTTCCTGATGGAATTCTTCGCCTTGCGGAAAAAGGATGACGGTTTTGCCGCTTAGCAGCAATTGCTCCGCATATTGCAGAGAAGCCAAAATATCTTTTGGCTTGCTGCGGTTGATGGAAAAAGCCCCAAGGTAACGGAAAAATCCATAGCGTTTCAGCCCTTTTTCATCCATCATCATATGGACATCGTGGCGCCAAACACTGCGGTTCAGGAAAAAGAACAACAGGCCATCCCACCAGGAACTGTGATTCGCGATAAAAAGAACTGGCTCGGACGGGGGCTGAACAATACCTTTGCCGAACACATTGGCAAAAGATCGGCGAATCAGTGGGTTCAAATACAGCTCAAAGGCATTCTCAAACAGCGGCATTTTTTTCGCTTTGATCATATTGGCCTCCTTTTCTGTGCCAGTGCAACGAACAATGCGGAAAGCAGTGTTGTAAGGACAGCTGCCAGCCATAAGCCGCCGAGCACTGCGAGCAGCACGAACATCGCGGTAATCAGTATGTACAGAAGAACCATCCGCTTTTCAAGCAGGCCGTAACTTTTCGTGCCGGGCTGTCTTTTCATCAGCCTGTCGATTAGCAGGTGAAGAATAGATGCGAGGATAAACCAGCCGGTAAAATTTGTCCAAGGGATATCATAATAAAACCCGCTGTCTTCCCAGATCCAATAGCCTTTCAATAAATAAGCGACTGGGTCGATGATCAAATCCATAATGACAGCGCCTAACCCGCCGGCAACGGCATATTTCCATCCTCCTTGAGGAAAAATGGACAAAGCCAGGACATGGGTGGTTGCCATGACCATCAGCCAGGCAAAACCGATTGCAATCGGCACGCCGAAAAGGTTAGGGGCGAAACGTTCCGTATAATCATAGGAACCGAACAGGAAATCCACACTAGCTCCTGCCCCTTCCACAATAAAGGTCACTACAAAAATGACGATGCCAAGAATGCTGCCGGCAGTTTTGCCGAACTTCCGGAAGAAATAAAGGAAGCCGAGCGTGCCGGCGAGCATTAGGAAGAATGCGTTTGCCCATTCAAGCCATGGCGGCAGCAAGTCAAAACTGAGCAAGATGATGCCGATGCAATACCAAACAATGAAAAGCCGGAAAATACGTGTATCCCAAACCATACGTCTCCACTCCAATACTATTCTTATATGAATATTATATTTTTATTCTACTCATAGTTCCTTTTAAAATCTATCCATACCCTTTGTTACCCTTTATTCGTTCCAAAAGACGGATATTCCTATTATTTTTCCGAAATAATGGAGAACTGTGTTTAAAGCAAATGAAGCGAGGGAATATTTTCTAAAAATTAACGATGAAGTATATCCTGCATTTCTTGAATTCGATTTTCCCCTCTTTTATTTAAAGATTTAATTTTCTTTTGGCGACGTATTTTTCATAGGACAATTTAAACCAAAAAAGATCTTCGGCGTAATACATAAAAGAACAAACCAATAGAAAACCATTAGATGTAAAATTATCCATAAGAAAAAAGATTCAAAGAATATTCAGAGAAGTGTTGCAGGTTTTCCTGCAAAAGGTTACACTTTTTATAAGTATTTGAGTAACTTCTTGTTTTGGAGGGGATGTAATGCAGGATTTACTGCGTAGCGTGTCGGAATCTTATGAACATTTTAGTTCCGGCCAAAAGAAAGTCGGTGATTTGTTTTTTCGTGAGCCTATTTTTCTGGCATTCTCCTCCGCACTCGAAGTTGGAAGAAGAGTGAACGTCAGTGAATCCACAGTGATTCGCTGGACACAGAAACTGGGGTATAAAGGGTATGCGGAATTCCAACAAGTTGTTCAGCGAAAACTCGCAGAAGACCGGCTTGAACAGACCGAACAGGAAGCCCGTCCGCTAAATGCTGACCAGTCATTTCTGGAAAATCTGTTTGATGCGGAAATCGCAAGCATCGTCAAGCTCAAGCAGGCGATGAAGGAAGATGTGCTGCTTCAGGCAGTCGATTTGATCAGTTCGGCTAATCGGATTTATGTAACAAGCGATTTTTTCGATTATGGATTGGCGCATTGGTTCTCAGGGTGGCTGGATATGACGGTCGGATCCACGGAAATGATTTTTCCATCAGACCGGCATTACTACAGCCAGTTGGCTAAACTTGAGCCGGGAGATATTTTGATAGCCTTTGTGTTTCCCCGCTATACAAAAATGGTTGTGGAAACCGTGCAATCTGCCAAAGAACGGGGAGCAGGCGTTGTGTTATTGACCGATTCTTCCAAATCGCCCGCTGTCAATTTTGCGGACATCTCACTGACTGTCGATGTAAGCACCAATTTGAATATTGATTCTTACACAGCAGTCCATGCCTTGCTGACCTCTGTGATGCGCTTTGTTTATGTCAAAGAACATGCCAAGGTAAAAGAAAACCTGGCAAGGCTTGAAGCTGTATACAACGATAAGAATATCTTTTATTAAAGCAGGTAAGTCCCGAAACGCTTCGGCGCTTTGGTCATTTATAAACAACGAAAAGGGGAGAATAAGATGAAAAAGAAATTATCATTTTTAAGTGTAATTTTTTCAGCAGGATTGTTATTGGCAGCTTGCGGAGGATCAGAAGACTCATCCGGTTCGGAAGGATCAAGCACTGAAGGCGGAGGAAATGAGCTCGGCCTATTGGAAGAAGGCAAGTTCACTACAGCAGCCAGCGGACTTTATAAACCATTCAATTATGAAGAAGGCGGAAAGCAGACTGGTTTTGATATCGAAATCGGTGCTGCATTAGCAGAAGAAATGGGATTGGAGCATAACCCGGTAACAAATCCATTTGAAACGATCATTCAAGGTTTGATTGGCAAGAAATATGACGCCGTTATCGGATCTATGGCTATTACGGATGAACGTGCAAAGACGGTTGCATTCTCAGACCCTTACTACTTGTCAGGCGGCAAGATCTGGGTGGCTGAAGGCAATACCGAAATCAAGGAGCCGGCAGACCTTGAAGGCAAAAAAATCGGGATTGTTGCCCAAACGACATATGAACCAGCTGCTAAAGAATTTACGGACGACATCGAGTACTACAACAGTGATGTTGTCGCTTTGCAGGAATTGGAGCCAGGGCGCGTAGATGCAGTCATAACGGCTGACGTTGTCGGATTTGAAGCTCAAAAAGCCGGATTGAAAATCAAAGATATCGGCGAAAACTTATGGATTGAAGAAGCAGCAATTGCTGTGCGTCCGGAAGACAAAGCGCTATTAGAAGAAATCAACAAAGCATTGGATGCAATCATCGAGAATGGAACATACGCGGAAATCTCTGAAAAATGGTTCGGCACGAACCTTCTCGAAGTGGAAACAGAAGGAATTGAAGTTCTGCGCTAAACTGAGAGAGGGGAATAGGCATGGAGACCATTCAGACGATATTTGATATTTTTAAAACGACTTATCCGGGCTTTTTGGAAGCCGTCATCATTACGCTCGAACTAACAGCGATTTCGATTGTTCTCGGTACCGTGCTGGGCTTGGTCTTTGCACTGATGAAAATATCGAAATCCAAGATCCTGCAAGGCATCGCCAATCTGTACATCACGATTATTCGGGGAACTCCGTTATTGGTTCAAATCATGTTCTTGTATTTCGGGATCACCCAGATCATCGTTTTGGATAACTTCTGGGCAGGCGCGATTGCGCTCGGGGTGCATAACGGGGCATATATTGCCGAGATATTCCGTGGTGCCATCCAGGGCATTGATTATGGACAGACAGAAGCAAGCCGGGCTCTTGGTATGACAAACAACCAGGCGATGCGGAGAATTGTTTTTCCGCAGGCGCTGCGCCGCTCTATTCCGCCGCTTGGCAATCAGTTTATCATCACCCTGAAAGATTCTTCTCTTGTTTGGATGATCGGGGTAGCGGAGCTGTTTTCCGTGGCCAACCGTTCAGCAGCGAGTTCATTTAAGCAATTTGAAACATTTATAGTAGTCGGTTTCTATTACTTAGTTCTGGTTATGATTTTCACGTATATTGTCAGATGGTATGAAAACAGACTGGATGTAGACAAAGCGTAAAGGAGGACACATCATGATTATTGGAGAAAACATCCATAAGTCCTTCGGGGATTTGGAAGTGCTAAAAGGCATCGATCTGCATGTGAAGCCGCAGGAAGTGGTTGTTCTTGTCGGTGTCAGTGGATCGGGCAAAAGTACGCTCCTGCGCTGTTTCAACTTTTTAGAAGAAATGAACAGCGGGAAAATTACGATTGACGGCAAAGTCATCAATCCGAAAAAAGACAAGCTGGCGGATGTTCGCGCCGATGTGGGAATGGTGTTCCAGCATTTTAATCTTTTCCCGCATAAAACGGCTTTGGAGAACGTGATTGAAGCACCTGTCACAGTAAAGAAGATGGACAAGGAAAAAGCAAAACAGCTCGGCATGGAACTGCTTGAAAAAGTAGGGCTGGCAGAAAAAGCAAATGTTTATCCGAGCAAGCTTTCAGGCGGTCAAAAACAGCGTGTGGCAATTGCCCGGGCGTTGGCGATGCAGCCGAAAGTTCTGCTGTTTGACGAACCGACATCGGCACTCGACCCGGAATTGGTCGGGGAGGTGCTGCAGGTTATGAAGCAGCTGGCGGAAGAGGGCATGACGATGGTTGTCGTCACGCATGAAATGAAGTTCGCCAAAGAAGTGGCCGACCGCATTATTATGCTCGACAAAGGCGTCATCATCGAATCGGCCGATCCCAAAACCTTTTTCGAAAACCCGAAAAATGAGCGGACGCGCCAATTTATCCAATTAGTCCAGTAACATCAGCAAACGATTTAGGCCAAAGGAATCCGGTGCCAGGACCGGATTCCTTTTGTCATGAAAAAACCCAGCTCAAGAATGAACTGAGCTGGGTTTTTAATGCGCCGTTCAACCTTTAATCCACTTCAATTACAGAAGCTGAAATAAGCGGCATGTCTTCTTCTGCTACGCCGTCGTAGATTCCGTGGACAGTCACCGCATCACCTGCTTCGACTGGTGTTTCGGCCATATTGCGGACAAACACCTTCTCTTTGCCGTCCGTTAGGATAAATGCGGGAAATGCACCGTCGTCGGTCAATTCTTCCACGTTTCCGGCTAAAATGACAGCTGCCCCTTCAGCTACGTCACCGCCTGCCAATGCGCTGAATGTAGTAGGTTCTGCTTCATCGACATCTTCTGGAGCGGTTGGATCCAATTCACCCTCCGGAGCCGTGACTTCGGTCTGGCCTTCTTCCGTAAGCTCTGCGTTTTCACCGCCGCAAGCCGCCAAGCTTAAAATGAGCAAAAATGGAATAAATCGTTTCACCATATCTATTCAACTCCCGATCTTATTGATAAGTTTTCTTATAAGAAACATACCCTTTGGCAAGTCACTGTTAAACGGAAACTGGGGAAACCGCCAAGAAGCACTTAAAGCATAAAGCAAACGGTTGGATCTAGAGGTCTACGGGTATAGTTAAAGGACAAAAGAAAGGGGATGGGGAAATGGAGTTGATTGCTACTCCTTATCACTTGAATGATAAAACGAAAAAGATTCAGCCGGTACTTAATGTAGAAAAAACGAAGATCATTAATATCCAGCTGCAAACAGGAGAGACCATCCCGGAGCACGCAGTGGATGCAGATGTCACCATTATTGCAAAAAGTGGAAAAGTGAATTTTACTGTCGAGGGAGAAACTGTGGAAGTGTCTCCGCAGCAGGTTCTATATATGGCCCCGCTTGAAAAGCACAGCCTGGCAGCGTTAGAGGCAAGTGATTTAATGGTTATTCAAACCAAACGCTGAAAAAAGGAATGCCTTAAAATGATGAAGGCCAACTCCGTTACGGCGGAGGAATAGAAACAATCGAATTTTAGTTAAAAGCAAGAGGCTGGCGCATAAGTCGAATAATAGACTTATCGGCCAGCCTTTTTGATTTTACCACTCAATTTCATCCGGGTATTCTGCCTGAAGCCTGACTTCGTGAATAGGCACTTTATTGGGGTTCGCAGCTTCCAGCACCTGATTGCGGAATGCCAGATAGTCGTTGTCTTGCATGGCAATTTTCAGGGCTACAGCAGCCAGGCTCTTTTCACGCTGTTTTTTCGGCATGCCGATAAATTTTAAATTTAAGAAGTCAATGTATTGAATGGCGTATTCTTCCACTGGAGCCGCTTGCTGGAACGCTTTTAAGATTGCCTGATATTCTTCTTCGGGAACTTGGCCGTGCAGGCAGTCGAGCACCAATGACTGAAAACGGCCAATGACGTGCAGATGGCTGTTCCAGTCCGGGAATTTTGCGTCTTCGCGGTGGAGCCGGACAAAATCTTTCAATGCAATGGCAGCATACAGGATTTCCGGCCACAGCACTTCAGTGGAAAAATAAATATTTTTATCCGGAGCAATAAAGCTGTGCTGTTTTTTGGTATGGTCATGCAAGCCGTTGAAAACAGATTCCACATTGCGGTCTCCTTGTGCAGCATGGCGGATTTCGTAGGAAATTCCGAGAATCCGCATGCGCGAGCCGGCATAATCGTAGTATTTATTCTCATCGCCGATCACATGGTAAATCGCCTGGTTCAATTCGTCGAGATCAAAGTAATCACCGCTTATTTTAACGCCTGTATGGTTCGGAGTATTTGTCATTGTAAGCATTCCGGATTCTCCTATCGTTTCGGTTTATAGTCCAACGCTTTAAACAAATCCTTGCGTTCTTTATCGGTCAAGTCCCGCCACTCGCCAACCGGCAAATCGCCAAGATGAATGTTCATGATCCGGATCCGCTGAAGTGCCCGCACTTCATAGCCCAGCGCGCTGCACATCCGGCGGATTTGCCGGTTCAAGCCTTGCTGCAAAACAATACGGAAAGAGTATTTGGACAATTTCTCTGTTTTTGCAGGCAAAGTTTTCGTGTCGAGAATTTCCACGCCTTCTGCCATTTTCTTCAGGAAAGACTCGGTTACCGGCATATCCACACGAACGATATACTCTTTTTCATGTTCGTTTTCTGCCCGCAGGATTTCATTTACAACATCGCCGTCGTTGGTCAATAAAATAAGGCCTTCTGAATCTTTGTCGAGACGGCCGATATGGAAGATCCGCAACGGGTGATTGACGAAGTCAACGATATTCCCTTTAATGTGGCGTTCTGTTGTACTGGTGATGCCGACAGGTTTGTTAAGGGCGATATAAACGTATTCCTGATCCGGTTGTTCGATGACTTTGCCATCGACACGCACTTCATCGCCAGGCTGGACTTTGCTGCCAAGTTCAGCGGGCTGGCCGTTAATTGCAACGCGCCCATCTTCAATGAATTTATCCGCTCCGCGTCTTGAAGTAATCCCTGTTTCACTTAAAAACTTATTTATTCTCATAAAAAAATCCCTTCGAATGCATATTTCTTTTCACTGTCTTTATTATACCCTTATAGGCCTTTAAACAAAACGGCAGAACAGAAGGGAAGGCAGTTTCCAAATAAAAGGTTGCAATTTTCCGATAAATTTGACAATATAGAAGGGAAGCCGTCTCGATGCTTTGCATCTTTTGTTCTACAGGATGTAAGCGCATACAAAGAGGCAATCCAATTATAAGGGGAGGCAACATAATGGTATTGTATTCAGCTCCAAACACAGAAGGCGCAAAAAGCAGATTTAAGGAAAGATATGAAAATTATATAAATGGCGAATGGCGTGCACCTGCCAAAGGCCAGTACTTTGATAATGTGTCGCCGGTAAACGGCAAGAAATTCACGGAAATCGCCCGTTCGACAGCGGAAGACGTAGAAGCGGCGCTGGATGCAGCACATGCAGCCAAAACGGCATGGGGCACCACTTCCACTACAGAACGTTCGAATATCCTGCTTAAAATTGCAGACCGTATGGAACAGAACCTGGAAATGTTGGCTGTAGCGGAAACTTGGGACAACGGAAAAGCGGTCCGGGAAACTTTGAATGCGGATTTGCCATTGGCAATTGACCATTTCCGTTATTTTGCCGGCGTGGTCCGTGCACAGGAAGGTTCAATCAGCCAAATCGATGAAGATACAGTAGCCTACCATTTCCATGAACCGCTTGGAGTTGTGGGACAGATTATTCCTTGGAACTTCCCGCTTTTAATGGCTACTTGGAAACTTGCACCAGCTCTGGCCGCAGGCAACTGTGTTGTGCTAAAACCGGCTGAGCAGACTCCAGCGAGCATTTTGGTGTGGGCTGAACTGGTTGGCGACCTGCTGCCGCCGGGTGTGTTGAATATCGTAAACGGATTCGGCCTCGAAGCCGGAAAACCGCTTGCTTCCAGCCCGCGCATCAGCAAAATTGCCTTTACCGGCGAAACGACAACAGGCCGGATGATTATGCAATACGCTTCTCAGAACCTGATTCCGGTAACTTTAGAGCTTGGCGGCAAATCGCCGAACATTTTCTTCAAGGACATCATGGACGAGGATGACGCCTTCCTTGATAAAGCGATCGAAGGCTTTGTCATGTTCGCCTTAAACCAAGGCGAAGTATGCACATGCCCTTCACGTGTGCTGATCCAGGAAGACATTTACGAAGCCTTCATGGAGCGCGCCTTGAAACGCGTAGCCGCTATCAAGATCGGCAACCCGCTTGACCCTGAAACGATGATGGGTGCCCAAGCTTCCCAGGAACAGATGGAGAAAATCATGTCGTACCTGGATATCGGCAAGCAGGAAGGCGCTGAAGTGTTGATCGGCGGCGACCGCAATATTTTAGAAGGCGACTTGGCAGAAGGCTACTATATTAAGCCGACTGTTTTCAAAGGCGACAACAAAATGCGCATCTTCCAAGAGGAAATTTTCGGACCGGTGGTATCCGTGACGACGTTCAAAACGAAAGAAGAAGCGCTTGAACTTGCCAACGATACTTTGTACGGGCTGGGCGCAGGAATCTGGACACGCGACACCAATACCGCTTATCGCTTCGGGCGCGGCATCCAGGCTGGCCGTGTATGGACAAACTGCTACCACCAGTATCCAGCACATGCGGCATTCGGCGGATACAAAATGTCGGGAATTGGCCGAGAAAACCACAAAATGATGCTTGACCACTACCAGCAGACGAAAAACATGCTGGTCAGCTACAGCGACAACAAACAAGGATTCTTTTGATCCACTCCTGATGGCGTAACTGCCTTATTAGGATTGCTAAAAATCCTTAGGACATTTCAGCAAAACCAATTTTCTCTTTACCAGAAAGAAGGGGTACAAATGGTCGAACGCGTAACCGCAACGGACGAGGCGCTCGAACTGATTGAACTGCTGAAACAAAAGCACGGACCGGTGATGTTCCATCAATCAGGCGGCTGCTGCGATGGCAGCTCTCCTATGTGCTATCCGGAAGGCGATTTGTTTTTGGGTGACCAGGATGTGCTGCTCGGGGAAATCGGCGGCAGTAAATTCTATATGCACAAAAACCAATTTGACTACTGGAGCCATACCCAGCTCATCATTGACGTCGTTGAAGGGCGGGGCGGCATGTTTTCTCTTGAAGGGGTGGAAGGCAAGCGGTTTTTAACAAGATCGCGTGCATTCACATCGGAAGAAACAAAAGAATTGCAGCAGCAAAAATAAGGAGAACCGGATGCAAAAGCATCCGGTTTCAGACTGTAGACAAAGTGTAACTTTAATGAATAGTAAAGGATAAACCAACCGGACCGGCCACTTCGCTTTCCGTGGGCTCAGCCTCAGTCTCCTCGTCGCTGAAAAACATGTGCTCCTGCATCGCTGCGCTAGCTTCGTCGCAAAGGATTGGCCTCACTGCCTTCGGCCAATGCCTTTCCTGCCGGGGCCTTCAGCTTTCGCTGGTCCCACAGGAGTCTCCGTGGCCGGACCGGTTGAGGCACCTCTCTTTGATTTGATCGTGAATGTGAATCAGATTGAAGCTTAAACAGACAGCTCAAGAGGCAAAGCGACACCTCTGGATAGCCTTCATGTTCAGAATCCGGAGTGGAAGCCGGCGACTCCAGCGGGACAGCGAAGTGCCGAAATCCACTCGGGACGTAAGTTCCGAGTTAGTTCGGCGCGAGCCCGCGGAACGCGTCCGGCTGAAAAGGAGGATTCGGGTTGCCCTATTGTATGTTCATTCATTTCTCACACGTAAAAATTCTTTCGTCTACAAGCTCGAACCGGATGCAAAAGCATCCGGTTTTTCTTGTTTTTTGCACACTATTCTTCTTATTTTCTACATGCATTTTTTCTTGTTTTTTAAAGAGATTTTAAGCCCGAAAACCGCTCTAATCCGGGGTTCACAATGGAAATCCGGGCCGAAAAATGCTATAATGGGAGAATGAAAGGTGGTCATGATTTTGACGAAATTAGTGAACCGGGTTTCCCGTGAACAAGCCAACCATGCGATTTCCTATGCGTCACATTCGCTTACCACTGAAGGTTTTAACGTGACAAATGAGGATCAGAACTTTGTTCGGTCGGTCTTGACTGGTGAACAGACGGAAGCACAATTCCACCGGGCCATTAAGACAAAATTCAATGTCTAAGTACCGGCACTCTTCCATGTATTGTTATCCCGATTCGGACGTGTTGATCAATAAGTTTAACTTGTTGGATGAGGAAAAGCTGAAAGAGCTGGAAACGGTGTATGCGCTTTTCCGCCTTTCTGAACTGAAGATCAATAAGCCCGCTGATCCGCTTGATCGGGAAGCATTTTTGGATATTCACCGCAGCATTCTGCAGGATGTCTATCCATTTGCCGGTGAACTTCGGCAAGAGATGATCTCAAAAGGATCTTCTTCGTTCGCCCATCCAAAGTTTATTGAACCGGAGTTGTACAAGATCTTTGAAGAATTGGCGAAAGAGAATTATTTGAAGGATTTGCCCCGAGAGAAATTCATCCCGCGGCTCGCTTATTTTTTGGCGGAATTGAATGCCCTGCATCCTTTCCGTGAAGGAAATGGGCGCACGGTGCGTGAATTTGCCCGGCAATTGTCTTTGAACGCCGGCTACCAGTTGGAGTGGGAAAGGATTCCAGAGCCTGCTGAAATCATCAATGCTTTTGTGGACTCATTTAATGCTAATAATGAAAGACTAGAAAAATTATTGGATGAAATCCTTTCTTAACAAAAGCCGGTCCCTGAGGGCCGGCTTTTGTTCATGCTATTTTTCAATCGGAGCCGGATGTTTTTGCAGCCATTCGATGCCGAATTCGACCAGGGGCCGCATTTCCACGAGTTTTACTTCTGCCTGCCCAAGCGTCCCGGTCGCAATTTCCCCCCGGTAGTCTTTTACCAGTTCCGGGAACCGGTCTGAATCCATGTCAACGCAATCAAAGGTCTGCCAGACGCGCTGGCCATTGACTTTCACTGCAGCGCCTTGCGGGGAGCTGGACCGTGTTTCCTGGACAAATTCTGCATAATGCAGCGCAGTGCACGAATCAAAGCCGGTGCCGATCAACAGGATTTTTACATCGCTTTCCATCATCTTGGCAAGGGGAGATGTTTTACCGAAGGAATCGTCAATCGGTTGTTCACTCATCCAGTACGCAGCCTGTTTGCCGTTAGCGATAAACGAATGCGCAGGGTGAGGGCTGCGAATGGTTTCGGGATGGCGGTGGAAACATTCCGCGATTTTGCCCATTCCACGGAGTTCGCTTAAATGCGGATCGTAAGCTGGAGCGTAGTCACGGAACGGCTGATGCCAGTTTTCCGGTATCGGTGGATTCATCCAGTAAACCGGATCGGAATTGTCTGCGGACTGGGAAGGCATGACAAGGGTTCCTTCGCCGGTAATGGTTTCCAATAAGGCTTCTACTACCGCTTGGGCGCCGCCGGCTATCCAGCCCATCGATTTTAACGAAGAATGAACAATCAGAGCATCGCCGGCTTTAATGCCCAATTGATGAAGCTGTTGTTTTAATGTATCTTTCGATTGGAATTCAGGTGTATTTAAAATATGCAGAAATTCAGTCATTTGTATTCCCCCTTATGGTTAATATACCATAGCCAGAAAGCTTGCCGATTTCGTTTTTGCAAGTTAGCATGAAGAAGAAGGAGTGTTATAAATGGAAGGTAGAATGATGAAAGAATCCCGGACGATCCAGACGAAATTGGTGCTGCCGCCGGATACAAACCATATGAATTCGATTTTTGGCGGAAAGGTCCTTGCCTATATTGATGAAATCGCCGGCATTACAGCGATGAAGCATTCGCGCCGCCAAGTTGTCGTTACGGCTTCGATTGACTCTGTCGACTTTTTGTCATCAGCGCATGTGGGCGATGTACTGGAACTTGAAGCCAATGTAACATCGACGGGGCGCACTTCAATGGAAGTGTACGTCCGCGTCAAATCCCAGAATTTGCAGACCGGTGAAGAAAAGCTGACAACCGAGTCATTTTTGACGATGGTCGCGATGGGCGACGATGGAAAACCGACACCGGTGCCGTCAGTCATTCCGGAATCTGAAGGGGAAAAGCTGTTTTTCAATACGGCGCCTGCCCGGAGAGAACACCGGAAAATGCGTGTGAAAACACCGCGGACGAATTAAAAAAAGCAATTTTGAAGCTGTGGATAAGAAATGGTAAAAAAGTTATCCACATGTGAATAAATGCCTTTATCGCCATTAGTCCACAGAAAAAAAGGATAACTTTTTGATTTTGTGCATAAACCGTTATTAAAATGGCTATTTTCAGAAAATGGCTGTTGATAAGCTGTTTTCTGAACCGCTTGAGGAGTTGAGGGAATGGAGACCTTTTCAAAAGGAGTGGCTTTGTTTTTCTTTGCAGCGGGCATCATTTTATTGATTTTAACCCTTTTGAATTACGGCATCGGTTTTGCAGCAGCCGATTGGCTGAATCTCTCTTTTTGGCGGCTTTACCTGTTTCTGGCCGTGACCGGGATACTGGTTTATATATTGATCCGGTTCCGGAGAAAAGAAGGGAAATAATTTCAAAAAGACCATAAAAAAGCAGCCGCAAAGGCTGCTTTTTTATGCTTTAATTTTTTGCTAGCAGTTCTTCGAAATAAGAACCGAATTCTTTAGAGCGTTTCAAGATGGTGCTTGAAGAAACATTGAATTTTTCGCTTAAATCTTTTGGCGCAAGCATTGGCCCTTTAATCAGTTCGTGATCCTGCAGGAATCTCCAGTAACCGGCAACAAGTGCTTCCGGTTTTTGGACAGTCGGCTGCTGGCTCACCAGGTAACTGTTCAAGATGCTCGTGACGTTGTCGACAGTTTCTGCGTCAAAGTCTGCTTGGTCAATATGCTTGCGAAGTTCAGCCATCACGGATTCGTGCTCAGGCGAAAGCTCAATGCTTTCATCCACTGTGCCGGTTGAATACTTAACGATGCTTTCAACCACTTCGAGGTAATGCTCGTGTACATATTGAGTGCCATCTGTTGCATTGGCAGATGCCATTTTGGCTTTTAGCTGCTCAAAGAATGGATTGAATTCCCCCACAACCGTCAGATAACCATTCAAGAACAAGGCGCCGTCTTCACCGATGCGTGCATCCGGAAGCAAAATAGCCAGTAATCCTTGGCCGTCCTGCATATCGGTCGGCGGCTGGTCTGTCATTTTATAAACGTCTCCAGTGAAAGCATCTTTAAATTGAGCAGCTGCTTCGTCACCTTTGACGTATTGTCCAAGGAATACCCGGACATTTTTCCAGTTTTCAAGAACTTCTTGAGTAGTTGGGCGTTGAGCAAGGTCAATGTGCTTCACTAAAAACTCCTGCCAAAGCTCCGGTTTTTGCATAAACAAGAAGTTTTCGATGACGAATGCTTGCGCATCATTTTCTGCCATCGATTCCATTAAACGGGGCTGCCAAGCCTGCTGAAGCTCGCGGAAAGCCGGAAGTTGAGCCTGGTTTGGATTTTCTGAAAAGAATTGCTGGCGAACTTTAAAAAGTTCATCGTTTACTAGATCGTTAATGGACACGGATTGTTCTTTTCCGTGGCATTTTTTGTATTTCTTGCCGCTGCCGCATGGGCACGGATCATTTCTTCCTACCATTCTAATCACCTACATTTTTTCTTGAGTGTAACACAGAATGGCGTTTCGCTCAAAAGTCGGACGATTCTGACGCTAATTTTCCATATAAATACATATTATGGCGTTTGCCGTCGCGCTGCAAAAACTCCCGGAAAACGCCTTCTTTTTGAAAGCCCAGCTTTTCATACATAGCAATTGCCGGCTGGTTGTAATCGAACACAGTAAGCTGGAGCCGGTGAAGATTCAATTCATTCCAGGCATAATACATCATCAGCTGCATGGCGTCGATGCCGTAGCCATGTCCCTGGAATTCAGGTCCGAGGGCAATGGACAGCCATCCGACACGGTGCGTCCACTCGATATCCTCAATGGCACAGACGCCCATAAAGGTGTCAAGGCCAAGCGGACGGATGGCAAAACGGAAGTCCCGGTCCGAATGTTCGTTGAACCAGTCAGCGGCCTGTTTCTCGGACAACTCACGGATGGGGCTGGAATTGTAGTTGCGGGCGAAGCCTGCTTGGCCATTCCACTCCCGGTAATCCTGCAAATCTTCAGTTCGCATGGCGGTTAAGCGAACTTTTTGTCCTTTAAACATAATGGGCCTCCTCAGTTGAATAGTTGAATGCTGAGAGAATCAAGTACATGCTGCGGCACAAAAAAGCGCACCGTAACGAGTGGATCGACAACTTGGCTAATTTGGGCTTCGCCTGCAGCGCTCATCAGCATCGTCATTTCGCTCACGGTCATATCGGTATGCGGCAGCAGCAAGTCAATGGTTTCTTCAACAGCGATTTTGACCGCTTCATCAAGCGTCATGGCCGAAACAAGGATGGCGAAGCCGTCCGCGTTCTGCAGAATCGGAAATTTGGAATGGATTCCTTTGATGACATCAAAAGTGACAGTGGCGCGTCCCGGCACTTCAATTCCCGACACACTGACTTCTCCGTCGCCCATGGCAGCGTGGAAATCGCCTAAGGCAAACAGCGCACCTTCTGCAAAAACCGGAAAGTAGAGCGTCGCGCCTTTGGTGATCAGTTTGGTATCCATATTGCCCCCGTGCGGGCCCGGAGTGCCGCAGGACACCGGTTTGCCTTCAGGAGCAACGCCGATTACGCCGATCATCGGATTCAGCGGCAAATGCAGTTTGTCGCTGAATATGGCTTTGCCGTCCTGGATCGGAATGATTTTTGACTCCATCGCTTCCATGCGGTGGCCCATCACTCCGAGTTCCGGCCCCGTTACCATGACACCCTGATTTCCGATTTCCAGGTCATCAATTGTCACTTTCAGCAGATCTCCAATGTCTGCTCCTTCAATGAAAATCGGTCCGGTTGCCGGATTGATTTCGTTCCAGTCGATTGCCGCCACTTCCTGATCTGCTGATTGGATTTGATTCTTAAAGCAATCGTAAGTTTCAATAACGATCGTTTCTCCCGGTTTGGCGTTCATAACAGGGGGATTCAGCGATGAAAAACTGTAAATGACATCTTTTGTCGGCAAGGTTTTCATAGTTTTCTGCTCCTTTTTTTATAATATTTACACAATTGTAGCAAGACAAAAGGTGAATAGCAAAAGGCAAAGTGCATGCGGACGGATGCTATAGTATGATAAAAAGAGAAAAAGGTAAGAGAGGGATGGCTATGAACGAAGATGCGATAAACGATCTGATTGCCTGGATGAAAATCATCATTTTGACGGCTGCCATTGTTCTGCTGTCCCGCCAATTTTTGTTTGAACCGGTAGCGGTGCATGGACAATCGATGATGCCCACATTTGAAGAAGACGACAAAGTCATCTTGAGCAAAATCAGCAGCATCGATAATTTTGACATGATTGTATTTGTGGCTCCGGATCAGAAAAATTACATCAAACGGGTAATCGGGATTCCGGGAGACCGGGTGGAGATGAAAGACGACCAGTTGTACTTAAACGGCAAACCGGTAAATGAACCTTATCTTGAAGAAAACCGGCAATGGGCGGAAACGAATGGTTATCCGAAGCTGACAACTGATTTTGGGGAATTTACCGTCCCGGGGGAATGCTATTTCGTGTTAGGCGACAATCGCTTAAACAGTGTAGATTCCCGCATGATCGGTTTTATTCTGGAAGAAGCAGTAATTGGGGAAGTGAAGTTCCGGATTTCTCCAATAGACCATATTGGAACCGTCAAATAAGAATCAGTTGTGCTGCAAAAGCTCGGAAATTTCCGGGCTTTTTTATTTTTACGTAAATAATAATGGGTTTATTTTCATATATCCCGGTTAAATGAAATAATTAACGGCTTTCGTCACATTTATAGGGCTTATTGGTAGTCCAAGAATCCTAGTCAACACTTTCAATTCATCAAATTTCATGTATAATAATATGAAAAGTCAGAAAACTATTTGGAATTTCTTCATTTTATACACCGAAACTATGCATTTTTAATTGCAAAGCAGACGAAACGACAGCTGGGAGCGATGAACATGGCAAGAACACCTGGAACTTCGAAAGCAGCAAAAACCATTTGTTTGGCAGCCTTTGGGCTTTTAATCGCATTTCCTTCTTTTACGCCGCATGCAGAAGCGGTGCTGAATGGAGCGTCTGAAAAAGAGGCGTTCAGTACGTGGAGCAGCGAGGCCTTTCTGGAAAGAGCCGGACTTGGGATATACGGCCCCGTTGAGAAAGTGGCAGACAAGCAGCGGCAGTCTTATCAGGATAAATTATATGCGTCCTTAAACGTCTGGGATGAAGAATTCCTGGCCTTATATGAGAAAAAAGATGTTTACCCTGCAGTCTCCATCGCCTTTGCGCCCGGAGCTGATGAAACAAGCTTTAACTTTTCCTGGTATTCTCCAAAAACAAATACGCCGGGCGTAATCGAGTTCGCAAAGGCTGAAAGCGGTGTGCCGGCCGAATTTCCGGAAGGTGCCGCTTCGGTCCAGGCAACCTTGGACAAGGCATCGTTCGGTTTTACAGCGCATGAAGCGGAGATTACCGGCATTGAAGCGGACTCGGAGTATATCTACCGCCTGGGAGACGGCAAGGGCAATTGGAGCGGACCTTACAGCTTTAAAACGCGCAATACGGATTCGTACAACTTTCTGCTGATGGGCGATCCGCAAATCGGCGCTTCCGGCAATCCGCATGAGGATAGACAGGGCTGGGAAAACACATTGAA
The DNA here is from genome assembly GCF_030413595.1 of Planococcus liqunii. NCBI lineage: Bacteria > Bacillati > Bacillota > Bacilli > Caryophanales > Caryophanaceae > Planococcus > Planococcus liqunii. Next base: position 3,442,721 of record NZ_CP129238.1, on the reverse strand, counting down.
CAAAGCGCTTGAGAAATTTCCCGATACGAGTTTTATCCAGTCGGCAGGCGACCAAGTGGACTATCGAAGTTCGGAAAAAGAGTTTGCCGCTTATTTTGCGCCGGACGCTCTGCGCCGATATCCGACCGCTACTACGGTCGGCAATCACGACTACAACGAATATTACGAATTTCATTTCAATGTGCCTAACCAAAACCCCAAATTGGGAAATTACGATAATTCAGGCGGCGACTATTATTTCACTTACGGCGACACGCTGGTCATGAATTTGAACTCCAACAATGAAAATGCGAAAGAACACATTCAATTTATGGAAGAAACGATAGCCGCCACTGCCGGGCAGGAGTTTAAATGGAAGTTTGTCGTATTCCATCATTCCATTTACAGTGCGGCTGCCCATTCCGATTCGGAAAACATCATTAAGCTGAGAGAGAGCCTGGTGCCGGCTATCGATGAACTGGACATTGATGCGGTACTGATGGGCCATGACCATTCCTATGTGCGCACATACCAGATGAAAGCATTGCAGCCGCTGAAAAACCAGATGGTGCAGGACGGCGCCGCAGTGAACCCGGAAGGCACGGTTTATTTTACCGCCAACTCCTCAAGCGGCAGCAAATACTACGGCATTGAGCCGGAAACGGAGCCTTATTCAGCGGTGCGGGAACAGTTGGAAGAAACCACTTTCACAAACATAGATGTAACTCCGACAAGCCTCGAGTTCACGACGTATCGTACAGATACATTGGAAGCGGTGGATTCTTATAAAATCATCAAAGATCCTTCAATCGCCGTTGAGATTCCGGCACTGGAGAAAATAGCGATGGCTTCAACGGGAACGGTATTGCCAACCCGAGCCACTTCGTTTTACCCGGAAGTGGATCTTGATGTGAAAGGGACGAACGTCGAGGGCACGCAATACGATATTCTGCCGGATCAAGTCAATTACCGGAGCAGTCCAGAAGGCCAGCTGACTTTCGGGAAAGATGGGAAAGTGGCGCTGGCCGATACTGCAGAGCCGGGGGAAGTCAAGGTTTGGGCGGAAGTGGTAATCGGAGGCAAGACATTTAAATCTGAAGAACTCACGCTTTCCGTCGTGGACCACGAAGAGCAGAAAGTCGTCGAGAAAAACAGCGAGTGGTCCTACCTGGATGACGGTTCCGATCAAAGTACGGAATGGAGCGAGCCGGAATTTGACGACAGCAGCTGGGAAACCGGAGATGCGCCGCTGGGTTACCCGGAAGGGGATGAGCATGAAGGATTCGGTGAAATTCAGACGGTCGTTGAATTCGGCCCGGAAGAATACGATAAGTATGCCACCACTTATTTCCGGACCGAGTTTGAACTAGCCGATCTGTCTGCAGTTAAAGACCAGGGATACATTGAATTTACGGTCGACGACAGTGTTATCCTGTATTTGAACGGAGAAGAAATCGGCCGGTTTAATCTGCCGGAAGGCGACATCTCCTATGACGATTATTTATATGATGTAGCAGATAAAAAACTGGCGGAACCGGGAAAAGTGGAAAGAATCCAGTTGGATCAAAGCCTTTTGGATAACCTGGTTGAAGGCAAAAACGTCTTATCCGCGGAAGTTCACCAAGACGATGCCCAAAGCTCCGATTTGTACTGGGATATGGAAATGGTTATCGCAGTCGACCCGGAAAATGACTAAAGCGAGTTTGCTGCAATCTTCAATGAAGGAATAAATGAAAAAGCTCAGCCGAAAACATCGGCTGAGCTTTTTAGGTTGGTGAGAAACCATGAACGTTGCTGAATAGAGCATGGTTTAGAATAAATTCAGTTTTTCAATCCGTGAAATCGCTTCTGCAATCCGTGCTTCGTCCACAAGCAAGCCAACTCGGATATAACCTTCACCGCTTTCGCCAAAGCCGCTTCCGGCAGCTGTTGAAATATTGGCGTGCTCGAGCAGGTAATCCGCGAATCCGACACTGGTAAAGCCTTTTGGAACCGGCAGCCAGGCGAAGAAAGAACCTTTCGGGGCTTCAATCTGCCAGCCGATGCGCGAACATTCTTCTTTTAGAACGGCGCGGCGTTTTTCGTACATGGCGACTAGTTCAGTAACGCATCGCTGATCGCCGGTCAGTGCTTCCGCCGCGGCCAGCTGAAGGGCAGGGGAAAGGCCGGCAAACAAATGGTCCTGGATAAGATTCAACCCTTCTATCATTTTTGGATTGCCTACCGCAAAACCGATGCGCCATCCCGCCATATTGTAGGTTTTCGACAAGGTATACATTTCAACCCCTACATCTTTCGCTCCGTCGGCTTGCAGGAAGCTTGGCGGTTTGAGGCCGTCAAAACCGACAGCCCCATAGGCAAAGTCATGGACAATCGCCAACTCATTTTCTTTGGCGAATGCCACCGTATCCTCGAAAAAGCGGGCAGTAGCGACGGCCCCTGTTGGATTGTTCGGATAGTTCAAGTACATCAGTTTGGCTTGCTCTTTTACCGCATAGGGAATTTCTGCATAGTCCGGCAAAAAGCCGTTTTCTGCTTTCAACGGAAAAGTTTCAAATCGGGCTTCCGCTAAAGGGGTGCCCGACAAGTAATCCGGATAGCCGGGATCAGGCAGCAGCATTAACTCGCCTGAGTTCAGAAAAACAAGCGGCAGTTCAACCAGGCCGATTTTGGTGCCGGCAAGAACGGCCACTTCTGTGTCGGGGTCGATGTTTACATCATATTCGCGTTTATAGAAATCTGCAGCGGCTTGGCGCATTTCCGGGATCCCGCGGAAAGGCGAGTATTTGTGGTTTTTGGGATCGGCCACTGCTTCTTGCATCACTTGAATGATATGTTCCGGCGTCGGCTGATCAGGATTGCCTTGGCCTAAGTTGATAATGTCCCGGCCTTCTGCCAATGCCTGGCTCGTTTTTGCAGCCAGTTTTGAAAAAAACTGCGTCGGCAGCTGTTGCAGTCGATTTGAAAATTCCATTAGTGAGTCCCTCATTTTCTAAATAATTGCACATCTACTCCAAATCTTATAGAGTTTAGGTAAACTTGTCTACAGGAGGGGAAAGATATGAAGATTGCTTGTGTTCAAATGGATATTGCATTCGGGGAGCCGGAAACGAATTTCCGCGAGGTTGCAGCGTATATGGAAGAAGCTGTACGGAACGGCGCCGAGACCATTGTTTTGCCGGAAATGTGGAACACCGGCTATGCATTGACCGAACTGAAGACTTTGGCGGATAGTTCCCGCCGCACAATTGGATTTTTGCAGGATTTCGCAAAAACCCATCAGGTGAACATTGTCGGTGGTTCTGTATCCATCATAAAAGAAGATGGTTTTTACAATACGATGTATGTGGTGAACAAAGACGGAGAACTTGTCTCCGAGTATGACAAAGCCCACCGCTTCGGCTTGATGGATGAACATATCCATCTCGAGGAAGGATCCGGGCTTGGTACGTTCAAATTGGAAGGCGTGGTTTGCGGCGGAGTAATTTGCTACGATATCCGTTTTCCTGAATGGATCCGGGCTCAGGCATTAAACGGTGCAAAGGTCATTTTTGTTCCAGCGGAATGGCCGGCAGCCCGCATCGACCATTGGAAAGTCCTGCTCCAGGCCCGGGCGATTGAAAACCAGTGCTTTATTGTAGCCGTTAATCGGGTAGGCAGTGATCCGAAAAATGCATTCGGCGGCAGTTCGATGGTCATCGCTCCTTGGGGAGAGGTCCGGTTGGATATGGCCATGCAAGAAGGCATCGGCTACGCGGACATAGATTTGAGCGAAGTGGAAGAAGTGCGCAAGCGCATCCCTGTGTTCACGGACCGCCGCGAAGCGTTATACAGCAGTTTTCAAAAACCCGCAGAACAATAAAAAGTGCCGCCCCTGGGTCAAATCAGGAGCGGCATTTTTTTACTGAAAAACCGTCAGTCTACTTTTTTAACCATATGATGGAACGGTTCGCCAATAATGTTCCAAGGTTCGGCAATCTTGAAGCCAAGCCGTTCGTACAGACGAATAGCATTTGTTTTGCCAACATCGACGTTAAGGGAGAGTTTGCCTCCTCCTGCTTGATGGACCAATTGGTCGGCGTAAGACAAGAGCTTGGTGCCGATTTTTTGTCCCTGGCAAGCAGGATTTACCGAAACCGTATCAATATACCATTCGTCAAGATGAGCTTCCGGCTCAATGGTGCGTTCGTGGCCTTCAGCTTTCAACAGGTCAATCAGATGTTGGTCCAATTCGCGGGCCGCACTTCCGTGGTAAAGCACGAGAGCGCCTGCAACGGTTCCGCCCAGTTCAGCCACCCAAGTAAACCGATGGCTGTGCCGGGTGTTTTTGCCGCGGATCATCGCTTCGATTTTTTGTTTGATAGCGTCTGGTTCCGTCTCGGCCGTCATATGGGCTGCAATGTCGCCGATTGCATTAATGATCAGCGGCGCTACCGCTTCTGCATCATTTGGTGTAGCTTGCCGTATCGTGAAGTCCATCGTTTCCACTCCTTTTACTTGCTTAATTATAACAATGCCTGAAATAATAGAGAAAGCAAATAGCAGCACGATTTTACCAAAGTTAAAAATTCATCATCCGCTGCTAAAAACCTTACGCTGGCGAGCGTTAAAACCAGGAGGCAATTTCTATGGGTAACGCGAAGCACATCCTGACTTACGGAGATGCTTTTGTCGATTATATTGCAGTAAACACAGAGAATAATCAGTTCAACAGGCATTTGGGAGGCGCGACCGTCAATGTGGCAGCAGGCGCGAGCCGGCTGGGCCTGCCGTCGAAGTTCATCACCATTACAGGAGATGATGACACTTCGGCATTTGTCCGGCAAGAACTTGAAAACGAAGGCGTTGATTTAAGCTATTCCATTATTGTCCCGAAAAAACGGGTGAGCGGCGTTTATGTCCACTTTACTCCGGACTATGACCGGATTTTTGCCAAATATGAAAATGAGACGCCGGACCTTCAAGTGACCACGCAGGATTTGGTGGAGGATGCGTTCAATGACGCCAGTGTTTTTCATATGTGCACAGGCACGATGTTCCATCCCGAAGCATTGAAGACTACGCTCGAAGCAGTCCGTCTGGCAAAAAGGGGAGGAGCTCTTTGTTCTTTTGACGTCAATATCCGGCCGCTCCGATGGGACAGCGAAGAGCAATGCCGGACTACTGTTTTTCAGTTTCTGGCAGATGTCGATATCTTGAAACTAACCACCGACGAACTGGCTTTTTTGATGGAAACCGATTCGGTTGAAAAAGGCATCGGCCGTTTGTCGGAGTTCAATATCCCGCTCGTATTTTTAACGGACGGAAAAAACGGAACACATGCTTTGTTTGAAGGAGAGAATTTTCATGTGCCGGTCGTTCCGGTCCAGCCGGTGGATACTACCGGTGCGGGAGATGCATTTGTTGCCGGAACGCTTCGCTACATTCATCTGAACGGTTTGCCTAAAACCCGGGCCGAAGTAGTGGACTGTGCTTTATTTGCCAATAAATTGGGGGCGCTCTGCACTACCAAGCACGGCGCTCTTACGGCGATGCCAAAGCTCGAAGATTTGGAACGATTGTCTTGAAGAGTATAGAGAGCAAAGGAGAGAAAGTGAATGGCTAAACACAGTTTTCATTTAACGGCAGACTGGCCGGGGCTCCGCAACGACGTGGGAGAAATAGAAGCCGGCAACTTAAAAACCAAAATTTCGATTCCCCCGGAAATGGACGGGCCTGGCATCGGGACAAATCCGGACGAAATGCTGCTGGGGGCTGCCGCAACCTGCTACATCATTACACTTGCCGCTATGCTGGAACGCAGCAAGATTGAAAAAGCAGCACTGACGATGGAATCTGAAGGCATTGTCGATGTAACGAACGGTGTCATCACGTATCAAAAAATCATCCATCGGCCAAAACTGGTGCTCCACAAAGAAGCCACGGAAAAAGATTTTTCCCTGGCCCGCAAGCTGGCTGAAAAAGCGGAATCCTCCTGCATGATCAGCCGGGCGATCAAAGGCAATGTGGAAATTGAATTGCAGGCAGATATTTCTGCTGCGAAATAATAGAAAGAAGTTCAACATCCGTTTCTGAAAGCAGAAACGGATGTTTTTTATCTGGCATTATTTTTTAACAAATAGTGCTAAAGGTTTAATAGATTGAATATTTAGAAACTTAAGTACTATTTTTGAAGTTTTTGAAGGATTTTACAAAGATGAAAATGAATAACCCTTAGGGACGCGAAACGTTATAGGAGGTGTAGGCTGCTAGGTTCTTTGTCGCTGGCAAGAATCGAAGTGGACAATCCATGGCAAAGAATGCAGGAAGGAGCAGAAGAATCGGAAAAGGTGGCTGATATTTTACGATTAAAGCGTTCAAGATCAAATTAGCCGACAAATAAAATTTCTAAAGGAGTGTCAGAAACTGATGAAGAAATTATTGGACCGCAATGAAAGCACACCCGTTAAAATGAAAAAATCCATACTTGCTTATGCGCTTGCCGGAGCTTTGGTATTCAGCGCTTCGCCATTTGCGCTTCCTGTGGCGGAAGCAGGAACGGCCACGGCTGCCAATAACGCAGCGCAAGACCAGAAAATCGTAAAACGCGTAGAAGCGGAACGGGCGATTGAGCATGTGCGCTACTTATCGGAAGAAATCGGTTCACGGCCAGGCGGGCTTGAAGGGGAAAAAGAAGCGGCGGATTATGTGGCCAGAAACTTGAAAAGCTACGGCTATGACGTGGAGTATCAATATTTCCCGGTAGCGGACCAGTATATTGCGGATGTGGCATTTGAAGACGGGACGTCTTGGGAAATGGGGGCGGCGCCGAACGGAAAAGTAAGTAAGGAAGCAGTATCCAGTGAAGCGATTTATGTGGCAGGCGGCTTAAAGGCAGCGGATTTCCCTGCAGACACCAAAGGGAAAATCGTGCTGTTGACGAGAGAAGCTACGACAGCCGCTTACCGCACACAAGTCGATAATGCTATTCAGGCAGGCGCTGCGGGCGTTATCCTGCAAAGTGTAGTGGGAAGCCGCGGCAACTACGGTTCGACCTTCAACCCAAGCTTGACCAAATCTTACGATGTACCGGTATACGGAGCAGCGTATGTACAGGGCGAATGGCTGAAAGAACGGATTGAAAAAGGTGCGGCTGCGCTTGATTTGACAGCTGTCCGCTACACCGATCTTCAGTCGGTCAATGTCATCGGCACGAAAAAAGCAAAAACCAAGACAGCGGATACAAAAGAAGTGCTTTTGACTGCACATATGGATAGTGTCGTCGGCGCTCCCGGAGCGAATGACAATGCGTCAGGCGTCGGGCTGATGCTGGAATTGGCACGCGTTTATAAAGGCTACAATACCGATAAAGATTTGAAATTCATCGCGTTCGGTTCGGAAGAAAGAGGCTTGCTTGGAGCCAGATATTATGTGGACCAATTATCGCAACCGGAAAGAGATGAAATAGAAGCTGTATTCAATCCGGATATGGTGGCTACGAAGTACGAGCCGGCAAAAAACCTGTATGCCATGACGGTTGACGGCAGCAAAAACATTGTAACAGATTCTACAGTAGCGGCGGGCGCACGCCTTGGAAATTCGGATATCCTGCCAGGGCAGTTCGGCTCAAGCGACCACGTGCCATTCCATAATGCCGGCATTCCAGCAGCGTTGTTCATCTGGATGGGAATCGACAGCTGGGATCCGCTCGTTTACCATATCGAGAAAGTTTACCACACACCGGAAGATACAATTGAAGACAATATTTCCGGCGAACGCATGCAGTCTGCACTTGAAATTATCGGTGCCGGTTTGTTTGATGTAATCCGGAAAGACGTATCGGGAAAAAAATAAGTTCCACTGAAAGCGAAAAATGACACCGGACCCCGGTGTCATTTTTTTTGTTCTGCAGTTTTGGAGCGGCTCAATTCAAAAATCCGGTTGGAAGGGTAAGTGAAATGGCCGCTATAATTTGTCTGGCCCATTTGATACATGGCAACAGCAACACGCCTGGCACTGACGGGTTTGTATTTTTTCAGCTTGCCGAATAGCAGCGGCCTTAACAAAGGAGACAGTATAGCGGCAAATTTTTCGCCAAACCGGAACTCTTGGCGGTCACCTAAAAGCAGTGAAGGCTGGAAAATGTGGAGTGCCCGCAGGTGCATATTCTTCAGCTCGCTTTCCACTTCGCCTTTTGTCCGGCTGTAGAATACTTTGGATTTCGGGTCTGCCCCAAGCGCCGAAATGATCAGGAAATTTTCGGCGTTTCGCTTCTTGGCCAGCTGCGCCATTTTCACCGGGTATTCATAATCCACTTTCCGGAATGCTTCTTGCGAGCCTGCTTTTTTGATTGTCGTGCCCAGGCAGCAATACACGTCGTTCACATGAAAGTATTCTTCATAATTTTCAAGGCGGTTAAAGTCCACCAAGACCTGCTCAAGCTTCGGATGCTGGATTTCCAGACGTTTTCGGACCAAGACTTTTACTTCTTCGTAATTCGGGCTTTCAAGCAGTACATGCAATAATTCGTTGCCGACCAGTCCGCTGGCTCCGGCAAGCAAAGCCGTTTTGCTATTCATCGTCATCGTATGCCCTCATCCTTTTCTATAGAAAATCGGTGTAGTTGTCACTGGCATCCCATTGGACGCACAGGCAATGTTTTCACGTAAGGACTTTATTGGCAAAGCAAGAAAAAACTTTTTTTTATTATACTACTTAGAATCTCTTTCTGCTGAAGATTTTAAAATTTAGAGGAAAGGGGAATATTACTTATAACGCTGAGAACGGGGGAACAACTATGACGGAAATTCTGTTTGTCTTATTGTATTCTGTCATTATGTGGCTCGTTATTGAAATTGCCGTGGTCCTTTTTGCAGCAACCGGCCTCCAGAAACCGATCGCCCGGTATCAGGTGATTTCCATGCTGACCGCTACCGGATTCACAACAGATGAGTCTTCGCTGATCATCGACCACCCGATTCGAAGAAGAATCAGTGCAGCCGTCATTTTGTTTGGGTATTTTTCACTTGCTGTCATGATTTCATCCATTGCCTCTGTATTGTCGAACGATTTGCGGACAAATCTTTTGGCCGTTGTAATTGTTGTGTTTTTCGCAATTTGGCTGTTTCTGAAAAACAAAGTCATTTCGGTATATTTAACCAATAAATTCGAACATGAAATGGATGAAGAATATGATTTGGAAGACTGGCCGCTTAAAACAGCCTTATCGTTAAAGGAAAACGATATGGTGGCGGAAGTCGAAATCAGAGAAGACTCCAAGTATACCAACCAGGCTTGTGAAAAAATGATTTTGAGAAGTGATGATATTCATTTGCTGTTCATTAAAAGAGGGAACATCATCCTCCGAAAATCATTGCTCGAGGAAAAACTGCAGCTTAGCGATCGGATTTTGATTTTTGGAGACAAAGAAGCGATCAAAAAGAAGTTTGCTGGAATGCTGGTCGATGAACGAGCGTAAAAGAACGAGCGTTTGTTCGCAATTAAATCATTATGTTTTTCACCTTGAACGAGTACAATGGAAGAAAGGGAAGAACGAAAGGACGAAACGTATGAAACCAGTAATCGTGGCTGAAAAGCCGAGTCAGGCAAAAGCCTATGCTGAAGCGTTCAAAACGACCAAGCGTGAAGGTTATATGGAAGTGGCTCCGGATCCGATTTTTCCGGAAGGTGCATATATTACCTGGGGCATCGGCCATCTTGTGGAATTAAAAGAGCCGAAAGCCTATGACCCGAAATGGGGAAAATGGAAACTGGACGCTTTGCCGATTTTGCCGGAGCAGTACCAATTCCAAGTGGCGCGCGGGAAAGCGCAGCAATTCGGCATTATCAAAAAGCTCATTCAAGGGACCGATACCGTCATCAATGCCTGCGACGTGGACCGGGAAGGTTCGAATATATTTTACAGCATCTATTATCAGACCGGAGCCAAAGGGAAACGGATTCAGCGCCTGTGGATCAATTCGCTTGAAGTGGATGAAGTGCGCAAAGGTTTTCAGGAGCTGCGCGACAACCGCCAGGATTTGCTGCTGTATCAGGAAGCCCGAGCACGCCAAATCAGCGACTGGCTGGTCGGCATGAACGGTTCCCGGCTGTATTCTCTGCTGCTGCAGGAAAAAGGCATCCGGGAAGTATTCGCCATCGGGCGGGTACAGACGCCGACGGTTTTTCTGATTTATCAGCGGGAAAAAGAAATCGAAGCCTTTGTGCCGGAGCCGTTTTATGAAATCGAAGGCGTTTTCCAGGCGGAAAAAGGCAAATATAAAGGAAAAGCGAAAATCAAGGCCAAAGAGCGCAAGGAAGCGGAAGAATTACTGGCGAAACACGACATCACCAAAAAAGCAGACGGCGTCGTAGCTCAGCTGAAAACGACTGAAAAGCGGGTGCCGCCGCCCATGCTCCATTCCTTGTCCACATTGCAGGCAGCAGCCAACCGGAAATGGAAATACAGTCCGGCAAAAGTGCTGTCCGTCATGCAGGGCTTGTATGAGAAAAAACTGGTCAGCTATCCGAGAACGGATGCCCAGCACATTACACCGGGTGAATTCAGCTATTTGGCTGGCCAGGTAGAGAAGTACCAGAAATTGATCGGCACCGAATTTCCCATCGCTTCAAAAGCACCGAAGAAACGCTTTGTCGACAGCGCGAAAGTCCAGGAACACTATGCCATCATCCCGACAAAATCGATTCCGACAGCCCGGAAACTTGAAGGGCTCGCCCGGGATGAACGCAATTTATACGAAGAAGTGCTGCGCACGACGCTTGCCATGTTCCACCGGGATTACCGCTATGCTGAAACCAAAGTGACGACGGATGTGAAGGGGCTGGCATTTTTTACAACGGGCAAGACCGATCTGGAGCAGGGCTGGAAAGAATTGTTTCCGACTGCCAAAGAAACGAAGCAGGAACCTTCACTTCCTGAATTGCGGGAACAGGAGCCGGTGAAAGCGGATGTAGCCATTAAAGAAGGAATGACGACTCCTCCAAAGCCTTATACGGAAGGCCAGCTGATTGCGATGATGAAAACATGCGGAAAGTTTGTCGAAGATGTGGAAGACACGGAAATCCTGAAGGAAATCGAAGGCCTGGGGACGGAAGCGACACGAAGCGGCATTATCGAAACCATTAAACGGCATGAGTACATTACGGTAAACAAAAACATCGTTTCGATCACCGATAAAGGGCGGATTCTGTGCCAGTCCATTGAAGGGAATTTATTGTCCAGCCCTTCGATGACGGCGAAATGGGAAACCTATTTGAAGAAAATAGGGAAAGGGGAAGGGTCTCCGGAAGTATTTCTTTCAACCATCGGCAAATTCATCCATAAACTATTGGAGGAAGTGCCGGCGCAAATGCAAAAAAATGGTTTGCCTGACCAAATGCCGACGCTTGATGCCAAAGATGAAATTGCTGTTTGTCCGAGATGCAAAAAAGGCAAAATCGTTTCACGCAAAGGATTCTACAGCTGCACCGAATTTGACAACGGCTGCAAACAGTCGTTTCCGGCTACTTTCCTAAAAAAACGGTTGACTGCCAAACAAATCGAGTATTTGTGCACGAGAGGGAAAACGCCGGTTATTAAAGGGTTTGTTTCTAAAAATGGCAAGAAGTTCAGTGCCAAACTGGTTCTTGAAGAAGGAAAACTGAAGATGGAATTTTAACATCCGCAAAGAAAGTTCTTTTATCTGCCCGGTTAACGGGTATAGACAAAAGAAACCGAATTTGAAAGGATGAGTAAGCATGGCAGTTATGACAATTCATGTAAAAGAGGCCACTTCAGCAACTTCCATCCAGGAGATTGAAGGCCTGTTGTTAAAAATGGATGAAATTGAACGGGCGCTTGTTGATGTGGAAGAAGGCGGCATCAAGATTACCTATGATGAAAACCAAGTGGACGAAGATCAAATTATTAAAAGAATCCAGTTGCAAGGCTTTCATATCGAATAGCAAATAGGAAGGGAATTCCTTTACGGTGCTGAAGAAGTAATGTAAAATGAGTATACTTGGAAAACAATAGCGTTTCCGATTTGTGACGTAAATTTGCTTATAGTGGAATATTTGGCATTTCAAACAGTTAAAACAACTTAAAAATCATTGCCTACTTTCATATTTTGGCGTCATGTTTCAGACAATAGAGCTGCAAACAAAGCCGAAAAGAATCCTCGCGATTCTTTTCGGCTTTTTTTCGTTTTTTTGCTAGAAGAGGAGCTGGTTTTCATGCAATACTTCATCGATCATAAGCGTAAACGGATCCATCAGAGACAATATGCAGGAGATCGATGCGGCTTTATGAAGACGCCGGTCGAAAAAAGAGAATTCACCGATTCGCTTGCTTATATCGGACGTCTTGAAGAAGAAAGTGAGTACTTGAAATGCCCGCATTGCCGTACCGTACAGATAGCGATTGACTAACGAGTGCAAGGCAGCAAATACGAATGGTTCAAAAAGAGAAAGAGGAGTTTTTCTCAAGGGATGCAAAGAAGAGGAAAGCTAAAGTGAATGAAGAAGAACAGTTGAAAAAATAGGACTTTGCACAGGAAAACCTGCGCAGCAGGTGGTTTTTTGTGCTGGCAATGGATTCTATTCGCCCCACTCCCATCCCCCAATAAAAAAGAGTATTTCTTCCCGGAACGAAGGAGCAGATAGTCATGGCAAGAGAAAAAATGATAGAAAAAGAGGTCGGCAGCTATATATCCACTTTGCTGCGGGAGTACTTCGGAAAAGGGCCTTCGTCGGTTTACGTAACCGTCGCTGACCCTTACATAGTGATTCACCTTCGCGGATTTTTAGCGCCGACGGAAAAAATCCTCTTAAAACAAAACGAAACAAGGCGCATCCTGGAAACCCGCGACATACTGATGAACGATTTACGAGCCGAAATCACCTTGGAACTATTTAAAATTGGAAATTTTCAGGTGACTGAAATCTATGCGGATTGGAACCTTGAAGAGCAGACTGGATTGATTATGGGGATTTTTGAACGGCCAGCGGGAATTGCGCTGAAGGACTGCCTGAAAGAAGTCAAAAATCAAAAATTCTTAAAAGCAGTGGAAGAAGTGTTTGAAAAAGTACAGAAAGTCCCGGATTCCTTTGAAATCTATTCATTAAACGACCGGACGGTTCTTATTGAAAGGTCAGGGATATTCATCCATATTGAAATAGAACTGATCCGGGCCGGTTTTTTTGAAGAATTGAAGCTGGTTAAACGGCCGCTGGAGCGGAAAATGCTGGAACAGCTGGAGCTGGGGCAAAACATTCGTGAAGTGTTTCTCGATTGGAATTTTGATGAAGACAAAGGGTATATTATATTGATTCTGCAGCCGGAAAAGTCATAGAAAAATTAGGCCGGAAATTCTTTGCTTACCATCAAAGAGTTTTCGGCCTCTTTTATTTGAACCTCTTATCTCTTACCTTACGTTTTAAGGATTAGTGCTCAATGTTAAGGAGTCAAAAGGGTTTTGACTTTAGGGAATAGGGGTATCTTGAGTCAACACAACAAGCCTTAACGAGGATTTTTTTGTCATGGAATTACGGATGCATAAAGGAGGCCGCTGCCTATGTTTACGAATACTGAAAATGCAAGAGCTTATGCCAATGGGAAGAACCGGAGAGTGTTGTCGGGACGTAATTTATGGTCAGGCGTGCTATTTGGTGTAGGGACAGCGGCTTTTGTGGATGAAGCGGTGTTTCATCAATTATTGCACTGGCACCATTTCTACGATTTGTCGACAAGTGATGTCGGTTTGGTATCGGACGGCTTGTTTCATGCATTCAGCTGGTTCGCCACCATTGCCTCGCTTTTCCTTTTCGCTGACTTGAGAAGAAGAAACGCCTTCTGGCCACAGCGATGGATCGGCGGCATGCTTATTGGCGCCGGAGCGTTTCAGCTTTACGATGGGACGATCCAGCACAAATTGCTGAAACTGCATCAAATCCGCTATAACGTTGACATTTTGCCGTATGACCTGGCATGGAATGCCATTGCGGTCCTATTGCTGCTTGTGGGCGCTGTATTGCTTTGGAAAACCCGGCAGCCGGCAGAAAAAAAGGGCAGTTAAATGGAGAGGGGAATACAACCGGAAATATCTGCTGCAGCTTTCGGAGTTGCTCTTCTATTGTTGACAGTTATTGTCGTTTATCTTCATGCAGCCATCCAATCCCGGAACAAGTTTAAAAGATGGCCGGCGTACAGGTCTGTCTTTTGGATTTCGGGAGTTTTCTTTATCGCTGTAAGCTTGATAGGGCCATTGGCTAATCAGGCCCACCACAACTTTATTGCGCACATGTCAACCCATCTGCTGATTGGCATGCTGTCGCCGCTGCTTTTAGTGCTGGCGTCGCCAATGACGCTTCTGTTTAGGTCGCTTTCCGTTGCTTCTGCAAGGAAAGTGACGCGATTCCTGAAAAGCAGACCTGTGTATTTATTGAGCCATCCCTTTACAGCTGCCACCTTAAATATCGGCGGCTTATTCCTGTTGTACAGGACGGACTTGTTCTTTTTGATGCATGAACACATTCTGTTGTATGGCCTCGTCCATTTTCATTTGTTGGCAGCCGGCTATTTATTTACCGCTTCCATTATTTATATCGATCCCGTTGCACATAAAGCCAGTTTTCAGCTGCGTGCGATCGTCTTGGTAGCGGCCCTTGCTGCACACGGGATTTTGTCGAAATTGATTTACGCGAGTCCGCCGCAAACAGTGCCTAAAAGCGAGGCGGAAACGGGCGGGATGCTGATGTATTACGGCGGGGATGCCATCGATGCTGTGCTGATCACCATCTTTTGCTATCAATGGTTTGTCTTTGCCCGTCCGCGCTTAACAGTGCAGAAGAACGGATAAAAAAGCTGTGCATCTCTGCCCACAGAGACGCACAGCTCTTTATTCGTATTTTCCTTTCAGCGGAACAAACCTCACGTAATTTAAAACAGTGGAAGTCACCTTGCCATTTACATCTTTTTCGAGCAAGGTCAGCTCCTGCATGGCGGGCGTTCCAACAGGAATCAGCAATTTCCCGTTTACATCCAATTGATCCAGCAGTTCAGCCGGTACCGTTGAAGCCGCAGCAGTCACCATGATGCGGTCATACGGGGCAAACTCCTGCCATCCCATACTGCCGTCATCGAGCTGGAAGCGGATATTCTGGAATCCGGCTTCTCCCAAGCGTTCTTTGGCCCGGTCGTGAAGCTCCTTGATGCGTTCAACTGTATAAACTTCTTTCGAAAACTCAGCCAGCAGCGCGGTTTGAAAACCGGAGCCTGTGCCGATTTCCAGTACTTTTGAATCCGGCTGAAGATCCAGGGCAAGCGTCATCTCGAGGACAAGAGAAGGCTGGGAAATGGTTTGGTCAAAACCGATGGGAAGGGCTTCATCCAGACCCGCTAATTCTTTATGCGAATCCATGAAAAAGCGTCGGTCCAATTCCCGGAAGTAAGCAACGATTTCTCTTTTGCGGCTTTTCATAGCCAGCACCCACTTTCGCTCATGACTGTATTCTTGCCTCCATTTTAATAAAAGCTGTGCGGTTTGCCCACTATTTCAACCGGCCAAAGCGTTCAAGCTTTTCATGTTTTCTTTAGTGTGTTTTACTGATAGTGAATTGGAGGGAACTGAGATGGAGCAGCAACGTACCATTGTGGAGTTGGAAAAAGGAATGAAGAATTGGCAGCAGAATATGGAAACGGCGACTTTTGGAATGGGCTGTTTCTGGGGTCCGGAAGCACGTTTTGGAAGCTTGCCGGGTATTCTTCGGACAAGGGTCGGCTTTTCGGGAGGCACCACGCCCAATCCTACTTACCGCAAAATGGGTGACCATACCGAGACGGTCCAGATTGATTTTAATCCCGTCCTTATCAGTTACGAAGAAGTGCTCAAACAGTTCTGGAAAAACCATTACCCGAACCGGGATGAATACAAAGGGAGGCAGTATATTTCCTTGCTGCGCTACCACAATAAGGCGCAAGCGGAAACGATCAACCGGGTGAAAAAAGAAATGGAAGCGGAACTTGGAGAAGAAATTGAGACAGAAATCGATGCTTATACCGAATTTACACTTGCAGAAGAACGCCATCAAAAATATTACTTGAAGCGCTATCCGAAAGCATTGGCCCAGCTGGAAGCCGTTTATCCAGAGCCGGAACTGCTCCTCGATTCGACATATGCCGCCCGCTTGAACGGTTTTGTCAAAGGCTTTGGCACAAGAGAAGGACTGAGGCAGGAAATCCTCGGCTGGCCGATTGAAGATGCCAGCCGAAATATACTGGCGGGAACGTTTATGGCGCTTAAATGGTAGAACCTCATATGTCGTGAGGTTCTTTTTTTATAACATCTATTTTTGAGAATGATAAAAATATATTTGGGTAAACTTTAGTATAAGAGAGGGAAGAGGTCAGGAGGAAAAGTGATGGATTTTCTGCCGGGCGATTATTTAAGCATTATCATCCGGCTGCTGGCAGCGGCTTTCCTGAGCGGATTGATTGGAATTGAACGGGAAGCTCAGCAGCAGCCGGCAGGGCTCCGGACACACTTGCTCGTTGGGACTGGATCGTGTTTGATGATGATTCTGTCGGTCACTGGTTTTGATGCGTTTTTAGAACGGGACAGCGATGCCATCCGGTTTGATCCCGCCCGCATTCCATCCTATGTCATAAGCGGCATTGGCTTTTTGGGGGCAGGCACCATCATTGTGCATCGCGGTTCGGTCAAAGGGTTGACGACCGCAGCTTCTGTCTGGGTAGCATCAGGCTTGGGCCTTGTCGTCGGGATCGGCATGTATTTTGTCGCCATATTAACGACCGTAATTGTGTTAATCGCCCTGTCGATTCTAGGGAAATTGGAAGCGAAGTTTCTTCCATCGCATAGCCAAAAAGAAATTTCACTTGTTGCAGAAGACCGGAAAGAAAGCTTTGCATCCATCGAGCAGCTTTTTGAAGAAAGCGATGTGGAGATTCTCGATTTTCACATTGAACATCTCGAATCCCATACGGATAAAAGAGTTTCGGCTTATATTTTTGTGGTAAAAGAAGGCAATATAAAAAATGAAATCGAGCTGGTGAAAAAGCTTCAGCAGCACGAGTCCATCTACAAAGTAACCATATAGCCAATCCCATAAGAAGAATCCAGGCATGCAGCTGCCTGGATTTTTTTATTGCAGGGAGTTGACAGAAAAATCGATCTGTTATACCTTGTATATAACAACTGTTCTACAGTGAATAGAACAAGGAGTGAGAAATATGTTTATTGAAATTGAACCGCACTCTGCTGTCCCTATCTATTTGCAGCTGGCGAATCAAATCATGGAAGGCGTGGCGAGCGGTGGGCTTCCGCCGGGTTCACCGCTTCCTTCAGGCCGATCTTTTGCTGCAGACCTTGGTATGAACATGCACACTGTCAACAAAGCTTATCATTATTTGGAAGAGAAAAAGATGATTGAAATCATTCCGAAAAAAGGAGTGTTCATTCATCCCGAAGGCATTCGCAGAGCGACAGAAGAAGAAAAGAACCGCATTGAACAGGAATTGCGGCCAATACTGGCAGAAGCCTTATGCCTGCAGCTGGAAAAAGAGGAATTGCAACAAATGATTGAACAAACCATCCGCAAAATTCAGGGGGGATCCAAATGACTGTATTGCTAATGGCGGTTATCATGCTGCTCGTAATCGGGGCTCAGGCTTTCGTTCCTTTTTTCGTAAGGAAAACAGAAGTGTTTGGAATTTACGTGCCATTGGAATATTCACAGCAAGAGCTTCTCCAGAATTTGAAGAAGAACTACACGATTCAGGTTCTGATTGTGGGAGGCGCCATTGTCGGACTTTATGCCATTGGGTTCGGCGCCACAGAAACTTCTGAAGAAACAGCAGCTTTATGGGGTGTTGGGCTTCAGCTTGCTTTGATTGTATTCAGTATGGTGCTGTATCTCAGGAATCATGTGAAAGTGAAAAAGGAAAAACAAAAACAGGGATGGACCAAAGGAAAAAAAGAAAAAGTCGTCGTTGACTTGCAGTTCCGCAACGACTTGGAAATGGTTTCGAATGCAGCCTTCCTTCTTCCGATGATCATCACATTTGGATTAATCTTGTACACGCTGAGCCATTACGGCAGCTTGCCTGCGCAAATTCCGGTTCACTGGGGCCCGGATGGTCCGGACCGGTATACGGAGAAAACGGTTTTTACGAGCATTTCGCTAATGCTGGTGCTGCTTGTCATGCAAATCCTGTTTTTTGCTTTGAATTGGGCGCGGAAAACGAGCGGGGCAAAAATCAGGGCCAGCCAGAAGCTGCAATCGCGCGAACGGGAACTCGCTTCCCGTAAGTACGGCAGCTGGCTTCTTCTCATCTCGGCGATTGCATCAACGCTGTTGATGGGGAGCCTTCAATTGTCCATCATCCATGCCGGACTTGGCACTGCACTGGGGTATATGGCGCTAATTGTAGGTTTCTTAATAGTGGTGCTGGGCGGGACAGCCTTTTATGCATTTAAGGTGGTGAAAAGCTCTTCTTTTGCAGAAGAAGAGCAGGCAGATCCTGGCGTAATTGATGCAGATTCTGACGAACACTGGAAAGCCGGAATTTTTTATGTCAATAAAGAAGATCCATCGGTAATGGCGGAAAAACGGTTCGGCATCGGTTGGACCATTAATTTTGGCAATCCGAAAAGCTGGCTGTACCTTCTGCTTCCGGTTGCGGTTCTGCTGCTGATTGCTTTTTTGCTGTAAACAAAAAGGAGGAAAGAAAATGGATCAAACCACCTTAGTGCTGTTGCTGCTGCCGATTATTGCCATTCAGCTTGGCTTAATGATTTTCACGTTGATGGACTTGGCAAAGAACTCGAATCCGAATGGGCCTAAATGGCTGTGGGGTATACTGATTGTCTTTGTCAATATTCTGGGACCGATTCTGTACTTGGTGATTGGGAGGCGGAATTATTGAACATTCTGGAAGTGGACAAGCTGACGAAACGTTATGGTTCGGAAATCGCGGTAAACAATCTTTCCTTTTCATTGGAAGAGCGGACTTCAACGGCATTGATCGGGCCGAACGGCGCAGGGAAAACAACGACCTTGTCGATGCTTGCCGGATTATTGAAGCAGACAAGCGGCAGTGTCAACTGGCAAAACCATTCCGGCGTCGGCTTTTTGCCGCAGCACCCACAGCTTTTTCCGTGGCTGACGGCTCTCGAATTTTTAGAGATGGCGGCCAGGCTCAGCGGGATTGCTGCCAGAGAAGCCAGAAGCCGTTCGGTTGAAACACTTGAGTTTGTGGGGCTTGGAGCTGCCATAAACAAGAAAACCGGCACGTTTTCAGGGGGGATGAAGCAGCGGCTCGGATTGGCCCAGGCAATCGTCCACCGCCCGAAACTGCTGTTGCTGGATGAACCGGTATCTGCTCTGGATCCGACGGGGCGCCGGGAAATTATGAATTTGCTGAAATCCTTGCAGCATGAGACGACCATTTTGTATTCCACCCATATTTTGAACGATGCGGAAGAAATGACCGACCAAGTACTATTCCTTCGCCGCGGCCAGCTGGTGGAGCAGGGGTCGCTTGAAGAAGTGAGAGAACGCTATGCTGAACCAACTATCCGCATTCGTTTTCAGGATGTCCGTTCTGCTGCCCATTTTGCGGAACACCATAACTGGAAAGCCCGTGTGGAAGGGGCAGCGGTTCTGTTGCCAGTTGGTGAGACAGGCCCCCGAATGGAAGAAGTAATGCTTGCGCTTTCCAAAGACGCATCCGGCGTCTCCGGTATCGAACGGCAACAAGCTACACTTGAAGAAATCTTCCTGAAGGTGGCGGGTGCAGAATGACTCAAATCAATGTGTTGCTGAAAAAGGAATGGCGGGAGAATTTCCGGAATTACAAGATTTTTTGGATTCCTATCGTATTTATTCTGTTTGGAATCATTGAACCTGTGACCAATTACTTTTTGCCGCAGATTTTGGATTCTGTCGGAAATTTGCCGGAAGGGGCTGTTATTGAGATCCCGCCTCCTGCACCGGAAGAAATCCTGGTTGCAGTGATGGGCCAATACCAGTTGATCGGCATGCTGGTTTTGGTGCTGGCGTATATGGGTTCAGTGGCAGGAGAGCGGAAAAACGGCACCGCCACCTTGCTGTATGTCCGCCCGCTGTCCTATCGGGCTTACTTTTTAAGCAAGTGGATGCTGGCAAGCACAGTCGGAATTCTCAGCGTCTGGTCCGGCTTACTGGCGGCCTACTATTATACATTCTTATTATTTGAAAGAGTCGACTTCACGAAATTCCTGAAATTCGGGGCAACGTACAGCCTCTGGATTTTGCTGATCGTAAGCCTTGTGCTGTTGATGAGCGCTGCGCTGCCAAACGCAGGGCTGGCGGCTGCTGGGTCGCTATTGGCTATCTTTATCTTTCAGCTGATCGACGGGTTGTTTGGAACGTACTGGACTGTTTCTCCGATGAAAATCCCGGTATATGCTGCCCAGTGGCTATTGGATGGGCCGAAGCCGGAAGATTTCTGGTGGACCATCGGCATCGGCGTTATATTGCTTATTGCCATGATACTGGCCGGAATCTGGTCGTCAAAGGCCAATGCTTCCAAAACAAAAGTATAGATGCCTCTTTGCCGCAGCTGCTGAAGCTGCGGTTTTTCAGTGTGTCCGATTCCGGCAGCTTCTGAGCCGTGAATTTTTCAGTTCCGTTCTGTTAAACTGAAAAAAAGGAGTTGATGCATATGCTGCACCATATAGAAATCAACGTCTCCAATTTAAACAGATCGAGGGAATTTTACAGTGTTTTGCTTCCTGAGCTCGGATATGCAGAATACCAGAAGTGGCCACTCGGTTTCAGTTATAGAAGCGGTTCTGCGTACCTGGTTTTTGTCCAGACGGAGGAGCCGTTCCGTGACATTCCTTATCACCGTAAAATGACAGGATTAAACCATTTGGCATTCCATGCCGAATCGCCCGCAGAAGTGGACCGCCTGACTTTAAAGATGAAACAAAAAGGCGTTCCTGTTTTATATGAAGACCGCCATCCTTTTGCGGGAGGACCGGATTATTATGCCGTTTTTATGGAAGACCCAGACCGGCTGAAAATTGAAATTACCGCTGATAAAGGAGTGGAGGTTCTTGGCTAAGGAAAACTCTGCCCGCTTTATTGTGGCATTCAATAAAATTGAAAAAAAGCTGAAAGAAATCATTGGAGGGGCAAGCTATATCACTTTTTTCAAAGCGGTTGATTTAGCAAAAAAAGAAAATGCCACGGTGAGAAAATACGAAGAAGACCTGCGGGAATTCGCCGATCTTCGGAATGCCATTGTCCATCACCGGACTTCCACTGAGTATGTAATTGCGGAACCGCACCTTGAAGTTGTAGAATTGATAGAACGCATTGAGCATTTGCTGTCGCAGCCGGTAACGGCAGGTGCCATGTTTGCAAGGGCAGTGCATACGTTCCAAGCGGAAGACAGCCTGGCGAAAGTATTGCGCGTTGTAAGGGGACGGAACTTCCTGCAATTCCCCATTTACTTGAACGGGGAATTTATCGGCCTGATTACTTCGGCCGGCATAGCCCGCTGGCTTGTCCAAACGGTGGATGAACGAATCATTTCCCGGGAAATAACCACGATGGGCGATATCTTGAAATACGAACGTGCTGGTGAAAACCATCGTTTTATCGCCTCGAATACATCTGTTTACGAAGCGGAAGAAATATTCAAGCGTTCAGTGATGGAAGGCAGCCGGCTGGAAGCGCTGCTCATTACGCGGAATGGCAAAAAAGAAGAGAAGTTGACAGGTATTATCACGCCTATTGATTTGATCAAGATCGAATAGAGGTAACAATAGATGAAAAAGTTAGTTGTATTTTTAGTCCTCGTATTTTTTGTTTGGGGCTTTGTATGGATGAATAATAAATGGATTGTGACAACGGAATATTCGGTGGCCTCAAAAGAATTGCCCGCAGCATTTGACGGAAAGAAAATCGTCCAAATTTCTGATCTGCACAATGCAGAGTTTGGAAAGAAACAGTCTTCATTGATTGAAAAAGTGGAAGCGGAAAAACCGGATGCCATTTTTGTGACAGGGGACTTGATTGACAGCGACCGTTACGATTTGGAAGTAAGTTTGGATTTGGTGGATGCCTTGGTGGAAATGACAGAAGTTTATTTTGTCATCGGCAACCACGAAGTATCCGTAAACAAACTTGAAGAAATAACGGCCGCACTTAAAGAAAGAGGCGTTATCGTTTTGATGAACGATTCCTTACAATGGGAACTGGACGGGGAATCCCTTCAAATAGCGGGAATCAATGATCCGTTGATGGATGTGAATCTGACCGAAGAAGAATTTACGCTTGGAGCGCTGGATGAAGCGGATTTGAAAGATGAATTTACGCTGCTGTTGGCTCACCGGCCAGAGATGTTCAATACATACGTAGATGAAGGCGTCGACGTTGTGTTTTCCGGCCATGCCCATGGAGGGCAAATCCGCATGCCTGGGCTTGGCGGATTGATTGCTCCTGGACAGGGCTGGTTTCCGGCCATGACCGAAGGGGTGTTTGAAAAAGGCGGAACCCAGCTTGTGCTCAGCAGGGGGCTCGGAAACAGCGGGTTCCCGTTGAGGATTTTTAATCGGCCGGAGATTGTGTCGGTTACATTGGAGAAAGAATAAGGGGTGCAAGATGGATACGACATTCAAAATGGAGAACCAGGTGTTCAATTACCGGGTGGCAGCAGTATGGATTGAAAACGGCCATGTTTTGCTGCACAAGCAGACGCACGAATCCCATTGGGCGTTGCCGGGAGGCCGGGCGCAAATGCTGGAAGACTCGAAAACGTGTCTGGTGCGTGAGATCAAAGAGGAACTGGATGCAGAAGCTGTAACCGAGCGTCTGCTGTGGGTAACGGAAAACTTTTTCACGTACAGTGAAAAAGCTTACCACGAACTGGGTTTTTACTATGCGGTGAAAAGCAAGGGCGGCGAGCAGCATTACCGCTCCGAACCATTTTTTGGTCCGGAAGGCGATCGCCTGACTTATCAATGGGTAGCGCTTGAGGAAGTTGGGAAAGTGAATCTCTACCCGGAATTTTTGCGGGAAGCCTTGAACAATCTGCCATCCGGGACCGAACACTTGATCATGGCGGACAACAAGAATTAAAAGAAGGCTCAGGTTTGTTGCTGCCGCCCAGGAATCGGCGCGGCGGCCATTTTGCAAGGAGGCGTTTGAAGTGATTAAAAAGAAAGAAGTCACGCTTCACCCTTATACCTCGAAAGTGACTGTCGAATACAATCTGCCGTCAGACCAATTGGAATTTACCGGCTTGCCGCAGGACATCATTGAACGCGATGCCCGAAACCCGGATAAGCACCTGATTGTCATCAAAGCACGCGATGAAGTGGCCGGCTTTTTTGAACTGGACGAATCAGATGACCGAAAATTGTATTCCAATAACCCGAACGCACTGTTGCTTCGAGGTTATTCCGTAAACCCGAAATTCCAGGGGCGCGGCATTGCCACAGGCTCGATTTATGCATTGCCGGGCTTTATCCAAAAAGAATTTCCGAAGTTCAATGAAGTCGTGCTTGGTGTGAATGCGCGAAACCTGCCGGCTCAGCGAGTCTATCAGAAAGCCGGATTTGAAGATACCGGACGGCGCCTGATGCGCTCCAAAGGCGAACAGATTGTTATGTGTTTAAGAGTGGATGCGCAAAAAGAGAACAGTTGATGTTCTCTTTTTTTTTGGAGTAAATGATCAGTTGCAGAAGTGCATTCGGCTCGTGCTGCAAAATCATTCGAAATACAGATGCTTATGCAAACTGCATCCCGGATTAAAACGTGCCTGGCAGGCCGGACATGATGACGCGCAGTCCAAGTATTCTTGAATGGCCAGTTCGTGGCCGCATGCACCGCAGAGAACAGCTTTATCATCGAATTTTTCTTTTGGCCATACTTTGGGTTGGCTGCATCCGGCTGCTTGGTGGCACTCAAAGCAAGGATAATAAATGCCGCAGCAGAAAAATTTGATGGCGATGCGGTCAATTTCGGAATGGTAATGGGCGCAGCGTGTTTCCTCGTCCACATCGACTCCTTTTACTGGCAAAGAATGTGACATGTATTAACCCCCTATGACATTTTGATAGAAATTTACTGATTATTCGTCTATTTATGTTACTATTAAACGGACGAATAATCGAATCAATTCTTCGGGGCAAGGTGAAATTCCTTACCGGCGGTGAGCAGGAAACTGTAAGTCCGTGACCCGATCTGTGATTAGGAGCAGCTGAGTGAACGAGGACCTGCATATTTCAGTGTCCAGTTCCGGCAATCAGACCCTCGGTGTCATAAGCCAATCCATCTTTGCGGCAGAAAGTGCCGCGCAGATGGTTCGCCTTAGGCCTGTTGTGTATTGCACGATTGCCTGCACATTTCAGTGTTCAGTTCCGGCGCATAGCCCTTCGAGGTCGCTTCGGTCTTGCTGGCCACGGCAAAAAACGCCGTGACCAGCAAGCCCTACAGCGCTTGTCGGGGCTGACTATGCGCCTGCACATCTCATAGACGGTGGAGCTGGTGTAAATCCGGCACCGACAGTTAAAGTCTGGATGGGAGAAGAATTGAAGCTTTTTTTGTTATGCACTTTTTTAAAAAATTGGTGAAGTCTATGCTGTTGCGGAAAAAGATCCTCCTTTTAAAGCCGGCTTTTGGAACAGATCCAATAAAAATGTGCATTGGTTTATATTTACTTAATATTCCTCAGACTTACCCTTTCCTTACCACCCGTTTGCCCCTTGGTGGAAAGAACTCATATTTTGCATTGCCTTTTCGGCAAATTTGCCGAAGAATGCGTAATCTCTGATTAAACGCATTCGAAGCTCGACACAACTGAATAAAGTTTTAGGACGAAGAAAGTCTTAAAACATGGCAAAGGAGTGTGATTGCAAGTGTTTACTGGAATAGTGGAAGAAGTGGGCCGTGTGGCTTCTCTCCGCGCTAAGCCACAGGCCATGGAACTGACAATTGCCTGTTCACTCGTTTTGGAAGACGTGAAGCGGGGAGACAGCATTTCAATCAATGGCGTCTGCCTGACGGTTTCGACTTTTACACACAATACATTTACAGTCGATGTCATTCCTGAAACGGTCAAAACTTCCACCATGTCGGAACTGAAAAGCGGTTCCCGTGTGAATCTGGAACGGGCGATGCCTGCCAACGGGCGTTTTGGCGGCCATTTTGTCAGCGGACATATCGACGGCACCGGTGTCATCCGTTCGGTTAAAAAAGAGTCGAATGCCCTCACTAAAGTAATTGAAGTGGAGCCGGAACTCATGAAGTACATGATGCTTAAGGGATCTGTCGCAGTGGACGGAACATCGCTTACGATTTTCGATCTTGGAAATAAGACCATAACCATTTCATTGATTCCCACCACACAGGAAGATTCTCTATTAGGAGAAAAAGGGATTGGTGCACGCGTGAATATCGAATGTGATTTACTAGCAAAATACACAGAACGGATTCAATCAGCGCAGCCGAAAATGACTCGGAGCTGGCTGGCTGAAAACGGATTTTGATGGAGGCGGTAAAATGTTCTATACGGTAGAAGAAGCGGTTCGGGATTTAAAAGACGGAAAAGCTGTCATCGTCATTGATGATGAAAACCGGGAAAATGAAGGGGATTTTATCGCTTTGGCAGAACATGCTACGCCGGAAATTATTAATTTGATGGCAACCGAAGGCCGCGGATTGATTTGCGTGCCGGTGGAAGAAACAATTGCCAAACGGCTGAAAATCGGATTAATGACAGACAACAATACGGATGAATACGGAACAGCGTTTACCATTAGCGTCGACCATAGAGACACGACCACAGGCATCAGTGCTTTTGAACGTTCGCATACAATCTTGAATATGCTCGATCCCGACTCCAAAGCTGCGGATTTCAAACGCCCCGGCCATGTTTTCCCGCTCATTGCCAAAAAAGGCGGCGTATTGCGCCGTGCAGGGCATACGGAAGCGGCAGTGGATTTAGCGAAACTGGCCGGATCCGCGCCAGCTGGCGTCATCTGCGAAATCATGAATTCGGACGGCACAATGGCCCGTGTAGATGATCTCCAGAAAGTGGCGGAACGCCTCGGGTTGGGCATATTGACCATCCAGGATCTGATCGCCTACAAACGCAAAAACGAAAAATTGATCAAGCGGGAAGTGGAAGTTGCGCTTCCAACAGCATACGGGGAATTCCGGACCATCGGCTATACCGAAGTGCTGACTGGACAGGATCATGTGGCTTTTGTCAAAGGGGACATCGATCCGGAGCGGCCGGTTCTGGTACGCGTCCATTCCGAATGTTTAACAGGGGACGTTTTTGGTTCCCATAAATGCGATTGCGGGCCGCAGCTTCATGCTGCGCTGGAGCAAATCGGTTCCTCGGAATCAGGTGTCCTGCTATACATGCGCCAGGAAGGGCGTGGCATCGGCCTGATCAATAAGCTGAAAGCCTATGAATTGCAGGCGCAAGGCTATGATACGGTGGAAGCCAATCAGAAACTCGGATTCGCAGACGATTTGCGCGATTACGGAATCGGCGCCCAAATTTTGCGGGATCTCGGAATCGTAAAAATGAAACTATTGACGAATAACCCCAGAAAAATTGCCGGCATTGGTGGTTATGGACTTGAAGTGGTCGAACGCCTGCCGATTGAAATGCAGACGACTAAAGATAACGAAGACTATATGAAAACCAAAAAATCGAAACTCGGCCATTTGCTGAATTTCTAAAGGAGACCCGGATTATGACAGTACATTTTGAAGGATATTTAAACGGCGAAGGACTGCGCATCGGCATTGTTGTCGGACGCTTTAACGAATTTATCACCAGCAAGTTGCTGAGTGGTGCAGAAGACGCCTTGAAGCGCCATGGCGTCAAGGATACGGATGTATCCATTGCATGGGTGCCCGGAGCTTTTGAAATTCCGCTGGTTGCCAAGAAAATGGCGTTAAGCGGCAATTATGATGCGGTTATTACCCTTGGAACTGTAATCAGAGGCGCGACGCCGCATTTCGATTATGTTTGCAGCGAAGTGGCAAAAGGGGTTTCCAGAGCAAGTGACCAGGCTAATATTCCGGTTATTTTCGGAGTGTTGACGACGGATTCAATTGAACAGGCGATCGAGCGCGCAGGAACAAAAGCAGGCAACAAAGGCTGGGAATCTGCAGCCGGCGCTATTGAAATGGCCAACTTAATGAAAAAATTATGATGCAAAACCTCGAAGCTATTGGCTTCGGGGTTTTTTAGTGGCTTAAAAAACAGGGAAAGGGGAATGGGACCATAGAGGATAATTGAATTGGAGGAGAAGGTTATGACGTATGTGGACATTGGAGTCAAACTGATTTTCGGGCTTGTGGCATTGCTGGTGGTGACCAGGCTGCTCGGGAAAAAGGAAATGTCCCAGCTGACGCCGTTCGACTTTATTTATTCCATAGTTCTTGGCGGTATTTTGGAAGAAAGCATTTATGACGATAAAGTCTCGGGGCTGCATGTGTGGTTTGCAGCGGCAGTTTGGGGAATCATGCTTTATGGAATTGAAAAGCTCTCGAAAAAATACGACAAAATCAGGGTATTGCTTAAAGGAGATTCTTCAATTCTGATTCAGGACGGGGAATTTATGATAGATGAATTGAATAAAAACCATCTGGAGATGGAACAGCTCCGAACGATGCTGCGTGAACACGGTGTATTTTCACTGCGCGAAGTTCGCGACTTGTATCTGGAGCCGGGAGGTTCGATCAGCTTGCGCAAGTATGCAGAAAAGGATAGCGTGACCCCGGAAATGCTCAATATTAAACCGAAAGACGACTCTTTGTCGTTCCTTTTTGTAGATGAAGGAGAAATCAATGAAGGAATCTTAAAGTATGCAGGAAAATCGAAAGAATGGCTTTATCAGCAATTGCAGAACGAAGGATATAGTGATATCGAGGAAGTTTTGTATGCTGAATGGTCTAAAACAGACGGATTTTTCATAAAGTCTTATAATGGAGCTAAGAACGGTCCTGCAAAAGGAAATTAGGAGAATGGCAAATGAAAAAAACGATTTACTTAGTACGGCATTGCAGCGCTACTGGGCAAGAACCGGGCGCTTTGTTGACGCCTGAAGGGGAACAACAGGCACGGCAACTTGCCAATTTCTTTCAAGATAAAGAAATCAGGCACATTATTTCCAGTCCATTTACACGGGCCATTGAATCCATTGAACCGACAGCCGACCTTCTGGGCCTGGGAATAGAAGTGGAAGACCGGCTTGCAGAGCGGGTATTAAGCACAGATAACTTGCCTGACTGGATGGAGCGGCTGAAAGAGTCTTTTCAGGATTTGGACATGAAGCTTTCAGGCGGTGAATCCGGAATGGAGGCAACGGAAAGAGGAATGGCCGCACTGGCTTCCGCTGCTGACCGGACCATTCTGGTGACGCATGGCAACCTGCTGGGATTGATGCTGAAAAAAATTGACGAATCTTACGGATACGAAGAGTGGAAGAATTTTACGAATCCCGATATCTATCAAGTGGAAATTGAAGGGGCTGTCTTTCAAGCTAACAGAATATGGGAATAACAGAAAAATTAAAAGATAGAAGGAGCCGCTTCGACATCAGTGGACAAACGAACTTCTAGCTCTGTTGCACCGGGTCATTTGTCAGCTAAAGGGGGTGGACCATATGAACAAATCAAAGGCAGTTCCTTATTTATTGATCTTTTTTCTTTTGTTATTAAAAGTGAGTGCCTTTCGCATCCTGATTTTTGATACCAAATCGGTTTGGCATATTGCATTTGTCGAATTCCCCGTGTGGGCTCTTCTGTTGGCACTTGTGCTGCTGATTTTCAAAAAACGGATATGGCTGGCGGCTTGGATTTACAGCTTTTTGGTTTCGGGAATTTTCTTTGCCGTGACTTTATACAGCCGTTATTATACGACCATTCCATCTTATTACGATTTGCAGCAGGCGACCCAATCCAGTACGGTGGGCACGACGATTTTGCTGCTGATTCATCCAACGGATTTCCTGTTTTTCCTGGATGTCGTGCTGCTTGCCATAATTGCGAGAAAATGGAAAGAGGCGCCGCGAGCTCCAAAGCTGAAATATGCTGCACTCGGCTTGGCCATTGTCAGCGCAGTCACCACTGTTTATGCAATTCAACAGCCAATCATCGACGTCTCGTATTTTGCAAAAGAAAATGGGTATGCCCAGTCCCAACTGGTGCAGATGTATCAGCAAGCAAATGAAACTGCGCATGCCTCGTCAACGAGCTTGTCTGCTAAAGAACTGGAAGCGCTCAAAGGCAATGAATATGTGCCAGTAAACAACCACGATACGTTCGGGTTGGCAAAAGGCCGCCATTTGTTCATGATTCAAGTAGAGTCCATGCAGAATTTTGTCATAGGCCGATCGCTGAATGGGCAGGAAATCACTCCGAACATCAATGCTTTGTTGCAAGAAAGCGCTTATTTCTCCAACGTGTTTCAGCAGATTGGAGCAGGTACGACTTCGGATGCCGAGTGGATCACCAATACCGGGCTGTATACAGAAGGCATGGTGCCGATCGTCAACAAGTTGAACGGAAGCCAAGTTCCTTCGCTTGCGCAAACCCTGAAAGGGCATGGCTATGGTTCGGCAACTTACCATGCGGATGATATCGAGTTTTGGAACCGCGATGTGCTGTATCCGGTTCTCGGATTTGATGAAATTTTTTCAAATGAACAAATTCCGGAAATAAAGCAGGTCGGGTACGGGCCAGCGGACGAAGTGCTGATGGACTACGCCTTGGATGAATTGCCGCGCCAACTCGATGCCTACGAGCGCATATACTCGAATATTGTCATGATGACAAGCCATACACCATTCGTCCTGCCGGAAGACATGCAGTATCTGAATTTGCCGATGGAATACGAAGGTACGCACGTCGGCCATTACTTGCAGTCAATCCGTTATGCGGATGAGCAGGTAGGCACCTTTATCAAGAAGCTAAAAGAACAAGGCTTGTTCGATGAATCCTTGATTGTCATATTCGGTGACCATTCCGGCATTCACGGTTCACCGCTTTCTTATGAAGATGATGTGCTTCTTAAAGATTTCCTCGGCCATTCTTATTCCATGAAAGAGCGCTACACCATTCCGCTCCTGTTTACGGGCGGCGGACTTTTTGACGCAGTCGAAATGGACCGCTTGGGCGGACAGGTGGACATCATGCCGACGGCGCTTGCGCTTCTTGGAATTGAACATGAAAAACCGCTGATGGGGCATAACTTATTCCAATACGAAAAAAACCTGCTGGGCATGCGCTATTATTTGCCGGGGGGCTCATTCATCCAATCGGAGCAGCTGTACAAAGCACCCGGCGCCAAGCTTCCGGATATGCTGTTGGATATAAAAACAATGGAGAAACGGAAGAAAAACAGCGAAACGAAAAAACATACCCGAGATGTACAGAAAGTTTTGGAGTACGGAGATGCTTTGTTGAAGCCGTATATCCAGGACTGAAAAATACACAGAACTGGTTGAATTCGTTATAATAGTCAGTAAAGATCAAAAGGGGGACCGCCGAATGGTAAAAGAGTTTGAACAAGAAGTCAGCCAAATGATGGATGCCATGTTTGAAAATGAAATGAAAAAAGTGAACGACATGCTTGAACAGGATTTGCTTATCTCGCTGATCGGAGAAGTGAATGCCGGTAAATCCTCAACCGTGAACAAAATCATCGGGGAAGATATTGCCAGCACGAACCCGATGCCGGGAGAAACAATCAGTGTCGATCCTTACAATATTCGCGGACTGGAAAACATCAAATTTATGGACACTCCCGGTTTGAACGATCCGAACGATGAAAACCCGAAAAAGACGCTTGAGTTTGTCCAGAATTCAGACGTTGTGCTGTTCTTCCTAAATGCTGCCGGAACCGTTTTCTCGGAAAGCGAGAAAGAGAAATTCACGGCAATTGAAAAGCACAACAAAGACATTTTGATTGTATTGAATAAAATTGATGCGGCAGAAAATATTCCGTCGATCGTCCAGTTTGTTAAAGACCATACAAAAAACAAATACAAAGTCATTCCTATATCTTCGAAGACCGGCGAAAACCTGGAGAATCTGAAGAAGGAAATTCTTTTTTTGCTCGAAAAGAAGGGGAAAGACCTGCTCTTCGCTAAAAGCATGAAAGAAAAATCATCCGCAGCCAATCGCTGGATCATCGGCTCAGGCGTTTCAGCAGGCGTTATCGGGGCGTCTCCGATTCCGGGGTCTGATGTAATTCCGCTGACTTCCCTTCAGGTGGGAATGATTATTAAGCTTTCAAAACTGTACGATAAGCCGCTCAGCAAAAAAGCGGCTAAAGACATGATTGTGGTGACGGCAACTCAGACTATCGGCCATACCCTTTACCGCCAGGCTTTGAAATTCATCCCTGGCGCAGGTTCGGTGATTGGTGGGACGGTTGCTACGGCCATGACATTGGCACTCGGCTACGGCGTGAAATACGCTTATGAAAACAACATGGCCATTGACTACGACATGATCGGCGATTTGTTTGAAAAATACCGGACGCGCGAGAAAAAAGCGTAAAGAATAATGGAAGACCGCTCTTATAAAGAGCGGTCAGGCTGTGGAGAAAAATTCCATTCTCTAAGCCATTTCGCTCCAAGTGGACGCTTTCCGCGGGCACGGCTTCAGCCGCTTCCTTCGCTGCGCTCAGTCCAGTGTCTTCAGCTCGTGCTGCTCCCGCAGGAGTCGCCACTTTCCGCTTCATTCCGTTCACTCTATTAATAAAGAATTGTTTTTATCAGAAAGAGTGGATGAGTATGCATGCTTTTTATTCACAGTTCACTGTCGATATGGAGCAAACCAGCGGAGACGCCTGCGGGAAAGCGAGACAGCCGAGACCCCGCAAGACGCGTAGCGGCTGAGGAGGCTTGGCGCTCGCCCGCGGCAAGCGCAGCTGGTTTGCGGAATATCGGAGATATTCTAAGGGGAATTTTTTCTATATCTTTTTCAACATGCTAACCGCTCTTATAAAGAGCGGTTTTTGTTTTGGCGCGATCGTTCTTTGCATTGGCGGGAGCATCTAAGCTTTTTGCTATCGCTTGCGTCTGGGGAAATTGTGATTTATTTTTATAGAAACAAGAGACGGAGGGGAAGCATGAAAATATTGGTGGTGGAAGACAATCCAAGTGTAAGTTCCATGCTCGAATTATTTTTTTCAAAAGAAGGCATCACCGGCGATTTTGCAGCCGATGGGCTGGAAGGATATAAGAAGTACCAGCAAAGCGATTATGATTTACTGATCCTTGATTGGATGCTGCCCGGCATGGACGGCATCGCGCTTTGCAGGAAAATACGCGAAGAAGGCAGTTCTGTGCCGATTATTATGCTGACGGCAAAAGACAGCGAATCCGATCAAGTCATCGGTTTTGAGATGGGCGCAGATGATTACGTCACCAAACCGTTCAGTCCGCTGACCTTGATGGCACGCATCAAAGCCGTCATGCGAAGAGCCCGAAAAGCGGATCCGGTGTCGGATATGATTCAAACCAGGCATTTTATCGTAAACAAAGAAACCCGGGAGATCCAAAAAGACGGTGAAGCGGTTCAAAGCCTGACGCCAAAGGAATTTGACCTGCTCGTCTTTTTCCTTCAGCATCCAAAGCAGGTGTTCAGCCGGGAACAATTGCTTGAACAAGTTTGGGGCTATCAATTCTACGGGGACGAACGGACCGTTGACGTCCATATCAAGCGGCTGCGCAAGAAAATAGCCGGCGGGGATGCGCTGTTCCATACCGTTTGGGGAGTAGGGTATAAGTTTGAAGAACACACGGATTAAGTATTTCTATCAACTGATTGCCAGCCATTTGAGCATTCTGCTGATCGCTTTTTTGATTTTGAGTTTGTTGTTTGTCAGGTATGTGGAAGACTTTGCCTATGAAGAAAAAGCGCAAGAGCTGGAAAGCTACGGGCAAAAGATTCTGGAAGAATTGGAAAGCCCGCGGCCAGGGGCAGGGTTGCAATCGTATATGTCGATTTTGGATGCCCAAAACATCAATTTCATTGTTTTTGACCAGCAAAGCCGGATTCTTTATCCTTCTACCGGCAACTTTCCGCCAGTTGTGCTGACGCAGGAAGAGTGGAACGTTATCGAACAAGGCGATACGCTGGTCGTCAACCGGGATGTCGAGCGTTTTGAATACACCGTTACGTTTGTCGCACTGCCTTATGTGGAAAATGGCCGCTTGATTGGCGGGGTGCTGCTGGCATCCCCAATCAGCGGCACAAGCGAAATGATTTCGGAACTCAATAAATCGCTGCTGACGACAATTCTGATTGCTTTAGCTGTGGCGCTGCTGTTAAGCCTGCTGCTGTCAAAGCTGCATGTCAGCCGGCTTCAGCGCATGCAAAAAGCCGCAGCGATGATCAGCGAAGGGAATTATGCAGTCAATTTGCCGGAATCCCAGTTTGACGAATTTGGTGATTTGGCAAAGGATTTCAATAAAATGGCCAATAAATTGCAGCAGTCGAATGAGGAAATTGATCGTCTGGAAAATAGGCGCCGCCAATTCATGGCAGATGTTTCCCATGAAATGCGGACACCGCTGACCACGATTGCGGGTGTTATCGAAGGCCTGCGCAATCATATGATCGCGGAAGACCAGCGGGAAAAAGGCATCCGTTTGGTGAGCGACGAAACAAAGCGGCTGATGCGCCTTGTGAATGAAAATCTGGATTACGAGAAAATCCGTTCTAACCAGGTAACCTTGACGAAAGAAGAAATAGAAGCCGATGAACTTCTGGAAATCATCCAGGAACAGCTGCAGATGCAGGCGGTTGAAAAAGGCAATGTCATTGAAATTGAAACCGAACCGGGGCAGGTGATCTACGGAGATATGGACCGGCTCATTCAAGTGCTTACCAATATCGTGAAAAACAGCATCCAGTTTACCGAGAATGGCCGGATTGTATTGAAAGCTTTCCAAGAACCGCAATTCATGGTCATTGAAGTGCAGGATACGGGGAGCGGAATCGATGTGGAAGAAATCGATTTGATCTGGCGTCGCTTTTACAAAGCGGATCTGTCACGGGGAAGCGGCCAATTTGGCCTTGGCCTGTCCATCGTCAAACAATTGATCGCTTTGCACGACGGCGACGTCCGTGTGGAAAGCGAAAAAGACAAAGGCACAAAATTCACCATCCACTTGCCGCATAAAGGGAAGTTGGAGGAGGCGACGGAAGAATAAAAGAGTGGTGGAACCTGAAAGCATTTTGCTTTCAGGTTTTTTCTTTTGTTCAAAGTTTACATCTCTATTAACGGTTTGGTCATAGTTTATTCATATTTGCTTGTTAAGATTTGATTAACGAGATGAAGGAAGAGGGTTGAATATGAAAAAAGCGGTATATATAGCAATCGGAGCAGTGATTGCCTCAGCGGTATTTTTGGTGGCGAGTTTTGCACCGAGCGATGCGGTGGCAACGGTAAATGGAAAAGAAATTGAGCGGGATGCCCTGTACGGAGAAATGGTGAAAACTACAGGAGCTGAGACGCTCGATTCGATGATTGCAAATGAAATCGTTAAACAGGAACTGGAGAAGGCGGATATTAAAGTGAGCCAAGAAGAGCTTGATGCCGAAATGGCTGTATACGAAGAAGCATACGGCAGTTCCGAAGCTTTGGAAAAAGCGGTGAAAGCGACCGGCATGACAATGGAAGATTTAACGGCGGATATCGAAACGCAAGTGAAAATCGAAAAGCTGCTGGGACCGAAAGTTGACATCACCGATGAGGAAACCAAAAGCTATTTTGAAGAAAACAAAGAAAGCCTGGCACAGCCGGTACAAGTCGAGGCGAGCCACATTTTACTGGAAACAAAGGAAAAAGCAGAAGAAGTAGCGGCGAAGCTGGCAAACGGCGAAGATTTTGCTGAACTGGCAAAAGAGTACTCAACCGATACGGCGACTGCAGAAAGCGGGGGCGACCTTGGGGCATTTGGAACAGGCGAAATGGCTCCAGAGTTCGAGAAAGCAGCTTTTGCGATGAAAACCGATGAAATCAGTGAACCGGTGGAAACGGAATACGGCTTCCACATCATCAAAGTGACGGACAAAACCGAAGCACAGGAAGCGACACTGGAAAACAGCAAAGAACAGATCAAGGAAACTTTGTTTGATGAGGCTTTAAATACCGAATATGCTGCTTGGCTGTCGGAAAAGCAAGCATCATACGAAATCGAAAATAAATTAAACTAAGGAGAGCGATTAACTATGGGATATTACAATTCAAATGAACCAAAGAAAAAACGGACCGGTTATTTTGCTTCAAGCTTTTCAGGTTTGATTGCGGGAGCATTGCTGGTCGGAGTGGCCGTTCCGCAATTTACGGATGTGGGCGCAGCAGCAGAAAACCAGCCGAGAACTGTTGAGACTGCCAGCGGCATACAAAATGTTTCAGACATCGTCACAACAGATGTCACAGAAATTGTGGATGCCACTTCAGCGGCAGTAGTCGGGGTGACCAACCTGAAAACTGCCCAGCAAAACCCGTTCATGCCGGCTGCTGGAGCAGAAGCGCAGGAAGCGGGTACGGGGTCTGGTGTCATTTATAAAAAAGATGGCGGATCCGCCTATATCGTGACCAATAACCATGTAGTGGAAGGTGCAGAAAGAGTGAAAGTTACCTTGGCTGATGAAACAGAGCTGGACGCAGAAGTTCTCGGAACTGATGTCTGGACAGACTTGGCCGTATTGAAAGTCGACAGCGGCAGCATTTCCACAATCGCTGAATTTGGCGATTCTTCTGTGCTGAAAGCCGGAGAGCCGGTAATTGCCATCGGCAACCCGCTTGGGCTTCAATTTTCCGGATCGGTCACAACGGGCGTCGTATCAGGAACTGAGCGACTCGTTCCGATTGATATCAACGGAGACGGCACGGAAGACTGGCAAGCCGAAGTTCTTCAAACAGATGCAGCAATTAACCCGGGCAACAGCGGCGGTGCGCTGATTAACAGCCAAGGGCAAGTGATCGGCATCAACTCGATGAAAATTGCCCAGGATGCAGTAGAAGGCATCGGGCTGGCTATTCCGATCAATTCAGCCATTCCGATCATTCAAGACTTGGAAGCGAAAGGCGAAGTGGAGCGGCCGTCAATCGGAGTGAGCATCATGGACTTGTCTTCGGTGCCTCAGCAATACCGCAATAGCCAATTGGGATTGCCTGAAGATGTAACGGAAGGTGTCGTAGTGAGTGAAGTGGCGCCGGGTTCCGGCGCGGAAAAAGCCGGCATACAGCCATATGATGTGATCGTCGAATTAGACGGGAAAGCGGTAAACTCTGTCTTGGAACTTCGCCAGCACTTGTATACACAAGCTGAGGTTGGAGATACCTTGAAAGTGAAAGTGTACCGTGGCGGAGAACTGGTGGATGCTAAAATCGAACTGACTGAAAGTTTATAAAAGAAAAAGCTTTTCGCTCACAAGCGAAAAGCCTTTTTCGGTTTTTCAGTAAAAAGAAAACTGACTGCCGTTTGGCAATCAGTTGAACAGTCCCCACATGCCATTGCTGATTCCGATAATGACAACGATGAGCACAAGAATCGCAAAAATGACGATGCCGATCTGAAGCGGCTTGTAGCCGGTCGTTCTCGGCTCCTGCAGCCCTTCCTTATTGTTAGGGGGGTGCTTTAACGATTCTTTGCTGGCTTTCATGTATTCCTTTTCTTTCGGTTCTTTATTGTCGCTCATGTTTACGCCTCCCTGTTAATACTAGTCTTCTTTACCTACTGCATACCCTAAACCTGAGGGCTTAATCAAAAAACTTCTCTTCCTGCTTTTGCTCGATGCTTGTCAGTTTTTTCGCCAGTTCTTTCCCGAACAACGGAGAAGAATGGGGATCGCGCCCGGTCAAAATCTGTTCACTGCCCCAGACCACATATTCTTTCTCATCTGCTTCGGCTTTATAGTTTGCGATGCGGCTTAATTCGTCTTCCAGGCTGAAAGGCAGTAAGCCTACTACTTCTTTTGGCTCCATATTATTAGGGTAGCCTGTTACGTCCAATCCTTCCAAAAGGCCGCGACCGTTCGGCAGTTTCGTATAGACGAGAGGAGCAGGGCCGTGGCAGACTGCCGCGACGATGCCGCCTTGCCCATACACGATATTGATCAGGGTATGGAGTTCTTCGTTATGCGCCAGATCGAACATCGCACCGTGCCCGCCGACGATAAAAATAGCGTCGTAGTCACTCGCTTTAACATCGACGATCGGCGTTGTTTTATCGGCAATACCGGAGTCGTATAATTTTTTATACTTGCCTTCCGGATCATACTCTTCACTCAGGCTTATCGGATCTACAACGGGTTTTCCGCCTTTCGGTGAAGCGAGCCCGACTATATGTCCTTCTGCTTCGAGTGCAAGGACAGGGGCGAACAATTCTTCTGCCCACCATCCCGTCACGTAATTGTTTTCTTCGTCTACATAACCGCTGGATAAAACCGCCATTACTTTTGCCATCGTATCTTCCTCCTCAGAGTATCTCACTTGTCTATTTGTTCATTTACCCTCTCACCGCTTCCTGAAACGTAAGAAAAAGGAAGGAGAAGATTAATCAAATCGGTTGACTAGTATACTGAAAACTAGTACGTTTTAATTGTTCGCTAATTTATTTGAAAATTTAAATAAGAAAAGGAGTTGGAAAGATGTCAGCATTATTCACAACATCCGTATTAGCAACCGGAGGACGAGAAGGAAGAGTCGTGTCTGAAGACAATATCATCGATTTTGAATTGGTTTCACCGAAAGAACTGGGTGGACCAGGGGGCCATGGCACAAATCCAGAGCAGCTTTTTGCAGCAGGCTATGCCGCTTGCTTTGACGGTGCACTCGGATTGGTCATCCGAAAAGAAAAGGCGGATGTTTCAAGTACATCCGTAAAAGCGGATGTCCATTTCCTGAAAGATGAATCAGACGGCGGCTATAAAATCGGCGTCACTTTGAACGTCTCAGTTCAAGGAGTAGATGAAGAAAAGGCACGAGAACTGGTTGAAAAAGCACACCAGGTCTGCCCGTATTCCAAAGCAACCAGAGGCAATATTGACGTAGAATTGAAAGTAACTTAATCCATATCTAAAAAGAAGAGGCTCATGCCTCTTCTTTTTTATGCCTAAAAGCTTTATGACTTTTGTATGAATAAGCGGAACACTAGACAAAAAATGGTTTTAAGTGAAAAGTGCAGGGTATTCAGATAATACGCCGTCAAAACACGAAGGGAGGAAGGAAAATGGATAAGGAACAACGAGAACATGAAGCAGCGATGAAGAAAAAAGAAGATGAAAGCAGAGAGTCAGGCAACAACAGAAACGGTTCCGGTACTGGCGACAAGGCATCCGACAATGCCGGAGAACAATCAGCAACTGATTCTTCATTACAAAACGATGGCGAAAGTTCAAGCGGCAAAACATTTAACACCGGCGGAAATGATTCCGACTACGATGGCGGGCATCCCAAAGATGCGTCGCCTGCCAGTGATAGCCGCATCGACTCCAACTCAACGAACTCCAAAGAAAACTAAAAAATCATTCAGGAGGTAATGTCTATGTTTTTCCACAGAAGTGAACTTCAATATCATGTCAAACCGGAGAGTCCAGATCCGGTATTTGCTAAGCAGGTCCAGGAATTGATCGGCGGACAATTTGGCGAAATGTCGGTAGCGATGCAATACTTATTCCAAGGGTGGAGCACAAGAGGAAATGAAAAATACAGAGACTTATTGATGGATACAGGAACACAGGAACTTGGACATATCGAAATGCTGGCAACACTCGTTGCCCGTTTATTAGAAGGTGCACCTGTCTATGAACAGGAAAAAGCGGCAGCGGATCCGATTGTCGGCGCAATTATGGGCGGTATGAATCCGCAGCACGCAATTGTTCATGGTTTGGGAGCATCTCCTAAAGACAGCAACGGCGTTCCGTGGAACGCAGGTTATATTGTAGCCAGCGGGAACTTATTGGCTGACTTCCGTGCAAACGTCAACGCGGAGTCGCAAGGACGTTTGCAAGTTGCCCGTTTGTACAGCATGACCGATGACAGAGGCGTCAAAGATTTATTCTCTTTCTTAATTGCACGCGACACGATGCACCAAAACCAATGGCTTGCGGCAATTAAAGATTTGGAAGCCAAAGAAGGCCCAATCGTACCATCAACTGTCCCACCTGAATGGGAAGCGCAGGAATTCTCACATATTCTATACGTAAACCCGGAAACAAGTACGGCCGATCAATTGCCGTGGGTAAGCCAGCCGGCTCCGGATGGCCATCCGATTACGGTGCAAAAACCGGAACCTTTGAGCGAACGCCCGGTACTAAAACCAGCTCCTCCTGAAGCCCATAACACGCTTCCGGAAGAAGACCTGAAATAAGAAAACCAAGCCTCTTCAATGAAGAGGCTTATTTCTTTTGTGAAAGAGGTGGATTTATGGCAAATCGCCCTTGGGTCATGAAACAAGAATGGCATGAAGTTGTTTTCCTGCACTGGCCTGTCCAGGCTGAATGGTTGAGGAAGCATGTGCCCGGAGAACTTGAACTGGATTTGTATGATGGATTCGCCTGGATTGGCGTTGTCTTATTCAAGGCCAAAGGGACGAGTTTAAGAGGCATTTCTCCGATTCCGGTAGTCCCGCCGTATCTCGAGTTGAATGTAAGAACTTATGTAAAGTACAAAGGCCGGTCAGGGGTTTACTTTTTTTCGTTGGATGCAGACAGTGCATTAGCGGTAGAAGCCGCAAGCACAGGCGATTTTCTGCCTTACCGCCACGCCCGGATGTCAATGAATAAAAGGCAAGGGACCTGTCTTTTTGAAAGCCGGAGAACACACCGGCATGCATTTCCGGAAGCGCTTAGCTTAAGTTACAAAATTGCCTCAGCACCCATCAAAAAGAATTTTTTCGATTCATGGCTGACGGAACGTTATTGTTTATGGACAAAGCCGAAGAACAGATTGCTGCGCGTCGACATCGACCATCCCCCGTGGGAGCTCCAGTATATCCAAGGGGAAATCTTTAAAAATACGATGGCCAGTTTTCTGCCGAAAAACTTTCACCTCGAGCGGCCCATCGCTCATTACGGAGGGACCCAAAAAGTTCTTTTCTTCCCGCCTGCAATTGAATAGTGCATAGATAAAAGACGCTGAAGCTTGAAGAGAAAGATACAGAAAAACACCGATATTCCGCAAAACAACTCCGCTTTCCTGCGGGCTTGCGCCGAACTAACTCGGCCTAGCAGCCGAGTGGATTTCGGCACAGCGCTGTCCCGCGGGAGTCTCCGCTGTTTTGCTCCATATCAAGAGAACACCAGAAACCACTATGCGCTTTATTTTGTTCTCTCTATTCATATGTGGATCCTGGTAAAGAAGTAGGAAAACGGAATGAAGCGGAAGGCGGCGACTTCTGCGGGAAAGCGAAGCCGTCGAGACCCTGGAGTCGCGAAGCGACGAAGCGGCTCGGCGCGAGCCCGCGAAAAGCGTCCGCCTGAAACGGAATAAGCAAAAATTTCAAGGTTTCTGGACAGCCTAAAAAACGCTGAAGCGGCTGCTTCAGCGTCTTTAAATTTACGATTGCCGTGGGGCATCGCGTTTTATTGTTTTAGAAGTTTCCTTCTGTTCCCAAAGGCGTTTGGTAAGGTAGATATGGAAAAACCACTCACCCACTGCCAGGACAATAGCGGAAAAGATGGCCGCCGTTACAAGCGAGAAGTCAGGATTTTCAATCAATGCCAACCCCAAGAGCCACACGATCAGAAAAGAAAGGACGAGATCGCCGCCAGTTGCAACTTTATTGGAGGTACGCGGGTAAAGAACCAAGTCCCCGATAAATCCAACGAGTGTAATGACGAGGCTAAGGAGGAAAATAT
Source organism: Planococcus liqunii (assembly GCF_030413595.1). Classification (NCBI taxonomy): domain Bacteria; kingdom Bacillati; phylum Bacillota; class Bacilli; order Caryophanales; family Caryophanaceae; genus Planococcus; species Planococcus liqunii. The sequence continues at coordinate 3,401,843 of NZ_CP129238.1, read as the reverse complement.
CAAATACTCCAACTCCGTAAGTAAGCCCTAAAATGACAAATAGGACGGCGAATACCATGGCGAACTTCATAAGCAATGCTTCGATATATCTCAACTCTTTCACCTCCCTGATTAAGAGATTCATATCACTCTTATACCCGAATATGGCCTATGAAACCGTTTTTTTATAAGAAATGAAAAAAGCCAAGGCTCTAATAGCCTTGGCTGGGTATTGTCAGGAAGAAATAAAGTCGCCGCCGTTTACATGGATGGCTTGCCCTGTGACATAAGTGGAGTCTTTGGAAGCAAAATATACATAAGCCGGTGCCACTTCAGCAGGCTGGCCGCGGCGTTCCATTGGCGTGTCGCCGCCATGTTTCCCGACTTTTTCAGCGTCGAATGTAGCCGGGATCAACGGTGTCCAAATTGGGCCGGGAGCCACTGAGTTGACCCGGATGCCTTTTTCAGCAAGGCTTTGGGAAAGCGATCGGGTAAACGTCGTGATGGCTCCTTTGGTCGAGGAATAATCGATCAGCGATGATGAGCCGCGGTATGCTGTAACGGAAGAAGTGTTGATGATCGAATCTCCTTTTTGCATATGGGGAATTGCTGCTTGCGATAAATAGAACATGGAGAATATGTTCGTGGTAAACGTCTCCATTAATTGATCCGGCGTGATGGCCAAAAAGTCATCTTGTGGAAATTGTTTTCCGGCATTGTTCACCAATATGTTCAATTGGCCAAACTCGGAAACGACGTCGACAATCAGCTGGTTGCAATTTTCCACATCGCTGACATCAGTCGCTGACTTAAATGCTTTCACGCCATAAGATTCGATGGCTTTAACCGTTTCATCAGCGTCTTCGTGTTCATCCAAGTAAGCAATCGCGACATTGGCGCCTTCTTTAGCGAATGCTACTGCTACTGCGCGCCCAATTCCGCTGTCGCCGCCTGTAATCAATGCAACTTTTCCATCGAGCTTCCCAGAGCCTTTATAATCCTGATCGTCATAAATTGGTTCAGGAGCCATGTCGGATTCGTGTCCGGGTTGTTCCGGTTGTTCCTGGGGCTCCACTTCTTCATCAATTTTTTCATATTTGTCTTCATTTGCCATGCATTCGTCCTCCTTAAAATAGTGTCTAGATTTTTTATTCCCTGTAAGGGAGCCGCTAAACGCAGAACAAGAAGAGAAAACAGCATGAAAAAAAGAGCGGGTCTATTCCCGCTCTTTTTATTGTTGAGGATTTGCCGTAATAACGCCGCAAGCCACTGATTCCGAGTTATCGCTGCCTTGGACAAAGAGGGAGGCTCCGCCTTCTTTCAGCAGGGAGTTTTCTTGCCCTGTTTTCATAGTGACGCCTTCCACCATAAATTCTTCGTTTACCTTGCCGTCATCGCCTACTTCAATATCTGGGATGTCGCCGCCGAATGGCTCTCCAGTCGTTTCAAAATCAGGAGCTTCACATTTTCCAGCATCCCGGAATTCAACGGAATGGCCGCCGGATTCAAGGTTTTCAAGTTGAAGGACTACATTGACGCCTTTGTCTTCTGCGCTCAGTTCAGCAGTGCCAGTAGCATTGCCGTCGCTGTCCATCATTTCAACCGTTGCAAACATCAAATCTTCGCTTGAGCCTTCATCGGAATTGTCTTCAGCTTCCTCGCCGTTTGGCGGGTCTTCATTGCCTTCGTCTACATTTTCATCCTCGACTTCGGTAGCTCCATCGGTTTCGGTAGGTGGGTCTTCATTATTTCCACAGGCTGCAAGAATCAGAATCAGTAGAATTGAAAGGATCAGCATCGGCCATCGCTTCATCTCGTCATTTCCTCCCTTGAATTCGTGTTATTCTTCATTACACATTTTGGTGAGGAAATAAACTCAATTCAGATAAATGGAACCTTTTGTAGGAGAAAACCGATGGAATCTAAATTAGATGCGAGTTTTCCGGCTGCTCCAGAAAACATACAGGCCACCGATTAGGAGAGAAAACAGACTGATGCCTAAGGTCAGATAGAAAAAGGGCGGCCGATAAGTAAAGGTGATGTCATTGGCTCCTTCTGTAAGAGGGACAGCCCCAAAGCCATAGTTTGCTTTTAACACTTCTGCTTCCTGGCCATTCACTGCCGCTTTCCAGCCACGCTCAAATGGGATATTCACTGCCAGGTACTTTTCATCAGTAGAATTGTCATACGAAACCTTTACGCGGCTCCCATCAATAGAGAGTGCCTGTAAGCCGGTATCTTTTTGGCTTTGCTCCTGCAGCACGGTGTAAGGCTCTTCAAAGATCCGAAGGTTTGTAAGTTGGTAAGCGCCTTTTGGCATACGGATTTTGACGGTGTCTTCTGCCGGAATCCGTACGGTGATATCATCGACATAAGTCCGGTAAATCGAGGTATTTGCTTTCCGGCTGGTTTCGTAGCCATTTACAGTTAGTGGAAAGCCTTTATCCGGCGAGATATGTTCCAAGCGGAAGGAAACATATAAATCTCCTTCCATAAAAGATGAACCGCTGCGGACTAAGTCGATTCCACCCATATCTGCGGAAACTTCCAATTGGCTGTCGCGGTAAGTGGCTCCAGCTTCCAGGACATCAAAAGCTTCAGTTTGATTCTTCACATCCGGCAGAGTTTGTGAAGCTGCCTCGCCCTCGAGGACAATTCCAGTCAACATGGCATGTTCCCGAACAATGGCGGGCTGGCTTTCGAGCTGCTGTTCAGAGTAAGCAACCGAAGCCGCACGGGCAAACGGCAGCGGATTGCCGTTTTCATAGACGATGTAATTTTCGGAAGACATCATTTCGGTAAAACCGTACGGAATATTCGGGTCGCCTTTTTCTTTGATGGCATACTTGCCCTGCAATAAGCTGTGGAGATTAGCCCGGTTGCCGAGCGTAGCGTAGCGGCTGACGCTTTCGCGGCCCATATCGATTTGCAGATCATACAAGTAAAAATACAACAGGTTTTTATTCAGGATGCTTGAATAGGCGCTTAACCCCCGGAAGTCCTGGACGATCGGCGTGTTGTTCCGAACGCCTTCCATCCAGTCGATGCGGTAGGAAACGCCGTCTTCGCGTTCATGGATGGTTTCAATAAGGCCGCGCACTTCCGCTGTGTCGTATCCGGAACTCGTCAGCAGATCTTTATTGACGTGTTCAATCCGGCCATCCTCCAGTATTTTTTCCACTTGATAGATGTTGGCAAAACTGAGGGTGGAAGCAATCAGGAATCCTGCAAGCCACGCTTTGGCGCTTTTCTTCTTAACTTGCAGCACCGTAAATACCAAAAGGAGTGTGAGCAGCAGGCTCAGCAAGATCAATTTGGTAGACTGGGCATTCCAATCAAATGTCTGATCCATCCATACGGCGAACATATAGACAGCCGCGGTCAAAACGCCTGCCGCAGCGAATTGGCGGTGCGTCAGTGTCCTGATGTGCTGGAAACCGGCCGCAACTGTGCCGCCGGCAACCAGCGACAGGAAATATTCCCAGCGGTATTGAGGAGCTGAAAACCCGTTGAAGACACTTGCTGCAACCGGGCTGAAATGAAGCAGCGTTCCGGCTATGCCCAAAACGGCAAACAACCGGAACGTTTTGTAGCGGTACAGCGAAAAGCAAAAAAGAAACAGCACGAAAATAGCTGGCAGCACAATGAAACGGCTTGTAAACAAAATGTTGTCTGTTAAATCAACCCACGGGATTTCCTGTTCAAAATCCGGGCGGTGGTTGTTCAAAAATGCATAAACAGCCGGCACAAAGGACACGGCACTGATGCCGAAGCCGATGATCCCGGTAACCAGAAACACCGCGACGGCTTTCAGCCAGCCGGTTTCGTTCGGTTTCTGGCGAATTACCAAGCGAGCAAGTATGTATAGTCCGGCTAACAGGAAATTGATATAAGAGAAATAGAAATTGTCGATCAAGGAAATCGAGACGGCGAACAAAAACCAGCCAGGCTTTTGCTCCCTGAACACTTTCTCAATACCAAAAATCAGAATCGGCAGCCATAAAAAAGCATCCGCAAAAAATTCCCAATAGGTGGCATGCCGGAAATACATGCCGGAAATTCCGTAGATGCTGGCGCCAAGCAGAGCAGGGAAGCGGTTGATTTTCATATACATAAACAAACGGGCAGTGATGAACAGCACCAGGCTCAGCCGAACCACGTTGATCCAGACAGCGGCATTTGCCCAGAACAAGACATCAGGCGAACCGATGGCATGGAGCGACTCCAAGGCAAACACTATAACGACGGATGCCCAAAACACGATCGACGTGGAAAAGTAGTAGGACAGTTCGCTGAAAGTTCCTGCGCCGAGCCCAAAGTCGAATGAGTAGAAAAACTCGCCGTTTGTGTACTGATTGTAAAGCAAATGTTTAAACGGCAGCATTTGAGAGCCGCCGTCATTGATGCCGATCATATAATGCTGCCGGGTCCACTGATACAAAAAGACCCCGTGGGCAAGAAAAGCCAAACCAAGGCAAATGAAATAGAATTTGAGATTAGGGGATTTTTCTTTCATCAATTCACCTTCTTTTCGCACCGGCCGTCCGGACCGATCCTTTCAGAATTTTACTGGAAACTGCGAATGTAATCGGGATGGTAAACAATACTGCCGCGAACGGGGCAATATTGCTGTTAAGATTAAAAAATTCCACGAATACGAAAATCAGCAGAGTGGAAACAGACATATTGACGACTTGCGTCAGCGGAAAATACAAATACTTTTTCAAGGTCGGTTTGATCCTGTACGTAACATAGCAGTTCAGGAAAAAAGAAATATTCAACGAAATGAAAAAACCGGCGATATGCGCCAATAAGTAGGGCAATGACAATAGGTTATGCAAAATCAGATAGATGGAGTAATACGTAGCTGTGTTGATGACACCGACAAATATGAAACGGGTGAATTCAGTATTCAGCGATTTAAGATTCATCGTAATCATCCGCATTGCTGATATCGATTAAAAAATTCGGCCGCCTTTTGGTTTCATTGTAAATCCGGCCAACGTATTCCCCGATCACGCCTAAGCTGATCAATTGAATTCCTCCCAAAAATAATATTGCAGTAATGGTGGTGAAGTACCCGGGCGCTCCAACCCCTTCTTTCAGGATTTCGTAGAAAGTCACCCCGATATAGACGAGCGAGAGGAAGAGCACAAGGAAACCAGTATAAAAACAAACGCGCAAAGGCTTTAAGTTAAATGAAATAATACCATCAATGCCGTAATTGACCAAGCTCCAGAACGACCATTTGGATGTCCCTTTCGCGCGCTGCACATTTTCGTAGCTGATGATTTTTTTGCTTAAGCCAATCCAGGAGTACAGCCCTTTTGAAAAACGGTTGCTTTCACTGAGCTGAAGGATGGAATTGATGGCTTTTCTGCTGAGCAGCCTGAAATCGCCCTCGCCGTCCACGAAGTCGACATCGGTGACGGCATTGACGATTTTATAATAGAAGGAAGATAAAAAACTCCGAAACTTTGAATCGCCTGTCCGGGAGCGTTTGGCGACTACTTGGTGGAAGCCTTCTTCAAAACCTTCGATCAGTTGGCCGATCAATTCGGGAGGATGCTGCAAATCGCTGTCCATTAAAATAGCCGCATCGCCCTGGATGCGGTGCAGCCCAGCCAAAATGGCGGACTCTTTGCCGAAATTGCGGGTCAGCGAAATGTACTTCACGTCCGGATGTCTTTCAGCGAGCTTTAAGATTTCCTGGAGAGTTCCATCACTGCTGCCGTCGTTAATAAACATAATTTCATATTGGTATGGAAGCAGGTGAAGTTCCTGGACCAACTTTTCATACATGCTCATAATATTTGCTTCTTCGTTGTAAGCCGGAACCACAATTGAAATAAGCTTCATCTGTACTCCCCTTTCATTTCTTGATGCTTTATGCTCATAAAATACACACTATGGTTTTGTTTACCCGCAGCTCGATAAAAGTATGCTGAAAACCGGTGGATAACATTGAAGAATTGTATCTTCTGTGACAAATGAAACTTAAAAGCGAGTTAATCGTATATATTTATATCGGGATTATTTTAATTTTACCACAGTAAAAAGTTCCCATTTTAAATCGGGACGTTTTTTGGGTGCGCGGGTTCCTTAAGGGGGAACCTTTAGGCAACAACCCTTAATAATTGAAATTTTCCGGATTTACAAATACTATTGAAGTTAGAGTACATAACGATGAATGGAGAGTGCGAAGAATGGCTATCAATCTCGTAAAAGGTCAAAAAATTGATTTAACTAAAGGACGTTCGTCACTTTCAAGCATCATGGTCGGACTTGGCTGGGACCCGGTCACTACCAAAAAAAGCGGCGGCTTTTTAAGCGGACTGCTTGGCGGCGGTGGCGGTGGTGGAGCGGATGTGGATTGTGACGCTTCAGTTATCTTGCTTGATGAAAACGGGAAGTTAAGTGGGAAAGAAAACCTCATTTATTTCGGCAACAAAAAAAGCAAAGACGGCAGCGTCGTCCATTCCGGCGATAACTTGACCGGTGCAGGCGAAGGAGACGACGAAACCATCCAAATCGACTTGAAACGGATTTCCCCATCGGTTCATCGTTTGGTCTTTGTCGTAAACATTTACAATGCCAAGCAAAAGAAACAGGATTTCGGCATGATTCAAAATGCATTTATCCGTTTGGTGGACAACCAATCGAAAGAAGAGATGATCCATTACAATTTGACTGAGAACTACGCAGGCAAAATGTCGCTGATTCTTGGTGAGATGTACCGCCAGGGAACGGATTGGAAATTCTCGGCTGTCGGAGAAGGCACCATCGATCCGGATATCGGTTCAATCGCAAACAAATACGCATAAGGAGTGAAGGAAGAATGGCAATCAATTTATCTAAAGGGCAAAAAGTGGACTTAACAAAATCAAATCCAGGATTAACAAACGTAATTGTCGGTCTTGGCTGGGATACAAACAAGTACGACGGAGGACAGGACTTTGACCTTGATTCATCTGTTTTCTTATTGAACTCAAGCGGCAAAGCTTCTTCTGAAGCGGATTTTGTTTTCTATAACAACACAATCGGTGCAGCTGGTGCAGTAGAGCATACAGGCGACAACAAGACGGGCGAAGGAGACGGCGACGATGAGCAAGTGAAAGTGAACTTATCTACGGTCCCATCTTCGATCGAACGCGTTACATTCGCCATTACGATCCATGATGCAGAAACACGCGGCCAGAACTTTGGCCAAGTCAGCAACTCTTACGTGCGCATTGTAAACGGCGACACGAACGAAGAATTGATCCGCTACGATTTAGGGGAAGATTTCTCTATCGAAACAGCGGTTGTCGTTGGTGAGCTTTACCGCCACAACAATGAATGGAAGTTTAATGCGATCGGCAGCGGCTATCAAGGCGGGCTCGGTGCACTTGTTAAGGATTTTGGATTGGACGCTTAATGGCAAAGAAAAAAGCAAGGAGCATACCTCCTTGCTTTTTTAGCCTTTTTTTATGTAACTTTAGTTATTAATTTTGGCCATGCTTTTGCAGCGTGCCGGGAGGAAACAATTTATGAGACATTTTGACGTATTGACTGATTCTGAGCTGAAGGCATTTTTTAAATATTCCCCGGCAGAATTTAACCGTGATACGGAACGGGAAACACTGGGGCTGGCATTGGGTGCAGCTCTTTACACACCGGGGTCACGCCCGGAATTTGGAGATAAGATTTTGTCGGGGCAGTATAGACGGGGGGCTTTTTCGGGATTAGCCACGTTGATTATCTGTTTGGAAGATGCGGTTGCCGATTTGGAACTGCCGAAGGCGGAAGCAAATGTCATCGAGCAGTTGAAACTGCTGGAAAGAGCAGCTATTTTTCAGGCAGAAGCCGGTCCGGCGCTATTTTTGCGTGTCCGGAATGCGGCTCAGCTTGATAAGCTGACTGCAGAAGCCGGAACAGCTTTTGGCGTTTTGACCGGAATCGTTTTTCCGAAAAGCAGCGCTGAAAATCTTCCAGGCTTTTTCGCTGCATTAGACCGGGCAAGCGAAGCAGCAGGACGGAACCTTTATGCCTTGCCTTTGCTGGAAACAAAAGAAGTGCTGTATTCCGAACTGCGTGAACAAAATCTCCAGGAAATCCACCGGATTTTATTGGCAGAAATAGACCGGGTGTTGACGGTGCGGGTTGGGGCCACCGATTTTTCCAGCCTTTACGGCCTCCGGCGCCCGGCGGAGCGGATAATTTACGAGGTCCATGTGATCCGGGACGGCTTAACCGCTATCCTAAACCAGTTTGGCCGGGCGGAAGACGGTTTTGTCGTCTCGGGTCCGGTATACGAGCATTTCTCTTCAGGACAGGAGCGCCCGATGTCTTCCAAGCCGGAACAAATGCTTTGGCAGGAAGTACAGGTGGACGTTCTAAACGGTTTTAAGGGCAAAACATGCATCCATCCATCCCAGATCTCAATCGTCAATGCCGGCCATATCGTGTCTCTTGAAACGTATGAAGATGCATCGTTGATCATGTCTCAAAGCTTCAAGTCCAACGGCGTCCTGCAAAGCCCGAAACGCAACAAAATGAATGAAGTGAAACCGCATTTAAGCTGGGCACGGAAAGTGATGGCCCAGGCGGAAGTATATGGGGTGCTGAATGAAAACTATAAACCAATCGATGTCCTCAACTATATTGGATCGAACCGATTATCAAACCAACTTTAAATTATGGCAAAACCTGGACCTTTCGGTTGCAGTTTATGAAACTTACAAAGGGCTTCTTCCGGAGTCCCTTTTCTCTATGGCTTTACGAGTCAACAAAAAGCGGCAGTTCCTGTTCGTCAGTCCGTTAATCGCCAAGCATTTGGCTGTGCGGCCCGAAGTCGCGCTTGGGACCGGCACTTTGCTTGCTTATTTGTTGATGGAAGACGCTGGACTCGACTACCCGTCTTATGCGGATGCACTCGCAGCATTAATAAAAACCGGAAAGAGCGATCCGGATGAGATAAAGAAAGCCTTGGCTTATAAAACGAAGCTGCCAGAACGAACCATTTTCATCGGAATGGCTGAGACCGCTACAGGGCTAGGGCATGCTGTATTCCAGCATTTTAAAGAAGCGGCCTATATCCATACAACCCGCGAAAACGTCAATGGACTGACCCCTTCTTTTGTCTTCGAAGAAGAACATTCCCACGCCACTTCCCATATCGTCTATGCTCCTAAAGGAATGTTGGAAGAAGCGGAAACCATTGTGTTGATTGACGATGAGATTTCGACCGGCAATACCTTAATAAACTTAATCCAGGCACTCGATGACCAATTTCCTGGGAAAAAATACAAATCGCTTTCGATCTTGGATTGGCGGAGCAAAGAACAGCAGAAAAAAACGGCTGAACTGGCAGCTGCGCGAAACATTCAAGTGGATGTTCTGTCGCTCATGAAAGGGCAATTTGAACTGCATCACAGTGAATCGCCGGACGAAGCGCCTCTTCCTTATTTAGCAGGAGACAGTTCAGTCCCGCTGCAGGAAATAACGGAAGCGGACCAGCTTCCATATGAATCCGCCACCGGCCAGCGCTACGTGCCGCTAACCGGCCGCTTTAGCCTGACAAGCGAAGAACATGATAAAATCAGCCGCTGGGCAGAACAGGCAGCTGGCCGCGTAAACGCTAAAGCCGGGGAAAAACCTCTGGTCATTGGCATAGGGGAGAATATGTACTTGCCTCTGCGCTTCGCCCATGCCTTAAATGCTGATGCATTGGTGCAGACTGCGACAAGAAGCCCGATTTTCGCTTCTGATGCAGAAGGGTATCCTATCAAAGAAAAAGTGAAGTTCCGCTTGCCTGATGCAGAAGGTGTGGATCAATTCCTGTACAATTTAAAGCAACTGGATATCGATAAAATTTATTTGATCGCCGAATCGGTAGTGGACGAAGCCGCGTGGCGGCAGCTAGTCACGTACCTTAAAGAAAAAGCGCCTGTTGAATGGATTTCATTGACGGGGGCAAAAAAGGGAGATTGAGCCTGATGATTGCGACCGGATTGGTGAAAACAAGTTATCCGAAAGAAGACATCACATTTTTGTTGAAAGATGTCTCGGAAGTTTTTGGGGAAAGTACGCTCGAGGAACGTGAAAATGCAGTACGGGCGGGAGGCCATTACGCAGAACGCCTGCCGATGGAATACCGTCCTTCTGCAGAATATACAAAACTGTACCACGAAACAGTGGAGGCGACGAAGCAGCGCTTAGGCTTTTTAATCGGGCTTTTGACGCGCCGCATTGCATTGAATGCCAAAACGGAGGACATTGTGCTCGTTTCTTTGGCGAGAGCGGGAAGCCCGATCGGCATCTTGGTCCGACGCTACGCCCGGCAAGTGCTCAATGTGGACTGGCCGCATTACAGTGTGTCGATTTTGCGTGGAAAAGGAATTGATGAAAATGCGATGGAAGCCATCCGGAGCCGGCATCCCGAAAGCCGCATCCAGTTTGTTGACGGCTGGACCGGAAAAGGGGCCATCCAAAAAGAGCTGACCCGCTCGGTCCGTTTGCTGAATGAACAAAAGGGCTTGAAACTATACGATGATATGGCAGTGCTCGCAGATCCTGGAGCGTGTGCGGTACTATTTGGTACACGCGAAGATTTTCTCATTCCGAGTGCCTGTTTGAATGCTACGGTCTCAGGCCTGATTAGCCGGACCATCTTGAACGACCAGTTTATCAACGAAGAAGATTTCCACGGCGCCAAATTCTACAGCGACTTGCTGGAAGAGGACTTGTCGAATGATTTTGTCGACCGGGTTACAGCCAGCTTTTCGGAAACGTTAAAAGCGGTAGAAGATGCAGTTGCAGCGAATCCGGTTACAGCTGAACGTACTTGGGAAGGCATGAAAGAAGTAGAAGAAATAGGTCAAAAGATGTATAATGAAAGAGACTATACGTTAATCAAACCAGGCGTTGGGGAAACGACGCGTGTTCTGCTTCGGCGCAGTCCGTGGAAAGTGCTTGTCCAAGATCCGGCACATTCGGATGTTCAGCACTTACTGGTTTTGGCAAAGGAAAAGGACGTGCCGGTTGAAGTGGTGCCGGAGTTATTTTACCGGGCAATCGGGCTGATCCGTTCGGGGAAAGAGATATGACGATTTTATTTGCCAGCGATTTGGACCAGACTTTGATTTATTCACGCCGCACTATGGGTTCTGGCGTTTCGGAAGAGGAACTGAGAGAAGCGGAGCGGATAGACGGGAAACCGCATTCGTTTATGACGGCAAAAAGCCAGTCGGCGCTGTGGAACCTTGATTCTTCCGTCTGCTTTTTGCCGGTAACCACCAGAACCCAGGCACAGTATGAGCGGGTGACGGGCATCTATAGCGGAAGTGAACGCCCGCGTTTTGCAATTGTTGCAAACGGAGCCGTCATCCTGGAAAACGGAAAACCCATAAAAGAATGGTCGGACGATATCCGTAAGCGTTGTGTCAGCCGGAAAACGATCATTCAGGAGCTGAAGCCGGAAATTGAGCGATATTTTACAGAAGACTGGGTAGTGAGCGTGCGGGAAGCGGATGACTGGTTTGTTTATATGATTTTGGACCGGGAACGTTTCCCGGAAGACCAAATGGAATTTTACCAAAGGACATTCCGTGAAATCGGCTGGTCGCTGTCGCTCCAGGGCCGAAAGCTGTATTTTATGCCGGAAAGCATTACGAAAGCGGCGGCAATGGAATACGTTAAAAAGCGCATCGATGCGGCTTATGTAGTGGCAGCAGGGGATTCGCTTTTGGATATGTGCCTGCTTGAAAATGCAGATCTGGGCTTGCTGCCTGCCCACGGAGAAGCGGTCCAGAGCGGTGCTGTCTCTGAACATATTGAAATTACCGAGGAAAAAGGAATCAAAGCCGGGGAAGAAATCTTGGAGAAAGTGATGAGTATTTCCCGGAAGTTTGAATAAGGAGGAAATCCCATGGTTCAACTGCATCCGGTCCGCGTGAGAACGTGGGATCCGGAAAAATTGGGCGACTGGCTGACGAAGCCGATTGTCAATCATCCGGAAACGAAAGTTGAAGAAGATGCCATCACTTATCCGCAGCTGCTCGGCCAATTTGTCGGAATGCCGCTCGATGCCGACGATTATTTTGCTTCAATTTATGATCTGATGGAAGAGTCAAAGGGGCGCCTCGTACGGCTATCCGGGCGCTTGAACAAGCAGATTGCGGCTGAACGTTTGCGCAGCCTGCAGGATTTGTTTGAAATGAATACGAAAGAGCGAGGGCTGTCGCCAAACCGAATTGTAGCTTTTCTTGATGGCAAAGGCTTGCTGCCAAGATTGAAAGACGCAGGGCTGAATCGGCGGATTCGCCTGGTCATGATTGATATATTGAAAGCTTTCCAAACGCAATCCGGCGGAAGCACGACCCATTCTTCGTTCCGGCGGGTTGCAACAGACTTGGTCAAATGGACGTTCAACCACATCGAGCCGGAGCTGGAAAAGCTGGACCTGGAAAAAGGGCTGCCTGCTTTCCTTTGGTACGGCGATACGACAGAAAGCGAAAAATGGTTCCTTAAATTTTCTGCGGCTTTCGGTTTTCATGTCATCGTTTTCGATCCGACCGGAAAGCATTGGCTCGAAACGGTATTGGAAGAAAAAGATTTACCGACCCACAGTTTCCAGGTGACAGGGGATGCGGTTCTGCCGTTTCCGGAAGAAAAGCCGGAGCGGGTCGGAACGGTCGCATACCGGGCGACACAGGAAGTGGACCGCTTGCTGCACCATGACGATTCCGGCCTCTATAAGCCTTATCAGTTTAAATCCTATTTAACCAAATCCATCCGGCTGAAAACGACCATTGATGAAGCATTTATGCTTGCAAAAGAACGGGCAATGGTCCGCCCATCATTTGGCGTGGAACGCGGAAGCGTCAACATCCCGGTGGTGTTTGCCAAAATCATGGGCATTGAAAAAGACCGGAAGCGCTTCTGGGACAATATCCATGGGTTGACCGAACGCGAGGACACGCTATTGGTCCGGAGCTTTCCGTTTATCGAAGAACGCAAAGGGAACCAGCAGTTCCATTACCGGGCGGCGCTCGGAAAAAATGGACGGTTGGATCCCGAGAAGATGAAAACGGCCAACTGGTGGAAATACGGTCGCTTGCCGGACGGCCTGCAAACGGCCCTTTGCGAAGCGATTGCACGGCTTGTTGAAAAGCCGATGCTCACTCCGCAAAACGGCGAATCGTTTGAAGATCTCCAGCTTTATCAATTTTCCCAGTCAATGTCGATGCCGGACGCTGTTATTCAGCTGATCCAGCAGTTCGATTACCCGCAGTTTGTCCCGACTTTGCTGTTTTACAATGAAGAAAAAGACGGCGAATTGAGCCGTGCGGATGCTAATGCCATTGCACTCATTCATACATTCGGACTCGATGTCATCATTATCAATCCGCAAGGGCATCAGGACATTGAACGTTGGATCGATGCCGAATCAATCGATACGCACTGGCTGGATGACCGCAGCTACAACGAGCCATACCGCGAACCGTCAGTGGTCAAAAAGTTATTCAGAAAATGGCTTTAACCATTACAGGGAGGGATACCAATGAGCACATTGCCAAATCAAATCGAGCAGCAAGAGCTGGTCATGCAAGATGAAAACAACTTGAAAGTCCAGTTGAAAAAAGACCCTGAAGTGCTGGCACTGGCTTCAAAAATAAACCCCAAAAACCAGATTGAATTGCTGGAATTCGGGCGTGAACCCGCAAATGAAATCTCCGCTTTCACCGGCAAAGTCTTGAATTCGGTCCAGGCCAACAGCATGGAAGAATCAAGTGAACTTTTAAAGCAGCTCGGCAAAATCATGGACAAATTCGATAAAAAAGATTTTGTTGAAAAGAAAGGCTTCCTCAACAAAATCTTTAATAAAGGCAATAAAGTGATTGAACAATTGTTCAATAAGTATCAGACAATGGGTACGGAAATCGACAAAGTCTACGTCGAAATTACAAAATACGAAACTGAAATGAAAAAGTCGACATCGACTTTGGAAGAGCTGTACGACCAGAACTTCAATTATTTTATGGAACTGGAAAAGTACATCGCCGCTGGAGACATCAAAGTGCAGGAACTGAAAGCCCAGGAGCCGGAAGTGCGCAAACGGGCGGAATCCGGCAACCAGATGGCTTTGATGGAATTGAATTCCCTGCAAAACGCCATCGAATTGTTGGAACAGCGCGTCTATGATTTGGAAATGGCGAAGCAGGTTTCCTACCAGTCGGCTCCGCAAATCCGTATGCTGCAGCGCGGGAACACGAAGCTGATCGGAAAGATCAATTCTGCGTTTGTCACAACGATTCCAATCTTTAAGACCGGCTTGATTAATGCCATTGCGGCCAAACGCCAAAACTTGGTGGCAGAAGGCATGAATGAACTGGACCGCCGCACCAATGAAATGCTGCTGAATAACGCAAATGATATTTCGCGCCAAAGCGTGGATATTGCCCGCATGTCCGGACAACCTAGCATCAAGATCGAAACCATTGAACAGACTTGGGAAACGATTATGCAAGGCATGAACGACACACGTGAAATCGAAGCGGAAAACCGCAAGATGCGTGAGCAAGGGCGTTTGCGCATTGAGGAATTGCAGAAGAAATACGAAGACACCCAACGAAAAGCGAATTAATCGGAGGAGGAAATCAGTATATGTCTACAATTAACTTAACAAAAGGCCAGAAAATCGATTTAACAAAAACCAATCCGGGATTGACAAAAGTGCTTGTCGGCCTTGGCTGGGATACGAACAAATACAGCGGAGGCGGAGATTTCGACTTGGATGCATCTGTATTCTTAGTTGCGGAAAACGGAAAATCCCGCAGTCCGGAAGATTTCATCTTCTACAACAACCTGTCAGGCGGCAACGGTTCCGTTGTGCATGCTGGAGATAACTTGACCGGCGAAGGCGATGGAGACGACGAGCAAGTGCTGGTTGATTTGCCGAATGTTCCTGCAGATGTCCATAAAGTGGTCTTCACGGTAACGATCCACGAAGGCGAAAGCCGCGGCCAAAACTTCGGCCAGGTATCCAATGCCTTTATCCGTGTATTGAACGAAAGCACCAACGAAGAAATTCTGCGCTACGATTTAGGCGAAGATTTTTCGATTGAAACTGCGCTTGTCGTCGGCGAATTATACCGCCATGTAGGCCAATGGAAATTCAACGCCATCGGAAGCGGCTACCAAGGCGGCCTGGCAGCCCTTGTCAGCGACTTTGGTTTGAGCTGATAAATGAATGCAAAAACGTCCATCAAGAAATTGATGGACGTTTTTTTGTTTTGCAATTTACCGGCTGGATATAGGCAAGGAAGAAGAAGTTGGAGGAATCCTCAGCTTGGATATAGCTTCAAGGAAGGATAATAAACTTTTACACAAACCAATTTACGATGAATTTAATTATCATACTATAGTATCAAAAAATTCTCTTTATTTCATTAATTCTACATCCGCTTTTTATTTTATGCTAAGCTCGAAAAGAAGAGTTGATACATAGAAGGGATGAATACAGATGACGATTACTGAACGTGTGAAAGAGATTCGGAGAGATTTGCACCGGAATCCGGAACTTGGCGGCGAGGAATGGGAAACTTCTAAACGCATTCAGGCCGAATTGGAGAAAGCCGGCATTCCTTTCAAAACAGGCTTTGCCAAAACAGGCGTCCTTGGAATAATTGAGGGAAGTGGAAGCGGAGGGACTGTCGCTTTGCGTGCAGATATTGACGCGCTTCCGATTATCGAAAAAACGAATGTCGAATTCAAATCGACAGTTGCAGGAAAAATGCATGCGTGCGGACACGATGCGCATACATCCATGCTGCTTGGTACAGGATTCAAGCTGCAGGAAATGAAGGATCAATTGCCGGGGCGTGTCCTTCTTGTGTTCCAGCCGAATGAAGAATCCACGCCAATCGGCGGCGCAAGGCCGATGATGGAAGACGGTGTTTTTGATGAATACAAACCGGATGTCATTTTTGGGCAGCATGTATGGCCCGACTTGCCAGTAGGGAAAATCGGGGTTCGCGATAAAGAGATGATGGCGGCATCCGATAGGCTATCGTTTACAATTACCGGCGCAGCAGGGCATGCCAGTATGCCGCATCAAGGAAAAGATGCGATTGTCGTCACTGCGGAATTTATTTCTTCGCTTCAGTCGATTGTCAGCCGCAACATGAACCCATTGGAGTCAGCTGTTATTACGATTGGCACGATTAATGGCGGATACCGCTACAACGTAATTGCCGACCATGTAGAACTGACTGGAACGGTTCGGACTTACAGTAAACAAGCAAAGTCGACCATTAAACGGAGAATTGAAAATCTGGTCAAAGGATTTGAAATTGCATACGAAGTCAAAATTGCTTACGACTATATTGAAGGCTATGATGCCACCGTCAATACACCGGAATGGGCAGAGTTAGTCCGGGATACTGCAGTTGGTTCGTTTGGTGAAGAAGCATTGCCAACAGTAGATCCATCCATGGCAGGAGAAGATTTTTCGCGGTTTTTAGCTCAGTATCCCGGTGCATTTTATTGGCTGGGATGTGCCAAAGAAGGAGAAGAAATTCCGAAACCGCTCCATGATCCGGAATTTTATTTTAATGAAGATGCAATTGAAATCGGCGTCGATACAATGGTAAAAGTTACGGTCAAAGCTTTGGAAAAATTGAAGGAATTACGTTAATTCCGAACGTTAAGACGTCATTTTATTAAAAATTATCGGAATATCTTGAAAAAACGATGTATTTCTGAATATAATATTAAGGTATTAGTGTAATTATGCAGTCAGAGGAGGAGAAAGATGAAACAGCCAAAACAGAACGTGGAGAAGCGGGGATTTTTTATACGCTTTTTGAACGTCGTCGAGAAATTAGGGAATAAGCTGCCCGATCCCTTTATGATTTTTGTGTACTTAGCAGTCGCCGTTATGATTGCTTCCTTTATTTTCAGTATGTTCAATGCTTCGGTCGTTCATCCAGGCACTGGAGAGACGCTGGCAATCCAAAATTTGCTGTCGTGGGCCGGGCTGCAATACATCATAACTTCCATGCTTGAAAACTTTACAGGCTTTGCACCGCTTGGAACGGTACTCGCAATTATGCTAGGTATCGGCTTGGCCGAAAAAGTCGGATTATTGGAAATTGCCATTCGCAAAACTATTTTAAAAGCACCGCCTGCGCTTGTTACATACGCCATTGCTTTTGTCGGAATCATGGGGAATATCGCATCGGATGCTGCCCAGATTTTGATTCCGCCGCTCGCGGCAATGGTATTCTATAAAATTGGACGCCATCCGCTCGCGGGTCTTGCAGTAGGTTTCGCAAGTGCCGGCGCCGGGTTTACGGCAAACTTGCTGATTGTTGGAACAGACGCTTTGCTTTCGGGAATTTCAACGGAAGCTGCTGCAATCCTTGATCCTTCTGTTATTGTCACACCGGCTGACAACTGGTATTTCAATATGATTTCTGTTTTTGTTCTAACCATAGTTGCTGCACTCATCACAGAAAAAATCATCGAGCCTAAATTAGGAAAATATGAAGGCGATATGGTCATTGACGTGGATGCAGAAGAGCATCCAAAAGCCAATAAGGGCCTGCGCAACGCCGGCCTTGCAGCATTGGCTTATCTGGCGGTGCTTGCATTGCTTATCTTCCTGCCGGGTTCATCGCTTCGGAATGAAGAAGGCGGCTTGATTCCTTCGCCGTTCTTGACAGGAATCGTACCTATTATTTTCGGTCTTTTCATTGTACTCGGCGTAGCTTACGGAAAAACCGTCGGAGCTATCAAAAGTTCAAGAGATGCTGTCGGATTTATGAGTGAGTCTATCAAAGATATGTCTGGATTTATCGTTCTGATTTTTGCTGCATCGCAATTTATCGCTTATTTTACATGGACCAATATCGGAACTTGGGTAGCGGTCAACGGTGCTGAATTATTGACGCAAATCAACTTTACAGGAATCTACCTGATCGTCGGCTACATTCTCTTTACCGCAATGCTGAACTTCCTGATTTCTTCCGGTTCTGCGAAATGGGCACTGGAAGCACCGGTGTTTATACCGCTGTTTATGCAGCTCGGTTATCATCCGGGATTCACACAAATGGCTTATCGGATCGGGGATTCCTCGACCAATATCGTGACGCCGTTAAATCCCTATTTTATTGTCGTGCTTTCTTTCATGCGCGAATACGATAAAAAAGCAGGAATGGGAACGTTGATTTCCTTAATGATTCCCTATACATTGTCTTTCCTGGCCGTCTGGATCATTATGTTCCTGATCTTCTTCTTTGCGGAACTTCAGTTTGGACCGGGAATCACCCCTTATCTATAAACAATCATTAATGGAAAAGAGGAGAAAAGATGGCAGAGCAATTATTGGATGAAAATTTGCAGGATCAGATGATTCGCTGGCGCCGCGATTTGCACAAACATGCCGAATCGGGATTCTTGGAAATGCGGACAGCTTCTCTTGCCGCAGCATATTTAGACTCACTTGGCTATGGCATGAGCACTGCGGAAGAAGTTATGAAAGCAGAAGCGCGCATGGGTGTGCCGACACAAGATATTTTGGATGCGCATTACAGGTGGGCTGAACAAAATGGTGCCAATATCGACTGGCTGCCGAAATTCAAAAATGGCATGACAGGAATTGTTGCGACGTTAAAGACCAACAAACCAGGTCCCGTTCTTGCTTACCGTTTTGATATGGATGCGCTTGATATCCAGGAAGAAATGTCTGCCGGCCACATTCCGTTTGAAAAAGGTTTCACTTCGTTGAACGAGTTTAAGATGCATGCCTGCGGACACGATGGCCATACTTCCATTGGTCTTGGATTTGCGAAAACCCTAATGGACAATAAAGAACAGCTAGCCGGAACGATTAAACTGATTTTTCAGCCGGCTGAAGAAGGGACGCGCGGAGCCAAGTCAATGGTGGAAGCGGGAGTTGTAGATGACGTCGATTTCTTTATCGCCATGCACTTGGGCATCGGAGTGCCATCCGGTGAGTTTGTAGCCGGGAATTCAGGGTTTTTAGCAACGACTAAAATGGATATCGCCTTTAAAGGAACAGCGGCCCATGCCGGCGGAAAGCCGGAAGAAGGACGCAATGCGTTAATGGCAGCATCCTCAGCGGTACTCGGCTTATACGGAATCCCGCGGCATTCGGCAGGCGCATCACGGGTAAATGTCGGTGTTCTGAATGCCGGAACCGGCCGCAACATCATTCCCTCTCTAGCGGAACTGAAAGTGGAAACACGCGGAGAAACGTCGGAAATCAATGACTACATCCGTTCTCAAGCCCTCAATGTTTTAGAAGGTGCTGCAAAAATGTACGGAGTGGAAGTCAAAGTGGAGATTGTTGGCGAAGCGAAAAGCAGTATGCCCAGCAAAGAATTGGTGGAAACTTTAGCAAGGGCTGCGGAAAAGTCGCCGCTGATGAAGAAAACAGTCGAATGGTCGACGGATTCGGCAGGCTCTGAAGACGCGACTTATTACATGGAACGCGTAAAAGAGCTCGGCGGGCTTGCGACTTACTGCATCGTCGGCAGCGATTTAGCGGCCGGGCACCATAATGAACGTTTCGATTTTGATGAAGATTCAATGCTCGCAGCGGTTGATGTACTGTACCAGTCGGCCGTAAAAATAAGCAATTCATAAGAAAAAGACGGAGGCTCAGCTCTCCGTCTTTTTGCTGTCTATCGAGTTAGTTTACGTGAGGTATAAAGAAATCTGCGGGAAGATAATGACAATCACCAGCACGATAATGAATATCGCGAAAAACGGAACAACGCCTTTGATGACTTCTTCCACCTTTTCGCCTGATATCCCGCTTACAACAAAGAGATTCAGACCGACCGGCGGAGTAATCATCCCGAGCTCCATGTTGACAACCATGATGATGGCAAAATGGATGACGTCGATTTCCAATGCTGTAATGATCGGCAAGAGAATCGGCAGCGTGATCAAAATGATGGCTGTCGGTTCAAGGAACATGCCGAGAACAAAGAACAGCAGCGAAACGATCAGCAGGAAGGTCCACTTATTAAACCCGCTGTCGCTGACCCACTGGGCAAAATCCTGCGGCACTTGTTCGGTAGTTAAGAATGTACCGAGAACAAGAGCTGCTGCGATGATCAGGAAAATCATGGCTGTTGTGTTAATGGATTCGGTAAGAATATTTCTGAATTGGAATAAATTCAGTTCGCGGTATACAAAAACAGAGATGATGAGCGCATACAGCACAGCAAGGAAAGAAGCTTCAGTTGGTGTGACAATCCCGCTGTAAATTCCGCCCAAAATAACAACGGGCATAATCAGACCCCAAATGGATTTGATCGTCGGTCTGATCCGGTCTTTTATCGGAACTTTTGGCAATCCGCCGTAGCCTTTTCTGTGGGCAACAATCACTGCATAGATGATTAATGCCAGCCCTAATACTAAGCCCGGCAGGATACCTGCAGAAAACAGTTTTCCAGTCGATTGTTCCGACACAGATCCATAGAGGATCAAAGGAATAGAAGGCGGTATTAGAATTCCTAGTGTTCCGGCTGAGGCAACCAAGCCCATGGAATATTTCTTGTCGTAGCCAGCCTTGACCATCATGGGAATCATGATAGCACCAATGGCAGCAGCAGTAGCCGGGCTGGAACCTGAAATCGCGGCAAAAACCATACAGGTGAGGACCGTAACAACGGATAATCCGCCTTTTGTATGGCCGACCCATGAACGGATGGCTTCAATCAGGTACTTCGAAATTCCGCCTTGTGCCATGATCAATCCAGCGAATACGAAGCCGGGAATGGCCATCAAGGTGGTGCTGTTGACGCCGGTAAACATTCTCTGGATAACCGTATTAAGTGAAAAGTCCACCAGGTAAAGCCCGATAATACTTGAAACCGCCAAACTTATGGCAATCGGTACCCGCAATAAAGCAAGAATGAATAATAAACCAATGACGATTACTGTTTCCATAGAATGTCATCCCCTCCGGTATCATCTTCTTTTTTAACAAAGAACCGATAAGCTTTTTCGCAAAAACGAATGAACAGCAGTAGACCGGCGAGCGGCATGATTAAGTAGTTAATCCAGATGGGGAAACCAAGGTCGATCGTTTTGATTTGCTGATCATAGGCGGTCATCACCATATCCATGCCTGTCCAGAAAATAAATGCACTGAAGAAGAGTCCTACTAAAAGGGTAATGACCTGAGAAAACTTCCTGAAAGCAGGCCCAGATTTGTCATACAGAATATCGATGGCAATGTGTTTGTTTTCTTTTAACGCAGTAGAAAAGCCGATAAAGATTGCCCAGACCAGAAGCATTGTATAAATTTCCGTAGCCCAGCTTTGAGAGTTGCCTAAAACATATCTCATGAAAACGGAATAGAGACTGATGCCAATGCCGACCAAAAAAAACAAAGAAGAGAAAGCGCTTTCAATCAAATCTAAAACTCGTAAAACTTTCATCTTTTTTCCTCCCTTACATTATCAATGTATTTTGGATACGAGATTATTAGCTAAATCATAATATAAGATGAAAAGGATAACAAGAGCAAATATTTAAATAATTCTAAAATCGGTAAAAGTAATATTGGTTTAATCGATAGAAATCTACTATAAAATGTTCTATAAAACAAACTCTTTAAACCTGTATAATAGTTAGAAAATTAAAATTTTTTCTTTACATTAAGTTTTTTCTGTGCTAATTTTGGGGTGAGTTGTATCCAAAAATCAAGATGGAGGAATTCGACTCTGATTCAGCCATAAAATTCAATTTAGCAGGAGGGATGCGAGTTGGAATGAAAGCCCTTTCAAAACGCAGCGTCTGTATTGGATTAGTTTTATGCACAAAAACAAATTAAGGGGGAAATCGTGTATGAAGAAGTTTGCCTTATCTTTATTTTTACTGACGTCCAGTGCTTTCTTGGCTGCTTGCGGCAGTGACGAACCAGCAAGCGGTGGGGGTGCAGACGGCGTTGAGGAAATGACCATCAAATTCTCTCACGTAGTTGCAGAAAATACGCCTAAGCACCAAGGGGCCTTGGCGATGAAAGAGTATATTGAATCAGAGTCGGGCGGCAAGATTGAAGTGGAAATTTATCCGAACTCTTCGTTATTCGGAGATCAGGATGAATACCAGAACCTAGTTTCCAACAACGTGCAGTTCATTGCACCTGACTTGACGAAGTTTGTAGGGAATAACCCGCAGTTCAACGTTCCGGCACTTCCGTTCATGTTTGAAAATGATGAAGAAGCGATTGCCTTCTGGGACGGTGAAAAAGGCCAGGAAATCTTGAGCAGCCTTGAAAATGATGGGGTACTTGGATTGAAGATGTGGCCGAACGGCGGAAAGCATTTAACAAACAACGAACGCCCGATTGAGTCTCCAGATGACTTAAAAGGCTTGAAGTTCCGTACACAAGGCGGACAGGTTCTGGAAGCTCTTTACTCTGAGCTTGGAGCGGGCTCCGAGTCGATTCCTTTCTCTGAGCTGTACACAGCTCTTGACCAAGGGGTAGTAGATGGCCAGGAAAACACATTCAGCAATATTGAGTCTAAGAAATTCGATGAAGTCCAAAAGTATATGACGGTTATGAACCATACACGTGTTGATTACGCAGTGTTCACCAACACGGAATTCTGGGAAGGCATGAACGCCGAAACCAAAGAAATCGTTGAAGCCGGTTTGGAAGAAGGAACGAAAGTGGCTCGCGAAGAAGCGATCAATTTGAATAAAAAAGCGTATGATCTGATTAAAGAACGCGGTGAAACAGAAATCATTGAATTGACTCCAGAGCAAATCGAAGAGTTCAGAACTGCGTTGGAGCCGATTTACGAGGAATTCGAAGAGGAAATCGGTGCTGATGTGTACGAAGCAGCCCGAGCTGCAGCTGGCCAATAATCATTTCTTCATATCTTTAACTGAAAAAGTTGGCTGTGTACATAGCCGGCTTTTTCAGTTTAATGAAAACGCAACATCCATCCGCTTAAAAAAGGAGAATGAAGATGAACAAAGAAAAGTTTGAACAAGGGTTGGAAATCCGCAAAAGTGTATTAGGAGCAGAATACGTCGAAAAATCCATTCAAAATGCCACAGATTTCAATATGCCGATGCAGGAACTAGTCACCGAATATTGCTGGGGAGAGGTTTGGTCACGTCCTGGTTTATCAAGAAAAACACGCAGCATCATCAACTTGGCGATGATCACCGCATTAAACCGGCCGCACGAATTGAAACTGCATGTCAGAGGGGCCATCAATAATGGGCTGACCCGGGAAGAAATTCAGGAAGTGTTCTTGCAAACTGCCATCTATTGCGGGGTGCCGGCGGCTATCGACAGTTTCAGAACTGCAAAAGAAGTATTGGACGAGATGGACCAAGAAGAAATTAATCCGTCCTAATCGCGGCATTGGCAAGCCGTTGGAGCGAAGAAACAGAATCTGGGGTGAAGGAAATACGTATATAAATTTTTTCGCAAATTTTGGATACAAAATACGAAAAGATATGATGCAGGAGTAATTCAAACCAGACTCTGTTTACAGCTTTGCTTGAGTAAAAAAGAAACACAAAACAGGCGCAGTCGAAGAGACGAATCTTTTGAGCGAAAGTCGCATAGTTTCATCAAAGTGGAGGAGGATTTTCATGAATTTCCCTGAACATGTGCAAATAAATGAAGTGGTCTTAAGAGACGGCCTGCAGCTGGAAGCCAAAATCGTTCCTTTGGAAGAAAAAAAGGAATTGTATGAACTGCTAGTGAATGCTCATATAAAGACTCTTGAATTCGGTTCGTTCGTGCATCCTAAACTAGTTCCCCAAATGGCCAATAGCGGAGAGCTTTTTGACGCTGTTGCTGCAGAAATCCAACGCCCCGCTTTAATCGCCCTGATCCCGAATTTAAAAGGAGCGGAAAATGCCCAGTCGCATGGCGTCAGCCGGCTCAACTTTGTTTTTTCTGCCAGTGATACCCATAATCAGCAAAATGTGCGCAAAAACACAGAAGAATCACTAACCGAACTAAAAACCATATTGGAATTCTGCAACTCGCATGGCATCATTTTGAATGTCTCCATCGCGACAACGTTTGGCTGCCCATTTGAAGGCGAAGTGCCGGTGGCAAGGATTCAGAATTTGGTGCACCGGCTAGTGGAGATGAAGATCGATGTAATTACATTAGCGGATACCACCGGAATGGCCAATCCCAAACAAGTCTACGGCTTGCTTTCATTGCTGCGAGGTGAATTCCCATCACAAAAATTCAATTTGCATTTCCATAACACAAGAGGGATGGGACTTTCCAACATCCTGGCAAGCCTGCAGGCAGGAATCGACAGCTTCGATACATCGCTTGGCGGGCTTGGCGGCTGCCCGTTTGCCCCAGGCGCTACCGGGAATGTCTGCACAGAAGATGTTGTTCATATGCTTCATAATATGGACATTGATACCGGCCTGTCGCTGGAAGGACTCTTAAAAGCATCGGCAGCGCTTGAAAAAATCGTCGAACACCGAACGCCGAGCTACCTGTTGAAGGCTGGGCCTTCTGACCGCAAATACCCGGTGCCGGCCGGTTGAAAAGAAAAATAAATTGAATCCTACAAAATGGAGGCTGAATCATGGCAGAATGGCAAACGATTTTAGTAAATGAGGAATACGTTTCCGATAATGTATACATCCTGGAATTGAACCGCCCGGAGGCAATGAACTCCTTGAACACCTTAATGGGCATTGAATTGATCGACTGCCTGAAATCACTGCAGAAAAAACCGGATTTGCGGGTGTTGATTTTGACGGCATCCGGAGAAAAAAGCTTTTGTGCCGGAGCGGATTTAAAAGAGCGGAAAGGGATGACCAATGAGCAATGGAAAGAACAGCACGATATTTTTGAAGATGCTTATGAGCAGCTTCGGAACTTCCCGTACCCAGTGATCGCCGCAGTCAATGGCTTTGCATTAGGCGGCGGCATGGAAATGTTGCTGAGCTGCGATTTGCGCTATGCTGCAGAGCACGCAAAAATGGGGCTGCCAGAAGTGACGCTCGGCATTATTCCCGGTGTCGGAGGCACACAGTTATTGCCAAGAGCCATTCCGGTCGGCTTGGCCAAGGAATTTTTATTTAGAGGAAATCAGATACCGGCTGAAAAAGCATTGGCGGCTGGAATTTTAAACGGAGTTTTTACGAAAGAGGAGTTGCTCTCAGGGACTTTGGACGTTGCCAAAGAAATCGCAAAAAACGCACCACTTTCTTTGAAATCCATTAAAAAAACCATCAATACCGGCTTGGAAACGGATCTCACTACCGCTTTGTCGATTGAACTGGACCAGTACTATAAATGCGCAAATTCTGAAGACCGGCAAGAAGGCGTTCTGGCGTTCAATGAAAAACGGAAACCGCAGTGGCAAGGAAAATAAACCTGTGATAGAGAAAACGGATGTCTATTCCTAAGAAAAGGAGCGGAAACGATGGAGCTTAGCAGAAAATTAGCGGAATACAGCCTGAGGCTGGCTTATGAAGACCTGCCAAAAGAAGTGGTGGAATTCACGAAGCTCTGCATCTTGGATTATTTTGGGTCAGCAATCGCCGGCTCGGAAAAAGTACCGGTTCAGATGATTAGCGAATTAGCGAAAGAAATGGGCGGATCCGAACAAGCGCATCTGGTGACCGGCGGGCAATCGTCTGTTTTAAACGCAGCTTTGGTGAACGGTGCGGCTAGCCATGTAGTGGAGCTGGATGATATTCATAAAGGATCAATCATACATGCAGCAACGGTCGTGATTCCCGCTGCCTTGGCAGTAGCGGAATGGAAAAGGCTATCCGGAAAAGATTTGATTGCCGCAGTCGTGGCAGGATATGAAGTGTGCTATCGAATTGGCGAAGCCGTTTCGCCTTCCCATTATTACTACTGGCATAATACGGCCACCTGCGGCACATTTGGTGCTGCTATTGCAGCAGCTAAATTGCTCGGTTTGACAGTGGACCAGACGATTGCGGCTCTCGGCAATGCGGGCACTCAGGCAGCTGGGCTTTGGGAGTTTATTGAAGACGGCGCGATGACGAAACAGCTGCATACAGGAAAAGCGGCTATGAACGGATTACTGGCTGCGCTTCTTGCGCAAAAAGGATTTACAGGGCCTCAAAAAATCCTGGAAGGCAACCGAGGCTTTTTTAAAGCGATGAGTGAAGAATACGATATTTCCCGTGTCACAGAGGGACTAGGCAGTGAATTTAAAATTATGGAAAATTCCTTTAAAATCCATGCTTCCTGCCGGCATACCCACCATGCAGTGGATTTATTGATTGATATCTTTAATGAACGCCAGCCCAAGCTTGAAGAAATCGAATCAGTTATGGTTGAGTCCTACCAAGTGGCGCTTAATATCACGGACAATGACAATCCGCAAACACAGTACGCTGCGAAATTCAGCCTGCAGTTCTGTTCGGCGCTTGCTTTATTGAAAGGCAGTGCGACACTGGACGATTTTAGCGATTCGGTGCTATGGGATGAAGAAATCCGCCAGCTGTTGAAAAAAGTGAAAGTGGTCACCGACCCGCAGATTAACGCCAGTTACCCCAAACAATGGGGAGCAGCAGTCGAGGTCCGCTTTGCCAATGGAGAAACCGTCAAAAAGCAAACGGATTTCCCAAAAGGAGATCCGGAAAATGCAGTAACTGCTGAAGAACTGCGGGAAAAATTCCTGAACATGACGAACAAGTATCCGGAAAAGCAACGGCATCAACTGGCTGACGATTTACTTGAATTGGAAAAGTTTGAAACGGTAGAAAAAGTAATGGTGACTCTATAACTTATCCCAATAGCAAAGAGGGAGAGACGATGATTGATAAAAGAAGTGAGCGATTAAATGCAATCCAGGACCAACTCAACACATTAAAAGACCATGAACTTGAAGAAATGGAGCATCTTCTGTCCCTTTATCAAGATCAAACCGTTACAGAAGACCATCCCAATGCGGTGCCGATGCATTTCTTGGGCCGGTTTTTAGGAATTACTCAAAATCAGGACGGCACTTCCGAAATGAAACTGGGTTTGCAAAACGCCAATACGTACAGGGTTGCCCAGGGAGGCGCCATTTATACATTAGCAGATGTCGCAATTGGGTTTAGCATTTTGCAGGATGTAGAAGAGGGGCAAAAAGTGCTGACTTTGGAACTGAAAGTCAACTTTATCGAAAAAGGGCAAGGGTCCCGGCTGATTGCTTCTCCAATCATTTTGCGCCGCGGAAGGAGCACCGTGGTTTCGGAATGTGCAGTAATGGATGAACAAGGAAGATTAGTGGCAAAAGCACTTGGCACTTTTTATATCACCAGCTCCCGGAAAGCTCGTGAGGAGGAGACATCATGAAAGAAATTCACTACCAGGCAATTGTTGAAGAAGTTAGCGAAATGTGCAAGAGAGCCAATTACGATCTGGGGGACGACGTGTATACTGCTTTCAAAAAAGCGTTGTCTGCTGAAAAGTCGGAAACCGGAAAAGAAGTTTTAACCCAATTAATCGACAATGCCGATATCGCAAAAGCCGAAAGAGTGCCGATGTGCCAGGATACAGGAACGGCTGTCTTTATCGTCGAGCTGGGGCAGGATTGCCATATTATAGGCGGAAGCTTAATCGATGCAATTAACGAAGGCGTATCAAAAGGCTACGGCGAAGGATACTTGCGGGGGTCAATGATTTACAATCCGTTGAACCGGAAAAATACCGGCAACAATACGCCGGCCATTGTCCATATCGAATTGGTGGAAGGCAGCGAGTTGACTCTTCATATGACCGCAAAAGGCGGCGGTGCAGAAAATATGAGCGCGATGAAAATGTTGAAGCCTTCGGACGGCATGGAAGGCGTCAAAGACTATATCTTATCCATCGTCAAAGTGGCAGGCCCGAATGCCTGCCCGCCGCTGGTCGTCGGAATCGGGATTGGCGGAAACTTTGAGCGCTGTACGTATTTGGCGAAAAAGTCATTATTCCGTTCTGTAGGTGAACGGAATGAAGATCCGGCTGTTGCAGAGCTTGAAGAAGAGTTGCTGAACAAAATTAACCGGCTTGGAATCGGTCCTCAAGGAATGGGCGGAAGCACAACGGCATTGGACGTGAAAGTGGAAGTGGAATCCTGCCACATTGCTGCATTGCCAGTGGCTGTCAATTTGAATTGCCACGCGAGCCGCCACCAAACGACTACATTATAGTAAGGAGGGCGAACTGTGCAAAAGAAAATAACACTGCCATTAACGGATGCGGACCTGGACTCATTGAAAGCAGGAGACCGGGTATTATTGTCCGGCACGGTTTATACCGCGAGAGACGCTGCCCATAAACGTATGACTGAACAAGAAAAAGAAGGCATCCCATTTCCAATTGATGTAGCGGGGCAGGTGATCTACTATACAGGGCCGACACCGGCAAAACCGGGTGAAGTAATCGGTTCAGCCGGGCCTACCACAAGTGGAAGAATGGATCTATATACACCAAGACTATTGGAAAAAGGTTTGAAGGGCATGATTGGGAAAGGCTATCGGAACGAAGAAGTAAAGGCGGCTATCAAGCAGCACCGGGCAGTTTACTTTGGCGCGGTGGGAGGCGCCGCAGCATTGATTGCACGCTCAATAAAAGCGGTGGAAGTGATTGCGTATGAAGACCTGGGCACTGAAGCGATCCGCAGACTGACGATTGAGAATTTCCCGGTGTTTGTCATCAATGACGTGCACGGCGGCGATATTTACGAACAAGGCGTTGCCCAATTCAGGCAAGACCATTAGCATAAACTGACCATTACAAAAGGGGGCGAATGACGGATGAAAGCAGGAATCATAGGGCTTGGCAATATGGGAGGCCGAATGGCCAAAAGGCTGCTGGAACAAGGGGTTGAAGTCGGCGTTTTCGATGTGAATAAAGAGTTTGTTCGTTCTTTTGTAGAATTGGGAGCTGAAGAAGCCCGAAGCCCCGCAGAGCTGGCTAAAAAGTTTCCCTACATCATCACCGTATTGCCGAATGTGTTTATCGTCAAAGAAACGCTGGCAGGAGCAAACGGATTGATGGAAGGCATGACACCGGATAGCCTGTTAATCGAAATGACGACGTCTATCCCTTCTGTTACGAAAGAATTAAATGAAATGATGAAAACGAAAAGCTTTCGGATGATTGATGCTCCGGTAAGCGGAGGCGTGAAAAAAGCGGAAGATGGAAGCTTGTCGATTATGGTAGGAGGCGAAGCGGATGATTTTGAGGAAGCGAAGCCGCTCCTTTCATTGCTTGGCCAGAATATTTTTCATGTTGGAGAATCAGGGGCAGGCCATACCATCAAGGCATTGAACAATATGATTTCCGCCACTACTTTAGCGGCTACGGGTGAGGCCATGGCGCTTGGCGTGAAACTAGGGCTGGATCCGAATAAAATGCTCGATGTCATCAATTCCAGTACAGGAAGAAGCTTTTCAAGCGACTTTAAATTTCCGAACCAAGTATTAACGAGGAATTTCGAAGTCGGGTTTACGCTGGATTTGATGGTGAAAGATTTGAAAATTGCCATGAGCATGGCAGAAGAAGAAAAAGTGCCGATGTTTATCTCCAGCGCATCCTTCCAGCTGTGGAAGCATGCCTGGTCACAGGGTGGCGGCAGCGAGGACCATACGGCCATCGTCAAATACATTGAAGAAATGTTTGGTGTCGAAATAAAGGGATGAGCACCTCATCTGTACCGGATTTTTAGAAAGAATGCTAAAATTACTTCATCTTTCTTTTCATGAGAGAAAAGTATTTAAGGGGTGCAGCATGGAGAATATCAGATTGACCGAACAAGATAGAGCCACTTTGCAGTTCAAAGTTACAACTAAACTAAGAGAACTGATTTTAAAAGGCGAATTCAAAATGGGCGAACGCCTGATGCAGGAAGAGTGGGCACAGAAATTAGGAGTAAGCCGCATGCCGCTCCGCGAAGCTTTGCGGCAGCTGGAAGTGGAAGGCCTGGTTCGTATCGAGCCCAGAAGAGGCGCAGTCGTAACACCGGTTTCGACGGAAGACATTGAAGAGATCTATCAATTGCGGGCCCTTTTGGAAGGAGAGGCGGTCGTCAAATCCCTTCCATTTTTGGATGAAGAAACGATCCAGGAGCTTGAAACGATTTACAATAAGATGCTTCAGTTGAAAGCGGATGAGACCGATATGGAAGCCTATATGAAGCTGAATACGGAATTCCATCGGATTATTCGGGAAGGTTGTCCGTGGAGAAGAATTCAGGGATTCATCGAAACCTTATGGAAAGGCATTCCGCCGTACACACCGAGCCTTCTTGCAAATCATTTGCCGGAGTCCCATAAAGAGCATGGCTTGATGCTGCAATACATTAAAGAAAAAGACGCGGAAAAACTGAAACAAGTGACCATCAAACATATTCTTCGCACAAAAGAAAATTTGATTCAAATGATTGGGAACAAATAGCTGCTGACAGCGGAAAACGAAGGGAGATCAGTTCATGAAGACATTGGAAATAGCCGTCATACCGGGAGATGGAATCGGGAAAGAAGTGGTACCGGAAGCGCTTCGTGTATTGGATGCAATTGCTGATATTCATGGAGGCTTTAAGTTTAACTATACTCATTATCCTTGGAGTTCCGAATACTACGTAGAACATGGAACGATGATGCCTGAAAATGGGCTTGAACTGATTAAAGGGAGTGACGCCATCTTTTTGGGAGCTGTCGGAGATCCAAATCTTGTGCCGGACCATGTTTCGTTGGGGGGGTTATTGTTAAGAATCCGCCGGGAGTTTGAACAGGTCATCAATGTCCGTCCGGCAAAGAAGCTTAGAGGGATGGTATCGCCATTATCGAATCCCAAAAACTTCGATATTCTAATCGTGCGGGAAAATAGCGAAGGTGAGTACAGCAGCAGCGGGGGCAGAGTCCATAATGGAATAGATGAAATTGTCGTCCAGAACGCCGTCTTTACAAAAAGAGGTGTGTCCCGTGTCATGGAATACGGCTTTGAAATAGCAGGGAAAAGAAACGGACATCTCACAAGTGCGACAAAATCGAATGGCATCGCCCATTCCATGCCTTTCTGGGATGAAGTGTTCAACGAGTTGTCTGCAAGCTATCCGGATATCAAAACAAGGAGCGAACATATTGATGCGCTTTCTGCCTTTTTTGTCACTCGTCCGGAAACGCTGGACGTCGTTGTTGCGAGCAACTTGTTTGGCGATATTTTAAGTGATTTAGGTGCGGCCATCATGGGCAGCATCGGCATTGCACCGGCAGCGAACGTCAACCTTAACGGGAAATATCCGTCGATGTTTGAACCGGTCCATGGCTCAGCTCCAGATATTTACGGAAAAGGCATTGCCAATCCAATCGGCCAGATCTGGACAGCGAAAATGATGCTGGACCATTTAGGTGAACCGGAAATGGGAGCTATCGTTTTAGAAGCAATTGAACGTACCTTGGAAGCAAATATTAAAACCGGGGACATCGGCGGCAGCTCCACAACGAGTGAAGTGACAGATGCCATTATTGCCGCTATGAAAGAACAAATAAGATAATGAATAGCTGGGGATCGAGTAAAAGGTGATCAGTTTTTATTTTTTGCTTCAGATTCCCTTCCTTACGCTTTCCTTTATCTGAATTTTTAATAGAATTTAAATTATTTAAATATTGTATCCAATATCCTATATGGTTTAATCGATTTGTTGATGTTTAAAGAACCGTTGGAAAAAAGCGGTTTCAATAAATTCGAGTAGGAAGAATAGATACGAATTGCTGCCATATATGGAAAAGAGCAATTGAGGAAGGCAAGGAGCTGAAATGATGGCCAAAAAGATGGAATTTGATACGGAACTTGCAAAAGAATATGACAAAGGCGTGCGGCGAACACTGCCGACTTACGATCCGATGCTCCGTCTGGCGAAGACATTTTTACGTTTCAACTTGGATTCGGAAGCCTCTTTGTTAGTTGTCGGAGGCGGAGGAGGGGGCGAACTGAAAGCATTCGGCCCGGAAAATCCAGGCTGGCGTTTCACGGCAGTGGATCCTTCAAAAGCCATGCTTGAAGTGGCAGCTATGAAAGCAAATGAATTGGAAATGCAGAACCGGGTGGAATTTATCCGCGGAACGATTGTAAATGTGCCTGCTGAATCGGTTTATGACGGCGCGACGTGCATTCTGGTGCTCCACTTTATTGCTGAAGCGGAAGACAAATTGGCACTATTGAAGAGAGTGCGTTCTCATTTAAAGCCGGGTTCGCCGTTTGTGCTGGTTTCAAAAGTTGGCGATCCGACTGACCCCGAATTTAAGGAGTTGGTGTCGCTCTGGAAAAATTACTGGCTGGATCATACACGGATGACCGAAGAAAAAGTGGAAGAGTTGATGAAGGGGACATTGACAGAGTCGGTAATTCCCGAAAAAAGGCTAAGGGAATTGATGGAAGAAGCCGGATTCCACCGGATTGCCAACTTTTTCAAAACCAATCATTTTGGCGGCTGGATTTGCTACGCCAAGTAACAGCGGTTCGGATTCTGCTATGATATGCGGCGAATAAGAGGTTGAGACAGGAGGCAGGGAGCATGAAACGATTCGACAGTAAAGATATAAAAGTATACGGCTCTTTTGCACTTGCTGTTCTTGCCTTTATCGCTGTTTACTATGGATTGCCGGATGCCTTCAGCTACTCAGGAAAAATCATGACCGCAATCATCGTTTCCGGAGTGATTCTTTGGGCGTTAGAACCGATTTCATTGGGGCTGACGGCTTTACTGATTTTACTGGCAATGCTGCTGTTTAATGTCGCTGATTCGTCGGTAGTTTTCAGCGGTTTTGCTTCGCCGGCCACTTATTTGATTGTCGGGGGGATGATGCTGGCAACTGCGGTTGATGAAACTTCCCTTATCAAAAGAATGACTTATATCATTCTGAAAAGATGGGGGAGCCATTCAAAAGGGCTGCTTGGCAGCATTATCATGATTCAGCAGCTGCAGGCCTTCTTTATTCCTTCTACGGCGGTGCGTTCGGCTCTGATTTTGCCGGTTTCCAGTATGATTATCGACACGACTGGAGCCAAAGCGGGCAGCAACCTGCGGAAAATGATCATGCTCGGCGTAGCTTACGGCGGCGTCATCAGCGGCACGTCGGTGATGACTGCGGCAATTGGAAATATCCTGACTGTCGAACTGCTGAACCAGTTTGCCGGAATTAAGATTACGTATTTTCAATGGTTTTACTATACCTTTCCCCTATGGGTGATTTTAATCCCGGCTATCTGGCTATTGCTGATTAAAATTTTTCCCTTGCCGAAAGAACAGCAATACTTTCCCAAGATCAAAGGCGAAATGCAGGAGAAACTGGCGGAACTTGGCCCAGTCAACCGGCGGGAAGTCCGCTGCTTTGCCATTTTGCTGTTTATTGTTGCATTGTGGTTGGCCGAACCGCTGCATGGCATGCATCCAAGCATCCCGGCATTGATCGGCGTCGTATTAATGACATTGCCAAAAATCGGTGTTGCCGACTGGGAGCCGGTGGTGAGGATCAATTATAATACGATTTTATTAATTAGCGTTACCTTATCGATGGGCTATACCTTTGTTGACTCAGGGGCAGCTGACACCATCAGTGAGTATTTAAGCGTCAGCTGGTTTATGTCACTGATCAAAAATCCGCTGCTTGCAGTCATTATCGTGACATTCCTGGCGCAGGTGTTCCATAAACTGATTTCAAATGTGGCAACAGCCGTGGTGGTACTGGTACCTATCATTATCAGTGTGGCGCAAAATGCCGGTATCGACCCGACAGTCACCGGCTTTGCGACAGGACTCAGCTGCCTGTTCGGTTTCGTGTTGATTGTGGAATCGATGCCGAATCTGCTTGTACATAGTACGGGCATGGTCACCCAAAAAGATTTTTTGAAACCCGGTTTATACGCCACCATCATTTCAATAGTAGCTACTGTCTTGGTTGCATCGACTTGGTGGACCTGGATCGGATTGGTTTAAATAGCGGTTTAAAGAAAAATATAGAAGGAGGGACTGTTATGTTGCCATTAGAAGGGATTACGGTTGTGTCATTGGAACAGGCTGTGGCAGCGCCTTTTGCTACACGCCAGCTTGCAGATTTAGGAGCTCGTGTCATTA
Source organism: Planococcus liqunii (assembly GCF_030413595.1). NCBI lineage: Bacteria > Bacillati > Bacillota > Bacilli > Caryophanales > Caryophanaceae > Planococcus > Planococcus liqunii. The sequence continues at coordinate 3,367,749 of NZ_CP129238.1, read as the reverse complement.
AAGTGGAACGGCCGGGACCAGGTGATTTTGCTCGAGGTTATGACCAAACGGTAAAGGGAATGTCGAGCCACTTTGTATGGGCGAACCGGTCGAAAGAATCGATTGCCTTGGATTTAAAGCACGAAGAAGCGAAAAAAGTCTTGGAGGAACTGCTGTCAAAAGCGGATGTGTTCATCCACAACCTAGCACCGGGTGCCGTGGACCGGCTCGGTTTCAGTGCGGCTGAACTGAAAGAGAAATACCCGCAGCTGATCATTTGTTCCATTTCCGGTTACGGAACGTTCGGCCCCTATACTAATAAAAAAGCGTATGATCTGCTGATTCAATGCGAGGCGGGTTTGGTATCGGTTACGGGCACCGAAGAAACGCCGTCAAAAGCAGGGATTTCCATTGCGGATATTGCAGCGGGGATGTATACGTATACCGGTGTTTTAACAGCGTTAATTGCCCGCTCGAAAACAGGGAAAGGCGCCGTTATCGAAGTGTCGATGCTTGAAGCGCTTGCGGAATGGATGGGCTTTCCGCTGTATTATTCCGCTTATGGAGAACAGGAACCGAAACGGACCGGCGCGAGCCATGCCACCATTTATCCGTACGGTCCGTTCAAAGCCGGAGATGGGAAGTTCGTCTTTATGGGTATTCAGAACGAGCGGGAATGGGTGCGTTTTTGCAAGGAAGTGCTGAAAAAACAGGAAGTTGCGGCAGACGGCCGGTTTGACAATAACTCCAAGCGGGTGGTGAACAAAGAGGCGTTGAAAGAGATCATCGAAGACGTCTTTCAGCAAAGCGAGTCCCTTCAAATCATCGAGCTTCTCGAAAGCGCGAAAATTGCCAACGCCCGCTTAAACACATTGAAGGAATTGGTTGATCACCCTCAATTAGAAGCACGCAACCGCTGGAGCGAAGTGGATTCGCCGGTAGGACCGCTAAAAGCCTTGATTCCGCCAGTCACATCTGATGAAATCAGTTCGGTGATGAAACCGATTCCGGAAGTTGGGCAACATACAGCAGCCATTTTAAAAGAGTTTGGATTTGATCCCGATAAAATGCAGTCATTTACATCGATAGATGCTGCTGAAAACTAAAATAAGATTGAATCGAAATTGAAAGGACGGAGAAGCTTGTGGCCAAGTTAAATGTGCAGGAGAGAGAACAGTTAAGAGAAGAAATCCGGAAATTATGTGCGGATTATCCAAATGAGTATTGGAGACAATTGGACATCGAACGCGAATATCCCTATGAATTCGTGGATGCCTTAACGAAAAGCGGCTACCTGTCGGCATTGATTCCCGAAGAGTATGGCGGTAAAGGCTACGGCATGACAGAAGCCACCATCATTCTGGAGGAAATCAACCGCTCAGGCGGCCATGCCGCCGGATGCCATGCCCAGATGTATACAATGGGTGCTTTGCTGAAACACGGCAGCGAAGAGCAAAAACGCAAGTATCTGCCGGAAATTGCGAGCGGCAGCCTGCGCTTCCAGGCCTTTTCGGTGACCGAAGAATCAGCTGGTTCCAATACAACGGCAATCGAGACCTTTGCGGAAAAAACGGAAGAGGGTTATATCGTCAATGGGCATAAAAACTGGACAAGCCGCGTTTTGCAGTCAGATTTGTTGATGCTGCTGGCAAGAACGACTCCGGCGGACCAAGTGGGTGCAAAGAAAACGGAAGGGCTCAGCTTGTTCTTAGTAGATTTGCGCGAAATCCGCGAAAAGCAGCCGGAAACCTTTGTTGTGGAATCGGTACGCACCATGTTCAACTACGCCACCAACCAGGTGTTTTATAAAAATATGAAAATTCCTTCAGAATGCTTGATTGGAGAAGAAGGGAAGGGCTTCCGCTACGTCCTTGACGGCATGAACGCTGAACGTACTTTGCTTGCTGCTGAAGCAATTGGGGACGGTTATTTCTTCATCGACAAAGCGACCAGCTATGCCAACGAACGCGAAGTATTTGACCGCAAAATCGGAACGAACCAGGGAATCCAATTTCCGATTGCCCGCGCCTATGCCGCCATCAAAGCGGCTGATTTAATGCGCTATGAAGCGGCTCGGAAATACGACCAAGGGGAAAAATACGGGGAGCAGGCCAATTTGGCGAAGTATCTGTCGAGTGAAGCGAGCTGGCAGGCTGCGAACGTTTGCCTGGATACGCATGGGGGCTATGGTTTTGTGGACCAGTACGATGTGGAGCGGAAGTTCAGGGAAACCCGCATGTACCAAGTGGCGCCAGTCAGCAATAATATGATTTTGGCTTTCCTTGGGCAAAACGTGCTGGGCATGCCGAGGTCTTACTGAAAAAAAGTGCAACAAGAAAGGATGCCGGTTTGTTCCGGCATCCTTTTTAAATGGTTTATTTACTTCACAGCAGAAGGTTTGACGTCTTTTGGAATTGGGCAGAAGTAAGGCTCTTTTGCCCGTTTCTTTTCGTGTTCAGCTTTTACTGCCTGCAGAGCGTCTTCGTTTTCGTATAAATGAATAGCTGCAGCGGCCATGGATTCTGCAGCCAACAGCATGCCGCTGTGGGCGAATGGGCTGAGGCCCTGCGTCACCATTTGCCAAGTATGCAACGGCGTGCCGATGGCACTTGTGGCAGCCGTTAACTGTGCGGTAGGAACGACCCAACTGACATCGGAGACGTCAGTGGATCCCGGCATGACTTTGTCGGAAGCGACATAGTCTGAAATGATATCCGAAAGGAATTTGCCTTCGAATTCGCTGCCATCGCCGAAATAGCCGAAGCTTTCCATTCCGGAGACAAAGTTTTTCTTTTCACCGTCGGACAAAGAGTCCCAGATACCTTTGGCAAAGGCGATGTCTTCTTCAGTCGGTTGAATCGGACCGGCTTCCTGCAGCTTTTGGTATAGGATTTCCTCTAAAACACGATTCGGTTCGTAATTCGAGCAGGCTTTATCAAAGACAATCGTCATTTCAGTTTCCGTCATCAATGCCGCCCCTTCTGCAATTTTGCAGACGCGTTTGTAGATTTCGTCAACCTGCGCCACTTTCGGCGCCCGGATCAAATACAGAACTTCCGCTTCCGATTGGACAACATTCGGTGAAATGCCGCCGCTATTGGTAATGGCGTAATGGATGCGTGCTTCCTGTACGACGTGTTCCCGCAAATAATTGACCCCGACATTCATCAATTCCACTGCATCCAGTGCGCTTCTTCCAAGATGCGGGGAGTTGGCAGCATGGGAAGCGATGCCCTTAAAACGGAAATAGACCTGGTAGTTGGCAAGGCTTGATAAGCTCATAATAGTAGTTGAATAGGATGGGTGCCAAGTGAAAGCCGCATCCAGTCCTTCGAAAACGCCTTCCCGGACCATGAATGTTTTGCCGGATCCGCCTTCTTCTGCCGGGCAGCCATAAAATTTCAAAGTGCCTTTGATGCCATTTTCCTGAAAATAAGCTTTCACTGCATAAGCGGCAGCTAAAGAACCGGTGCCGAGCAAGTTATGCCCGCAACCGTGGCCAACACCGCCTGGAACCAAAGCTTCCTGTTCGGTGCTATTGGCTTTTTGGCTCAGTCCGGACAAAGCATCAAATTCCCCTAAGAAACCGATGACCGGCTTGCCTTCACCAAAAGTCGCGATAAAAGCTGTCTCTATTCCGCCGACGCCGCGTTCCACATGGAACCCTTCTTTTTCAAGTTCATCCGCTAAAAAGCGGGCAGATTCAAACTCCTGATAACGCGTTTCCGGATGCTCCCATATATAGGTGCTGATTGCTTCAAAGCGCTCTCTATTCGCTGATAAATAATCTTCTGCCGAAAAAGTTTTAATCACGATACAGCCTCCTTTAAAATTCTTACCTTCAGTATATCAAAAAAACCATAAAAAAATTAAATCATTGATTTTTTCTGAATTATTAGCAAGGAATAAAAAAATATTAAAAATTTTTAGAAGCGCATGGTTACTGGCATTGCTAAAGATGAAAACGGTTGCAAATTAGTTTGAATATTTATTCTATATTGACAACTTTTTCGGATTTGATATGATGGATTCAACTCAAATATCAAAAAACTATTTCGACGGAGATAGGCGAAGCACAAGAGGAATCTTCAGAGAGCTGATGGGTGGTGAGAATCAGCGGTTCCGGTCCTTTGCAGCACTCCTGAATAGATGGACTGAAATTCAGTAGGTTCATCCGGCTCGTGCCCGTTACGCATGTGAACCAATGAGACTGCGTCTAATCTTGAGGCAGTGAACTAGGGTGGTACCGCGAATCGAAAGACTCTTCGCCCCTTGCATTTTTATGTGAGGGGCGTGGAGTCTTTTTTATTGCTGCTTCTAAACACGAAAGGGGAAACCAATATGCTGACTGACCAACAAATTTTGCGAATTCCAGGACCTACACCCATTCCGCCAAGCGTCAACCGTGCCATGAGCCAACCGATGATCGGCCATAGGGGGCAGAGCACTTCCGAGATGATCCGTGATATCCGCCCGAAATTAAAACGCGTTTTCGGTACACAGCAGGAAGTGATGATTTTAACTGCCAGCGGAACAGCAGGCCTGGAAACAGCAGTTGTTAATACCGTAGCACCAGGCGAAGAAGTTTTAGTGGTTGTGACAGGTGCTTTTGGTGAGCGGTTTGCGAAAATCTGCAAAGCTTATGAAATAAAAACCCATGTGTTGGATGTGGAATGGGGGCAAGCAGCAGACCCTGAAGCAGTCAAAGCATTCCTGAAAGAACACCCGGAAGTGAAAGCGGTGTTCGCTACATTTTGCGAAACGTCAACCGGCGTGCTGAACCCGGTGCAGGAACTTGCAGCAGCTGTAAAAGAAGAATCGGATGCTTTGTTTATTGTCGACGGTGTTTCTTGTGTTGGAGGAACCGAGACGAAAATGGATGACTGGGGAATCGATGTCGTCGTGACCGGTTCGCAAAAAGCGTTCATGCTTCCAGCGGGGCTCGCGTTTGTAGCGGCGAGCGAACGCGCATGGGCGAAAATCGAAGCAAATCCGCAGCCGCGGTTTTATCTCGATTTAAAAAAGCACCGAGATAATATCCTGAAAGACACCACGCCGTTTACGCCGGCATTATCGATTCTTTTCGGTTTGCAGCAAGTCTTGCAGCTGATGGAGGAAGAAGGGCTGGAGCAGGTATATGCGCGGCACCGGTTGATGATGAAAATGACACGGGCTGCATTCCAAGCTTTGGATGTGCCGCTGTTGACCACAGACGAAGCTGCTTCCCCGACGGTCACGGCGGTTAAGCCGGCAGACTTCGATACAGAAGCGTTCCGGAAAATCATGAAACAGGAATTCGGTTTTGAAGTGGCAAGAGGCCAGCAGCATTTGGCGAAAACCATATTCCGCATTGGCCATATGGGCTATTGTTCACCGGCGGATATGCTGCAGGCCATTGCAATCATGGAAATCGGCGTCATGAAAGCCGGCAAAGAGATTGAACTTGGCAAAGGTGTAAGAGCTGCACAGCAAATCTACTTACATGAAGGGAAGTTGGCACAATGACTTACAATATCCTAATCAGCGATCCATTAAGCGAAGATGGTATTTATCCGCTGCGCCAAGCGGACGGCTTTAATATCGTGATGGAAACCAATTTGACACCCGAACAGCTGGGAGAACGGATCAAGGATTTTGATGCCTTGCTGGTCCGGAGCCAGACGCAGGTGACGCGCGACATTATCGAAAAAGCCCAGCATTTGAAAATCATCGGCCGCGCCGGGGTTGGAGTGGACAATATCGATTTGGAGGCTGCCACAGAACACGGCATCATCGTCGTCAACGCGCCGGATGGCAATACGAATTCTGCTGCTGAACATACCATTGCGATGCTGATGTCAATGGCCCGGAAAATCCCGCAAGCTTTCTATGCACTGCGCAATCAGAACTGGGACCGCAAGTCGTATGTTGGAGTGGAACTAAAAAATAAGACGCTTGGCGTCATCGGACTCGGCCGGATCGGCACAGAAGTAGCGGCCCGGGCAAAAGGCCAGCGCATGAACGTTATTGCTTACGATCCTTTCCTGACAGCTGAAAAAGCGGCAAAAATGGGCGTCGACTTCGGTTCAGTAGAAGACGTCATAAAAGCGGCGGACTTCATCACTGTCCATACCCCGCTATTGAAGGAAACCCGCCACTTGATCAACGCGGAAGCATTCAAGCTGATGAAAGACGGCGTCCAGATCATCAACTGTGCGAGAGGCGGCATTATTGACGAAAATGCTCTGTATGACGCCATCAAATCAGGAAAAGTAGCCGGTGCAGCGCTCGACGTGTTTGAACAGGAGCCGATGGTCGATTTCCGTTTACTCGACTTGCCTGAAGTGGTGGCGACGCCGCACCTGGGCGCCAGCACGATTGAAGCGCAGGAAAGCGTCGCAGTGGACGTCAGCAATGACGTCATCAGCTACTTCACGACAGGCACCGTCCGCAACTCGGTCAACTTGCCATCTGTACCGAAAGAAGTTATGGCAAAAATCGAACCGTATTTTGACCTTGCTGAACGCCTTGGGCGATTCCTGACCGATCTGAGCGATGGCACAGCCGAAGAAGTAAATATCCAGTATTCAGGGGAATTGGCGAATGTCGAAGTCGGCCCTTTGACGCGCAACGCATTGAAAGGTTTGCTGAAACGCCATCTCGGGGAAAACGTCAATGACGTCAATGCTTTGTATTTGGCCAATCAAAAAGGCATCACGGTCAATGAAAGCAAGTCCACTACGGCAAAAGGCTTCACGAACCTGATGACGATGGAAGTGAAAAACGCCAACGGCACGCGGACAGCTGCGGGTACCTTATTGAACGGGCAAGGCGCACGCATTGTCAAAGTGGACAATTATTTGGTGGACATCGTTCCGCAAGGCCATTTGGTCTTTATCCGGCACAATGACCGCCCGGGTGTAATCGGACGAGTCGGAACTCTGCTTGGAGAAGAAGGCGTCAATATTGCGACGATGCAGGTATTCCGTTCGAATGCCGGCGGAGATGCCATCATGATGCTGTCAATCGACAAAGTAGCCGAAGACAGCGGTCTGGCGCAACTGGAAAGCTTGGCTGAAATTGAACATGTAACGGCGATTAATATGTAAGTGAACTTGAAAGAGACCCTCAATGAGGGTCTCTTTTCATGTCTGCAAGCTTTCCAATATCGGCAGCAGTTGGTCCAGGTGGCTGATTTCGTATGTAGGAATGATGCTTTCGTGCGGCGCTTTTTGTTCCCGGTTGATCCAGACGGAGCGGATGCCGGCTCTTTCGGCGCCGATGATATCCGTCAGTAAGTTGTCGCCGACCATCAATACTTCATCTGCCCGGTAGCCGAATTTCGCCAAGGCGTGTTCGAAGATCTCAGGAGCCGGCTTTCCTTTTCCAAATGCCCCTGAGATGACAATATGGCCGAAATAAGGCGCAATTTCGGGTGTAATTTCAAGTTTGATGTTTTGCAGGGCTGGAGAACCGTTCGTCAGCAGCAGAAGCTCGTATTTCCCTTTCAGCTCTTCTAGCACGTCGAGCGCTTCTTCATAAAGAATCGGACTTTGCCTGCGGGCTTCCGGAAAGTAGTCGGCCAGGTCCTGCCCCAGATCCGGATCATCAATGCCGATTTTTTTCAAGCCCTGTGTCCAGGCTTCGCGCCGGTATTCAGGGGCGATTTTTTTCATTTCCTGGAAATCAGCACCTTCGTCATCAAAAGTTCCCCATAGCCCTTCAAAAGGGTTGATGCCAATCATTTGGGTGAAAGGGTAAGTGGCATAGGCAGAATAAAGTGCGGTTGCTTCCGTGCGGACGGCTGCTTCGAGTCCTGTGCAATCTTGTCCGCTCTTATCCGCTGCCCGCTCGCAAGTTTTCCGGAATGCTTCCGCCACACTTTTCTTATCCCATAATAAAGTGTCATCCAAATCAAAAAAAATAGCTTTTACGATCAGTGCCGCCTCCTCGTGACTGTATTTTCACTCAATTCAAGTGTACTGCACCGGCTGGGAAAAACAAAGCAGGCGAAAGGTTGGGAAGTGAAAAATTCGGATGGGGGATGATATGATATGGGCGAGGAGTGATGAACTTGACTGCCGTTGGGACACCCAATGCTTTACTCGATGAAGCAATAGAGTTTTTGTCCGTCTGCTACTATGAATTAGGGAAAAACGAACAACAAATAGAAACCCGTATTGCTGAAATTGCCAAGGAAATTGAACAGACAAATACGTATACGCATACATTTGAAGAGCTTGAACATGGCGCCCGGATGGCTTGGCGTAATAACAACCGCTGCATTGGCCGGTTGTTTTGGAATTCGTTGACCGTCTTTGATGAACGCCAACAATCTACTGCCGAAGGCGCTTTTGACGCCTTGTTGAACCACATTGAATTTGCATCCAATGGCGGCAAAATCCGCCCGACGATTACGGTGTTTGCACCTTCACAAGACGGGGAAGATGCCATGCGCATCTGGAACCATCAGTTGATCCGCTACGCGGGCTACGAAAAGGATGGAGAAATTATTGGAGATTCAACATCCTTGGAGTTCACGAAGCAATGCGAGAAATTGGGATGGCGAGGCGAAGGCGGCCATTTTGATGTTTTGCCATTGGTCATTCAAGTGAGAGGGGAAGAACCCTGTTATTTTGAGCTCCCGAAAGAATCCGTCATTGAAGTGGAACTGGAACACCCGGAAATCAGCCGCTTTAAAGAGCTGAAGGCCAAATGGTACGGTGTGCCGATCATTTCAGAAATGAAGCTGGAAATCGGCGGCATCCATTATACGATGGCACCGTTTAATGGCTGGTATATGGGAACGGAAATCGGTGCGCGCAATCTGGCTGATGAAGACCGCTATGATCTGCTGCCGGCTGTGGCGGGAATCATGGGGCTGAATACCGATTCCAACCGTTCGCTTTGGAAAGACAAAGCCTTGGTGGAATTGAATATTGCGGTGCTGGATTCGTTCCAAAAAGCCGGCGTCACCATTGTTGACCACCATACCGCTGCAAAACAATTCAAAAGCTTCGAGAAAAAAGAGGAAACGGCCGGACGGGACTTGACCGGCAACTGGGCTTGGCTGATTCCGCCGATGTCCCCGGCAACGACGCATATTTTCCATAAGCCCTATAAAAACGATGTTGTAAAACCGAATTACTTCTATCAGAAGGCTCCCTATCCTTTATAAGGAGTGAGAAAGTATGAAAGAATTCAAAGTCACGTATTTTTTTGACGAAGAGCATTACATCCGCCGGTTTATCCACGTCGAGTCACAGGAAAAAGCAGAAGCTTTAATCCGCAGCGAGCGGGATCAGTATATCTCGTTTACCGACAGCAGAGGGATCTACCATGAACTGCATACAGGGAAAGTCCGCGTCGTCCAGATTTCTGAGTATTTCCGAGTGGATAAAAGCAAAGCCAAAAAAGCCGCCAACGACTGAAGGCGGCTTTTTTCTATTATTCATTAAAACCTGTTGAATGGAGTTTCTTCTTATTTAAAGCTCAGGAATCCATCGTCTACCGCAACGGTGGAACCATTGATGGCAGCAGCTTTCTCGGAGAACAGAAACTTCACGACGCTGGCCACTTTCTCAGGCTGAATCAGTTTGTTGTGCATATGAAGTGCAGACAAGGCTTTTTTCATTTCTTCATCTTCTCCGAGAATCGGCGTATCGATAAATCCGGGAGCAACGCCGACTACCCGAATGCCGTGTTCAGCAAGTTCGAGCGCGCCGGATTTGGACATCATAACCACTGCGGCTTTTGCCGCGTTGTAGTTGAAGCTTCCTTTTGCCGCCATGGAGCCGTAAATGGAAGCGGTATTGACGATAGTGCCTTTGGCTCCGAGTTCGACCATCTTTTTCGCGCCGTAATAAATGCCGTAGTAGACGCTGTGCTGGTCGACATCGATTACTTTATGGTAAGAAGCGGGATCCATTTCAAGCAAAGGTTTAACAAGCCCGATGCCGGCGTTGTTGAAAATGCCGTTTAATGTGCCGAATGTTTCGACCGCAAAATTAACCATCGCTTCCACTTCTTCGGCTTTGGAAACATCCACTTTGAACGTTGCCGCTTTGCCGCCTTGCGCTTCAATATTCGCTGCAGTTTCTTTTGCGCCTTCTTCGTTGAAGTCGGCTACGACAATGGCGTTTCCAGCCTCCGATAATAGATATGCCGCTTCACGTCCGATGCCGCTGGCTCCGCCTGTAATGATAATCACGTTATTTTCTGCCATTTCAAATTCCTCCTTCTGGTTTTGCTGCATTTGTTATTAAAAGATTTCCTTCTATATAGGTACTTGCCCTTAAGATCCGGATTTAAAACAAGCGTTGAAGTTTTTGAGTATATAAGTCGATAGAAAAGCGGAGTTTATATATAATAGGAGATAGTGAACGTTCTTCACATTCAAAGTTGAAAGAAAGTGGGAAACCCAATGGGACGCAAATGGAATAATATTAAAGAGAAAAAAGCATCCAAAGACGCAAACACAAGCCGGATCTACGCGAAATTCGGACGGGAAATCTATGTTGCCGCAAAACAAGGCGAACCGGATCCTGAATCGAACCAGGCGCTGAAAGTCGTGCTTGAACGCGCCAAAACATATAGTGTGCCCAGAGCTATCATTGACCGGGCGATTGAAAAGGCAAAAGGCGGTTCGGAAGAAAGTTATGATGAACTGCGCTACGAAGGTTTCGGGCCGAACGGTTCCATGGTGATTGTGGATACATTGACAAATAACGTGAACCGCACTGCTTCAGATGTCCGTGCGGCGTTCGGCAAAAACGGCGGCAACATGGGTGTCAGCGGCTCGGTTGCTTATATGTTCGACTATACAGCTGTTTTCGGCATCGAAGGCAAAACAGCGGATGAAGTGCTTGAATTGCTGATGGAAGCGGATGTGGATGTACGCGATATCAGCGAAGAAGAAGATTCGGTGATCGTTTATGCAGAACCGGATCAATTCCATATTGTCCAGGAAGCGTTCAAAAACGTCGGCATCACGGAGTTTACTGTGGCTGAACTGACCATGCTGGCACAAAACGAACTGGAATTGCCCGAAGATGCACAAGCCCAATTTGAAAAAATGATCGATGCCATCGAAGATTTGGAAGATGTGCAGCAGGTTTACCACAATGTTGATTTAGCTTAATAGCAACGGAAGGCTCTTCATTTTAAAATGAAGAGCTTTTTTTATACACTTAAGATTTTGAAATTGTTTTAGAGATTTTAGATTAGGGAAAAAGCTTAGGAAGCAAGTGACGAGAAAATTGATGGTATGAGGTGTTGAGATGAACCTGAGGGAAAGAAAAACGGCCAAGAAAAAAGAAGACATTCTTCGTTCCGCCAGTTTGGTTATCTCGAGGAAAGGGTTCCGCCAGACCACAATGGAGGACATTGCGGCTGAACTGCTGATGACAAAAGGTTCTTTGTATTATTATTTTAAGAACAAAGAAGAATTGCTGTTTTATTGCCATGAACATATTTTGACAACTGTTTTGGACAAACTGAGGAAAATTAAACAACAAGACATCACTTCCAGCGAAAAAATGAAAGCCGCCATCAAAATCCATTTGGATACCGCGATCCGCGAACGGGAAATATTCAATCTGGCGATAAAGCCGGAACAGATTTTTTCTGGTGATCATGTAGAAGTTATTGTACAAAAATTGGATGAATACGCGGAGCTTTTTGATCAGCTGATTCTCCAAGGGATCCAAAAAGGAGAATTTTAGGTTGTCCAGAAGAAAATGGCACGGATGATTATTTTAGGAGCGGCCAATTGGATTCAAGTATGGTATTCGCCCGAAGGGGAATTTAGCAAAGAGGAAATCGAACAAGTTTATGCGGATTATTTATTGAAAATTTTGAAGTAAAAAGGTATTTGAATTTTCCAAGCCAAGGAGGATGGGGAAATGAAAGCAATCGTCGTAAAGGAACTGGGAGCGCCGGAAGTAATGGAGCTTCAGGAAGTGGAAAAACCGGAAATTGCCCCGCATCAAGTGCTGATTCAAGTACAGGCGATCAGTGTGAATTTTGCCGATATCAAAGCACGCCAGGGGCAATATCACGGCACCGAGGCAGGAGCTGCATTCACTCCAGGATTGGATTGCGCCGGGGAAATCATTGAAGTGGGCAGCGAAGTGACGAAGTTTAAGCCGGGACAGCGGGTAATGGCTTTTCCGAAAAATGGGTCATATGCCGAGTATGTCGCAGCGGATGAAGTGCTGGCTTATGCGGTTCCGGACGAATTGGATATTGAAACAGCGGCAGCTTCACTGACGGTGGGCATTACAGCGTACAATGTCATTCGGAAAATAGCACGCCTCGCTCCGGAAGAAACCATCTTAATCCATGCAGCAGCGGGCGGCATCGGCTCAACAGCCATTCAGTTAGCTCGTCTATTTGGCGCCGGCAAAATTATCGGAACAGTAGGCAGCGATGAAAAGAAAGAAGCCGCAAAGAGCTTTGGGGCAGACCACGTCATCAATTACGTATCAGGTGATTTTGTCGAAGAAGTGAAGCAACTGACCGGCGGCAAAGGAGCAGACGTCATATTGGATACAGTGGCCGGTAAAAATTTCGAGAAGAGCTTGAACTGTCTGGCACCGTTTGGCCGGATTGTTTCATTTGGCCACGGCAATACGGGCTCTGTGCCAGGCGCCCTTACCACCGCTGATCTGCATTCCAGCTGCCGGTCTGTCCTTGGATACAGCACCGGAACTTACCGGAAACAGCGTCCCGAGTTTCTGCAGGAGGCAGCGGCAAAAATAACAGAATTGATGCTGGAGAAAAAATTGGAGATGGCGATTTCCAAACGCTTTCCGCTGGCGGAAGCCGCACAAGCCCATGTCCATATTGAAAGCCGAAAAAGCATTGGCAAGATTTTGCTGATGCCTTAAAGAGTTCCGGCTTCCGTTTGGTTTCATCAGCGAAGCCGGATAAAGCGTAATTTGTTATTTCAGTAATAGGAACTACAAGCCCAATGATTTTACTAAATGTAGTGGTGATAGCAGTAAGAAAGTACCTAAAATCTTATTTCCTTCTTAAATATAAAGACTTATCATTATATTGGAATAAATTTAAAACTTGTATATTATTTTAGATTTCGGTTAAACTATTGTTTAAGTCTGAAGAAAAAGGAAGAGATGCATGAAAAAAACTAGTTTGACTGTGAAGGTATTAAGCGGACTTGTTCTCGGTGCAATTGTCGGTTTACTTATTAATTTATTTGCGCCTGGAGCTTTCGAAAATTTAAATACATTCTTATTTGTTCCGCTTGGTCAAATATTTTTGAGTATGATTAATATGCTCGTGGTGCCGCTTGTACTGTTTTCAATCATTTTGGGGACAGCAGGACTTGGCGATCCAGCTAAGTTAGGGCGCATCGGTTTTAAAACGGTTACATACTTCTTAGTGACGACAACAATTGCCATTATCATTGGCCTTGGACTGGCAGCCTTGATTCAGCCGGGCCTTGCAGGCGATTTTGATCTTGGAAGTGCTTCATTTGAAAGTGAAGAAGCTCCTTCTGTGGCAGATACTCTTTTAAATATTATTCCTGATAATCCATTGGCAGCTATGACAGAAGGAAATATGCTTCAAATTATTGTATTTGCCGTATTCATTGGTCTTGCATTGACTGCTCTTGGTGATAAGACAAAAGGAATCTTTAACCTGGTTGAGCAAGGAAATGAAATTATGATGTATCTGGTAGGCCTGGTCATGAAGTTTGCGCCTTACGGTACATTTGGATTGATTGCGACAGCAGTAGGGTCTCAAGGGTTCTCCGCTATGAAAGCTATGGGATCTTATATGGTCGTTATTTTAGCTGCACTTTTCATTCACTCGGTGTTTACATATGGAGGAACAGTTGCAGTATTGGCAAAGAAAAACCCAATCTGGTTCTTCAAGAAATTTGCGCCTGCAATGAGTGTAGCGTTTAGTACATCAAGCAGTAACGCAACGTTGCCGGTATCGATGGACGTAGCACAGAAAGAACTTGGCGTGCCAAAATCCATCAGTTCATTTGTACAGCCATTAGGGGCGACCATCAATATGGACGGAACTGCAATTATGCAGGGTGTGGCTACGATGTTTATTGCGCAGGCCTTTGGGATTGAACTGACATTAGTCGAACTAGCTACAGTTGTATTGACTGCCGTATTAGCGAGTGTCGGGACTGCCGGGGTCCCAGGCGTCGGTCTCATCATGCTTGCAATGGTGCTTGGCAGTGTTGGCTTGCCGGTTGAAGGAATTGGTTTAATCATAGGTATTGACCGCTTGCTTGATATGACTAGAACTGCCGTAAACATTACTGGTGATGCTGCTTGTGCAGTTTATGTAGCAGAAACTGAAGGCAAACGCGTATTGAAAAGAGAAGAAGCAGAAGCAAACGCTTAAGCTTGAAAATAAGAAACTTCTTTCTCCAGCTCCGGATCTCCGGGCAGCGAGAGGGAAGTTTTTTATATGGAAAGAAGTAGGTTTAACGGCCCGATTGTTTCGCAAATTTGAATTGGCAGCTTTTTAGGCTAAGTGGATGGATATAATTCGAGGATCGAACTAATAGGTATTATAATTCAAATATTGAAACTTTTCAGTTTATTATTGTGGGAGTTACCATTCTTTTCTATACTAATATCAGATTGAAGAGGGAGGAATAAATTTGAAGAAAAATTATTTTGTTCCAGTATTATTATCTTCGGCTCTCGTACTTAGCTCATTTTCCGCAGCCAATGCATTGGCTGCGCCACCGGACCAGCCCGGCAAGCCGTGGAATGAAACGGGCAGCGTACCGGTTTTTGTAAAAGAAAAATTTGGTGAAAAACAGGTTGGCAATGCGGCAGCCCATGCTCTGGATTATTTAAAAAAGATTGAAAAGCAGATTGGTGTAGCCAATCCGGATAAAAACTTGAAAGTGAAAAACATACAGAAAGATTCGCTTGGCATGAAACATGTCCGCTTTAACCAGACCGTAAAAGGCATTCCGGTAGAAGGATCCGAAGTGGTCGTCCATTATAACAAACAAGACGAACTGGTGTCTGTAAATGGCAGCCATATTCCGGAAGCAACAGAGGAGATCGACACATCAGCGGCTGTCAGTGAAGCGGCAGCGGTGGAAGCAGCCAAGAAGGCAGTAAACGCTCCGGCTCAACTGGAAGAAACCCCTTTAGCGGATTTGGTGATTTATCCTTTTGAAGGAACCAACCATTTGGCTTATAAAGTGAATGTCAATTTCCTCGGGGAAAAACCAGGGAATTGGTTTGCCTTTATTGATGCAAAAAGCGGGGAAACCATCGACCAGTACAATGCATTGATGCATGTGGACAACCATCACGAATCGGTTGGAACAGGTGTCCTTGGAGCGCAGCGGAAAATACATACTACGCGGACTCAACTGCCAAGCCAGGGAACGATTTTTAGTTTATCGGACACTTCCCATGCAGGACTTCAAGGAATTTTCACCTATGATGCAAATGACGGCAAGATCTTTTCGAACAACAGTGCATCATGGAAAGACGAATATCAGCACGCCGCTGTAGATGCACATTACAATTCGGAAGTCGTCTATGATTATTACTTAGAGGAACATGGACGGAATTCACTTGATGACAAAGGAATGGCAATCGTTTCTTATGTGCATTACGGCGATAATTACAATAACGCTTTCTGGAACGGCCGCCAGATGACATACGGAGACGGGGACGGCTCTTATATGGTGCCCCTGTCTGCCGGGCTTGATGTAGCTGCCCATGAAATGACGCATGGCGTAATCACAAACTCTGCAAACCTTCAGTACCGCTTCCAGTCAGGTGCATTGAACGAATCGTTCGCCGACATCTTCGGGGCCTTGATTGACAGTGAGGACTGGGAAGTCGGAGAAGACATTATGGGTCCAGGGGCAAAAGCGGACGGCCGTGTATCGCTCCGCAGTTTGAGCGATCCAGGCAAATACCCGGTTAAAGCGGACTATGTTCCTTACGGCGACGGAAAAGGCAAATACCCTGCGCATATGGACGAATACTATGACCTGCCGAGAAGCCTTGACAATGGCGGCGTGCATATCAACTCGTCGATTACCAACCATGCGGCGTATTTGATTGGCGAAAAAATCGGAAAAGAAAAGCTGGGCCAAATTTTTTATCGGGCACTGACGGTGTATTTAACGCCGACTTCTGATTTCAGCGCTGCGCGCCGGGCCATTGTCCAGTCTGCAGCTGATATTTACGGAGAAGCGAGCGCTGAAGCGAAAGCCGCCGCTGAAGGTTTTGATAGTGTTGGCATTTACGAATAAATCAGTCATCCAGCAAGTACCTGCTTAGAATATTATAAATAGTTTCCTAAAAGGATTTTCATCAATCGATGAAAATCCTTTTAATATGGAAAATCTTCACATTGACAAGGGTGTAACAGCGTTGTATATTTTGTGTAACCGGTTACACATTCGAGCAGAACGGAGCATATATATGACGACGATTAGAGATGTGGCGAAAAAAGCAGGAGTTTCCGTAGCGACAGTGTCCCGTTATTTGAACGACAGTGGATATGTCAGCGGAGATGCGGCCAAAGCAGTGGCCGCCGCTGTAAAAGAATTGAAGTACGAGCTGAATCCTGTTGCCCGGTCTCTCAACACGAAAAAGACCAATTTAATCGGTCTCATCGTACCGGACATCACCAATCCCTTCTTTCCGGAATTGGCCCGTGCAGTGGAAGATGTTGCTTTAACCTATGGCTATACCGTCATTTTATGCAATTCGGATGAAAACCCAGAAAAAGAAAAAAATTACCTTGAAACGTTAAAGAAAAAATACATCGATGGTTTTATTGTGACATCCAACCAGCTCGATGCTCCGCATTACGCCAATATGGCGCTGCCGATCGTGGCGCTTGACCGGGCCATCAATGAGCACATTCCGACAGTGGCATCGAACAACAGAGAAGGCGCGGCGATGGGCACCCGTGTTCTATTGGAGCGGGGCTGCAAAAGAATCCTCTTTCTGCGGGGCCCGGAAGAACTGAATCCGGCAAATGACCGCTATGAAGGCTTTATGGATGCCATCCGCGATTCGGGTGTTGAATATGATGTGGTGGTTTGTCCGTTCCATTTTGCGGATTCGGAAAAAATAGTGGACCGGGTGCTCCGGGAGCATAAAAACATCGACGGCATTTTTGCCAGCAGCGATGTGTCGGCAGCAGGTGCTTTAAAAGCCGCAGCTAAGCTTGGAATTGCGGTGCCGGATGAGCTGCAGGTAGTCGGCTTTGATGGAATCGCGATGGGTGAAATGCTGACGCCCGGCTTGACGACGGTCGCTCAGGATGTCTATAAAATGGGGGCCATTGCCACCCGAGTTTTGATCAAACGGATCGAAAACCAAGTGGAAGAGCAGCATTTCTTTGAAGTGCCGGTCCAGTTGAAAATCCGTGGAACCACAAGGAGCGTGGAAAAATGATTACAGTAGTAGGAAGCATAAATATGGACCTCGTCGTACGGACGAACCGTTTTCCAAAACAGGGGGAAACGGCGCTCGGCGATTTGTATACGACAGTTCCTGGAGGCAAAGGCGCCAATCAGGCTGTTGCAGCCGCTCGGCTTGGCAGTGAAGTTCATATGATTGGAGCAGTTGGGACAGATGCTTTCGGAGACGAACTGCTGGCGGGCTTAAAGGCTGAATCCATTCAGGTAAATAACGTGAAACGGGTTGAAGGCACAAGCGGCATTGCCAACATTTTGCTGTCTGAAGGCGACAACCGGATCATCGTCGTGCCGGGTGCAAACCATCAACTGACAGCGGTGGAAATGGAAGCGTTTGAAACCCAGCTGGCGAACAGCCAAATGGTGATCATGCAACTTGAAATACCGATTCCGGTCATTCAGCGCACTTTGGAAATCTGTCATCAGCACGGAGTTCCGACAATTTTGAATCCGGCTCCGGCCACAGGTTTTACAGACGAATTCCTCCCTTATGCGACGTATTTAACACCGAATGAAACCGAAGCAGAGGAAATGTTCGGGCAAGACTGGGAAGCGGCGCTTGAACAGTACCCGAATCGGCTGGTTGTCACAATCGGCCAAAAAGGCGCCCGTTATTTTGATGGATCCCGCCATGTGACCGTTGAAGGGTTTGCTACAGAAGCGGTCGATACGACGGGTGCAGGCGACACCTTTAATGGAGCGCTCGGTGTTGCACTAGCGGAAAGCATGCCATTTGAAGAAGCTGTCCGCTTTGCTAATGCGGCAGCTTCCTTATCGGTGGAGAAATTCGGAGCCCAAGGCGGCATGCCGAAGCGGCAAGAAGTATTGGCGCGTTTAGGAGGAAGAGAGCTATGAAAAAACTGGGGATGATCAACCGGGATATCGCAGCTTCGCTTGCCTCATTCGGCCATACCGATTTACTGGTCATCGGAGACTGCGGTTTGCCGATTCCAAAAGGCGTGCCATGCATCGATTTGTCCTATCGCATCGGCGAGCCTCCGTTCTTAACGGTTCTCGAGGCCGTTCTGGAAGATTTCCAAGCGGAAGCGGCTTTCATTGCCCGGGAAATAACCGAGGGCAATCCGGAAGTGGAAAAGAAAGTTCTGGCGCAGCTTAAAGCAGATTATATATCGCACGAAGAATTAAAAGAACAAAGCAAACAAGCGAAACTGATTATCCGTACAGGAGAAGCGACACCTTATGCAAATATCGTCCTTCGTTCTGGCGTGATTTTTTAACTGGGAGGTGAACCACCATGATCCAAATGACCAATATATCAAAATCATTTAGTGGAAACCAAGTGCTGAAAGATGTCCAGTTTTCCTTAGAAAAAGGGGAAATTCACGCCTTGATGGGCGAGAATGGCGCCGGAAAGTCCACCATGATGAAAATACTGACCGGCATTTATTCGCGTGACAGCGGAACGATTAAAGTAAAAGGGCAGGAAGTGGAGTTCACTTCGCCCAAACAAGCGGAAGAAGCGGGAATTGCGGTTATTCATCAGGAATTGAACATCCTGCCGCATTTATCGATCACCGATAACCTGTTTCTTGGAAAAGAAGAAACATTCGGGCGCAGCGGAATCCTCAAAACAAGAACGATGCGCGAAAAGACGCGTCAGGCATTGGCAGAACTCGGCTTGAATGTCGATCCATCCCAGCCGGCAAGCACACTGTCGGTTGGCCAGCAGCAGATTGTGGAAATTGCAAAGGCCTTGTCCGCCAATGCGGAAGTGATTGTCATGGATGAACCGACAGCAGCTTTGACAGACCGGGAAATTGATACCTTGTTTGAGACCGTGCGAGGCTTGCAAAGCAAAGGCGTTTCGTTCATCTACATCTCTCACCGCATGGAAGAGATTTTTGCTTTATGCGACCGCATTACAATCTTGCGGGACGGACAATACGTCGGAGACCGGAACATCAAAGAAACATCTTTTGAAGAAATTGTCCAGATGATGGTAGGGCGCGAACTGGGTGAACGTTTTCCTGAGCGCAATGCACAAATCGGAGATGTTAAATTGGCGGTCAAAGGCTTGTCGCGGAAAGACTGTTTCGAAGACGTCTCATTTGAAATCCGCAAAGGCGAAGTGCTTTCGATTGCCGGGCTCATGGGGGCAGGGCGTACCGAAGTAGCCCAATCCTTGTTCGGCTATAAGAAAGCGGATTCAGGGACGGTCCTATTGGACGGGCGGGAAGTAAAAATCGCCAACCCGAAAACAGCGAAGGAATTGGGCATCGGCTATGTAACCGAAGACCGCAAATCCGAAGGGCTGATTGTCGATTTCACTGTAGAAGAAAATGTCAGCATGACCAATTTTTCTTCGATTTCGAAAAATGGCTTGATTTCCAAAGACAAAGAGCGCTCGCTTTACGAGGGGATGGTTAAGCGTCTGGGCATTCGCACATCCGGACCAACCCAAACCGCAAAATCCCTGAGCGGCGGAAACCAGCAGAAAGTGGTTATCGCCAAATGGCTCGGCATTGAGCCGGAACTGCTGATTTTGGATGAACCGACCCGCGGAGTGGATGTGGGGGCGAAAAAAGAGATTTACTCGATCATCAATGAACTGGCAGAACGCGGCGTGGCGATTTTAATGATTTCGTCTGAATTGCCGGAAGTGATCGGAATGGCGGACCGGGTCATCGTCATGCATGAAGGAAAAGTGACGGCTGACTTGCCAAAACAGGAAATGACACAGGAACGAATTATGCATTTTGCTACAGGAGGTGGAAAACTTGCAGTTGAAAACAGCTAACCAGTCAATCATACAAAAAATTGCTCCGTTTATCGGGCTGATTCTTATCATTCTTATTATTTCCATTTTAGAGCCAAGATTTCTGGCTACGAGCAACTTACTGAACGTTTTGCGGCAAGTTTCAATGAATGCCTTGATCGCATTCGGGATGACGTTTGTTATTTTAACCGGAGGAATCGACTTGTCGGTCGGGTCGATTTTAGCCCTTACCGGAGCGGTTACAGCCGGCATGATGGCAAGCGGCATGGATCCGATTCTGGCGATGCTGATCGGATTGTTGCTGGGTGCAGTGCTGGGGGCGATTAACGGAATTATCATTGCCAAAGGGAAAGTGGCGCCATTTATTGCTACACTTGCGACGATGACCATTTACCGTGGACTGACGCTCGTTTACACGGAAGGCCGTCCGATTTCCGGACTTGGAGATAATATGGCTTTCCAGATGCTTGGAAAAGGCTATTTCCTCGGGATTCCAATTCCAGTTGTCACGATGCTGATCAGTTTCGCAATTTTGTACTTCATCTTGAAAAAGACAACGTTCGGCCGCCGCGTCTTTGCGGTAGGCGGCAATGAAGAAGCGTCTATTCTTTCCGGCATCAATGCCGATCGCGTAAAGATCTACGTTTATGCACTGGTCGGATTGCTGGCGGGGCTTGCTTCATTGATTTTGACTTCACGATTGAATTCAGCGCAGCCGACTGCCGGGGAAATGTTCGAGTTGGATGCGATTGCAGCAGTTGTTCTGGGCGGCACCAGCTTGACTGGGGGCCGTGGCTGGATTGTCGGCACTTTGATCGGCGCACTGATTATCGGAGTTTTGAATAACGGTTTGAACTTAATTGGGGTTTCATCCTTTTTCCAGCAAGTGGTTAAAGGTGCAGTCATATTACTAGCGGTTCTCTTGGACCGTAAAAAAACAGCATAAGGGGTGTTGGAAAATGAAAAAAACGTTCTTACTATTGGTATTGATCGCAATGATGATTTTGGCAGCTTGTTCAATGGAAGCACCAGGTTCGGAATCAGAAGATGCAGGAAGTGGCTCTGATTCCGGCGGCGATTACAAAATCGGTTTCTCTGTTTCTACCTTGAATAACCCATTCTTCGTTACATTAAGCGAAGGAGCAGAAGCAAAAGCGAAGGAACTTGGTGCAACAATTTCTGTAGTTGATGCACAGGACGATGCAGCAAAACAAGCAAGTGATGTAGAAGATTTGATCCAACAAGGCGTAGACCTGATTATGATCAACCCGGTGGATTCTGAAGCAGTTACAGCAGCAGTTGAATCTGCAAACTCAGCAAACATCCCGGTCATCACAGTTGACCGCAGTGCAGCAGGCGGCGAAGTGGTTTCCCACATTGCATCCGATAACGTTGCCGGCGGGGAAATGGCTGGGGAATACTTGCTTGAACTTGTTGGCGACGGCGCACAAGTAGCTGAACTGGAAGGTGTTCCAGGAGCTTCAGCGGCACGTGAACGCGGAGAAGGCTTTAACAAAGTGGCTGCAGAAAGCTTAGAAGTTGCAGCAAAGCAAACAGCTAATTTTGACCGTGCTGAAGGCTTGACGGTTATGGAAAACATCCTGCAAGGAAACCCTGACATTAAGGGAGTGTTCGCACACAACGACGAAATGGCATTGGGTGCTCTTGAAGCAATCGAAGCCGCTGGAAAAGAGATTACAGTGGTTGGATTCGATGCAACAGATGATGCTGTGAAAGCAGTGGAAGAAGGGCGCTTGGCTGGAACGGTCGCTCAAAAACCTGAATTGATCGGCCAGACGGCAGTTGAAGCCGCTGTGAAATCATTGGACGGCGAAGAAGTGGAAGCATCGATTCCGGTTGAATTGGAATTGATTAAACAATAGTATAGAAGCTCGATGCAGGTGTATTGGATCTGCATCGCTAGCTTCAATGGAAAAGAGTCGTGCAAATATTTTGCACGGCTCTTTTTCTGCTATACTATCTTCAATAGTTTAGTGCAGGAGGCGATGGAATGAGAGATGTCTGGAAGCTGAAGTACGGGATGCACACGATTCAGGTGGAGAAAACGGTGGCGGGAGAAAAGCTTTTTGTCGATGGGGTATTGCAGGATGAACATCTCGGTTTCCATTTGAGTTCAAGGCTGTTTGGCAAAGTGAAGAATGAGGAAGGCGAAACAGAAGACATCAAAGTGTCGATCGGCTGGCGTCTTTTTAAAGTGCAATGCCGCATTTTCGTAGGGGAGCGGCTTGTCCATTCGACTGACATCCAGTGGGAAGGCTGAAAAGAGAGGTGCAGAATTTGCACCTCTCTTTTTTATGCCTAATTTTGCCGATATTATAACCAATTGTGTCGCAATCCCGGTTTTCAACAATTAAATGGCTTAGAATCTTCTACACCTCAAGTCTTATCAATAAAAAGTCCTGCGCCTGATGTCTCAGTTTTTGCGCCCGGCTACAATAAAGACAAGTAAAAACGCAGGGCTGCAAGAGACGGCTGGTGAGGAGATGAAACAATGGAGGTCTATATGGTGTTTACCGATACGAAGACTCCGCTGTCAAAAATGATCAAACTGTATACACGGCATCCATACAGCCATGTATCGCTGTCATTCAACCGGGAACTGAATGAAGTGTACAGTTTTGGCAGGAAAAGTGCGAACAAAGCATTCAGTGGAGGTTTCGTCAAAGAAGATTTGCATGGAGCATTATTTCAACGTGCGCATTGTGCAATATTCAAATGTCAGGTATCCGAGGAGGGCTATGCGGCCATGCGGGTGTTTATCCATAAAATGGAGCAGCGCCATGAGCAGTATAAGTATAATTTGGCTGGCTTGTTCGCTATAGCACTTCAGAAAGCCTTTGAACGGGAAAAAGCTTTTTTCTGTTCTCAATTTGTCTCAGAAGTTCTGCAATACGGCGGCATCCAAGTTTCAACAAAACCGTCTTCCCTGACGATGCCAAGCGATTTATTCGATGCAGAACAATTTGACTTATTGTATCGGGGTGCAATGGAGGATTACCCTTTTTTCGAAAAGGTCCATCTGTCTTTGCAAGAAGAGAAATGTTTAGCGGAGGTGCTTTAGCATGAAGAAAATCCTGATTTTTCCGCTTCTAAACAGTATGCCGTCCGGTCATCACCAAGTTGCCGCTGCTTTCTCTGAATACGTAGCGGGCGATTCTTTTGAAGTAGAATGCAAAAAAGTGGACCTGTTGAGCGAATGGAATGCCAAAGCCGAAATGGTGACAGTGAAAGCTTATTTGCAGTGGATTCGACGGTCGCCTCATTCTTATGGCTGGATTTACCGGCAATTTGCTTTTCGCTCAAAGGAAAAGCATTCTGCAAAATATTTTGAGTGGCTGTTCATGAAAAAAGTAGAAACAATTATCTCAAAAGAAAAACCGGATCTGATTGTCTGTACGCACGGGTTTCCTTCCTTCTTCATCAATAAACTAAAAGAAAGCGGAAGGTGTCCAGTTCCATGTTTGAATATCTACACAGATTTTTTTATCAACGATGTATGGGGCAGAAGCCGGATTGAATTTCATTTTGCAGCAACCAAAGCGATGAAAGACAAGCTCCAACAGGAATATCAAATTCCAAGAGAGCGCATATTTGTTACAGGCATTCCGGTCAGCGAGCGATTCCGGGAAGGCAAAAGAAGAAAAGAGTCTCAAACGGTATCCGTTTTGGTGTCAGGAGGAAGCACGGGATTGTCTAACATCATCGGGCAGCTGAAAGAAGGAATCGACAGCAGCAAATGGGAAATCCGGGTGCTTTGCGGCACCAACAAGCGTCTTTTTAAACAGCTTACTGCATTAAACAATCCGGCTATTAAACCATTGGCGTATATTTCCTCCAAAGAAGAAATGAACCGGCTTTACAACGAAGTGGACGTGCTCGTCACAAAGCCGGGCGGTGTGACGATCAGTGAAGCGCTGGAAAAAGAGCTGCCAATTTTCGTATCTGCTCCGCTTCCGGGGCAGGAAGAAATCAATCTCCGTTATTTAATGGAACAGAATCTGGCATTTACTTTGCCGAGTAGTGGAAATTTGCTGGAATTTATTGCGAGAACCCTGGAAGACACCAAACAAATCAAGCGCCATCAAGCGGCTGTTCAAAAACACAAACAATCGCTTTTATACACCTCTCCTCATAAAATAACGAATGCCATTGAACAGATGCTGATTAGCTGAGGAAAGGAGAGTGGCTATGTTGGTAGAGCAATTGCTGGCGTTTCTTGAGAGTCTGGGGCTGTCCGGATTGCTTGCGGCTATGTTTCTTGAAGGTTCTTCACTTCCTTTTCCCGGGGTGGTACTCGTTATTGCTTATGGAGGATTATTGAATCTCAATTTCGGAGAAGCGGCGCTTTTGTCAATCGCTTTAGCAGCGACATACAGTGCAGCCAGTCTGATTCCTTACTTTCTCGGCAAAAAAATGCATGCGTTATTGCCGAAGGGCTTCACGAAAGGCCGGCAGAGAGCATCTGATTTGTTCCGGCGTTATGGAATCTGGAGCATTGCGCTGTCACGGCCATTCGGAATCGGGAATTATATTTCGTACGTCGCCGGCATGAGCAAGATAGGAATTGTCCAATATTTGCTGCTGACTTTTACGGGCATCTATTCTTGGTGTTTGGCCATGCTTTGCATCGGTGCTTATGTGAACGGCAATTATGAAGTATTCCAATCTCTCTACAGTGACCATCAGCTTTATGTATACGGAGCAGTGTCAGCAACCGGGGCAGTGGGCTTAGTTCTTTACGCAAGATTCAGAAAAGCCAATCGTCTTATTGACAAATCTAAATCCGAGTACTAAGATAGACATTAAATTCATAACCTTATCCAGAGAAGCCGAGGGACTGGCCCGTTGACGCTTCAGCAACCTCTGACATTTGTCAGGAAGGTGCTAACTCCAGCAAGAATTCATTCTTGAGAGATAAGAACAGGGCGGATCAAAAGCCTTCTTTTCTCTTTTACGAGGAAAGAAGGCTTTTTTGTCTCCTTGAAACGAGTGGTACATAGTTCAAAAAAGAAAGGGAGAGTGCAATGAGCGATATCGTAATTTTGTCAGGAAGCCCTTCTGAGGTTTCACGATCGGAGCTAGTATTAAAGCATTTAGGAGAGCTGCTGAAAGAAGTCGGCTTTTCGGTCAGCCATATATCCGTTAGAGATGTGCCGCAGGAAGATTTATTTTTAGGGAAATATGACAGCAACGCCATCGCAGAGATCAGTACACTGATCCACGGCGCAAAAGGCGTGATTGTAGGCTCTCCGGTGTATAAGGCCGCTTATTCCGGTGTCTTAAAAGCGTTGATCGACCTGTTGCCGCAGGATGTCTTGCAGGATACACCGGTATTGCCGCTCATGACAGGCGGAAGTTCTGCCCATCTATTGGCGCTTGAATATACCTTAAAACCTTTGCTTGCGACATTAAAAGGGCAAAACCTAAAAGGCGTTTATCTGGTGGACAGCCAAATCGATAAAACAAATCCGGCAAAGCCGATTATCGACCAAGACGTGGAACAGCGAATCCAAAAACAAGTGGAATACTTTTCAGAGATTATTGAAAGGCGAAAGGCCGATTTAGTCGTCGGACAAAAAGTATAAGAAAGTCTTTGCTTCTAATGGAGTGTTGGAGAGTACTCTTGCTCCTTCATATCCCAGTCCCGGCGCTAGCTTTGTCGCAAAGGAGTTGCCCCAAATTACTTTTGGTGCAACTTCTTTTTTATTGGAGCAGCTTAAATTTTTTTATTAATAAATGGATAATTTTATCATATGTTATAGAAATTACTATGTTTATAGATTCATTTACTTAAAAATCGGAATATTCTTTTTCTTCTTATGATACGCTTCTGTTATCACACAATTAGGGGAGATGGAACAGTGGAGAAGAAGCGGTCTTGGAAGTGGGGAGTTCTGTTGTTTTTAGCGGCGGTATTGGCTTTTTCACCGGTGCAATGGGGACAGGTGAACCAGTCGGCTGGAGCGGATGAAGAATATGCGGGACTGGCCAATCAAGTAAATCAAATTTTACAGGACAAGCGATTGAACGGAGCACTGGCTGGCGTCAGCATACGGAAAGCGGATTCGGGCGAAGTGATTTACGATCATTTCGGAGATGTCCGGTTGAAACCGGCTTCCAATACCAAGTTGTTCAGCAGCACAGCGGCCCTTGAGACATTGGGCGAGGATTATCAATTCAGCACAGAAGTGCTTACTGATGGAAAGCTGTCGGGGAAAGTCCTGCAGGGGAATTTGTATTTGAAAGGCAAAGGGGATCCAACCTTGCTGCAGGAAGATTTTGAGCAGTTTGCTGCAGAATTGAAAAGCCAGGGCATCCAGAAAGTGAAAGGCGATTTAATCGGTGACGACACCTGGTACGACAATGAGCGCCTGTCTGAAGACCTGACATGGAAAGACGAGATTTATTATTACGGCGGACAAGTTTCGGCATTGACGGCTTCGCCGAATGATGACTATGACGCTGGGTCAGTCATTGTGGAAGTTAATCCGGGAGATCGGGCAGGCAGCGAAACAAAAGTGACGCTTTCGCCGTATACCGATTACGTCAACATCATCAACAAAACAACGACTGTAGCAGCAGGGCAGAAAAAAACTGTCTCCATTACACGTGAGCACGGCAGCAATGACATCATCATCGAAGGGGAAATGCCGCTTGAAGGATCGCGCACACGCGAATGGATTGCGGTATGGGAGCCGTCCGGTTATGCCTTGGATTTGTTTGAAAACGCTTTGTTGGCTGAAGGCATCCAGTTGATCGGCAAACATAAAATGGCTATGGGCAAAACGCCTGAAGGGAGCACCTTGCTTGCGGAACGGAAATCGATGCCGCTGCGTGAGCTTTTCATTCCGTTCATGAAACTGAGCAATAACGGGCACGGAGAAATTCTGGCAAAAGAAATGGGGCGGGTTGTATCCGGTGAAGGCAGCTGGGATGCAGGAATTGAAGTCATGGAAGGGGTAGCGGCTGATCTTGGCGTCAATACGGACACGATTCAATTGCGCGATGCTTCCGGGATGTCGCATGTAAACCTGGTCCCCGCCAATGAAATCTCGCAGCTTCTTTATGCAGCGCAAGGCAAAGGCTGGTACGATACGTTCCTCACGTCGCTTCCTGTAGCGGGTGCAGCAGACCGCATGGTAGGCGGAACACTCCGAAACCGGATGAAGACAGGAGCGGCAACCGGCAATGTCACAGCTAAAACGGGCAGCTTGACTGCTGTGTCTTCCTTGTCCGGCTACGCTGACACAAAAGACGGGGAAAAACTGATCTTTTCGATTGTCATCAACAACGATTTAACGACCGTGACGCCGATTGAAGATGCAATTGCAACGGCAATCGCGGAATACGAAGGCGAATAAAAGAGCAGACCCCGAAGAGTAAGTTCTTTTCGGGGTTTTGGTATTTGCAGAAGAGCGTCTTACATGAATTATTCCTTCTCTCCATCTAGCAATTCATTCGTTTTTTCTGTATGTTTAATATATTCGGATAAATACTTCTGGGGGGCAATACATATGAAACCAATCATCGGTGTGACGTCATCAAAAGAATTAGGAAAAGCAAAATACCATATTCAGCAAGCGGATACAGACGCGCTTCTGCAGGCAGGCGGACTGCCAATAATGCTGCCGCATTTGCTGCAGGACAGCGACATCGACCAGATCGCAGAGCGGATTGACGGGCTGTTTGCAGCGGGCGGCTACGACGTCGACCCGACGCTTTTTGGGGAAGAGCCGCATCCAAATCTCGGAACGATCATTCCATCCCGGGATGCGTTTGAGCTGGCATTGATCCAGAAAGTCCTGGAACTCGGCAAACCGATTTTAGGGGTGTGCCGCGGAGCGCAGATTTTAAATGTAGCTATAGGCGGAGACATGTATCAGGATATTGCTGCGCAAAAAGAAGGGGCTTTGCTGCAGCACCAGCAGCAGTCGCCTGTCGAGCATGGCAGCCACTTTGTCCATGTAGCGGAAGGATCGCTGCTTCACCGTTTGACGGGCACTGAAAAATTGAGAGTCAACAGCCGGCATCATCAGGCAAACCGAAATGTGCCGGAGCCTTTCGTGATTAGCGGAACAGCGAGCGATGGGGTAGTGGAAGCGATTGAAAGCAAGGAACATCATTTTGTCCTGGGCCTTCAATGGCATCCTGAAAATATGGCTATCGCCGCGGATGAAGCTTCCAAAAACATCTTCAAAGGGTTCATTGAGGCGTGTACAGAAGAAGGAGATGAATAAATGCATATCATCGATACCCATTGCGATGCCCTATTAAAATTGCAATTAGCCAAAAGAGGCAGGTTCTTTCAACAGGAACCGCTCCATTTCACCGATTCGGAAGTACTGGATACGAATTTCAAGCGTCTTCAGGCAGGCGGGGTGAAAGTGCAGTTTTTCGCCATCTTCCTGTATCCGGATGTGCCGTCAGAGGAAAAATGGCAGCATGCACTCGAACAAGTGGATTTGTTCTATACAGAAGTGCTTGGGAAAAACCCGTCCATGAAACACATCAAAAAATGGGAAGACATCGACCGCTTGAAAGACGATGAAATCGGCGCCGTCCTTACACTGGAAGGCGCAGATGCCTTCGGCAATGATTTGATGAAGCTGCGCCAATTATACCGTCTCGGTGTCTTGTCCATCGGTTTGACTTGGAACAACGCCAATCTGTGTGCAGACGGCGCCGGAGAGCCGCGCGGAGGCGGCTTGACGCTGCTCGGCAAAGAAGTGGTGCAGCTCAACAATGAGCATAGGGTTTTCACGGACGTTTCGCATTTGTCGGTAAAAGGCTTCTGGGAAGTCATGGAACTGGCAGATTACCCGATGGCGAGCCATTCCAATGCGCGGGCGCTTCGCGATCATCCACGCAACCTTGACGATGAACAGGCGAAAGCGATGTTTGCGAAGAATGGCTTGATTGATGTGGTATTTTGCCTTGACTTTATTAAAGAAGATACATCCCGGGTAGAGATTTCGGATTTGATCAAGCACATCGACCACTTCTGCGGGCTTGGAGGAATGAAACATATCGGCATCGGTTCGGATTTTGACGGCATCGTTTCCCATATTCATGATTTGGAGAATGCCTCGAAATTCCAGAATCTGATCAATGAGCTGCAAAAGCATTATTCGGAAGACGAAGTCGCCGGCTTTGCGTACCGGAATTTCCTGGAGCACCGGCCAGGGCTAAGACAAGGAGCGATGGATGATGGAGGAGCATTTGAAAGAAAAAGTGAAGTCGGTATTTGGCAAAAACGCAGATAAATACGTCACCAGCGACATCCATGCAAAAGGCGATGACCTTCCGCTTTTGGCTGAATGGCTTGAACCCCAAAAGACGTGGGTTGTTTTAGACATCGCAACGGGCGGCGGGCACGTGTCAAAGGCGCTTGCCCCGCATGCTGGCACCGTCATTTCAACAGATTTGACAGAAGCCATGCTGGAAAATACAGCGAGGCATCTCAAAGAAGAATATGACAATATCCTTTACGTCATAGCTGATGCCGAATCGTTGCCTTTTTTGCCGGAAAGCTTTGATGCGGCCGTTTGCCGGATTGCCCCGCACCATTTTCCGCATCCGGAAAAATTTATCCGGGAAACAGCACGCGTTCTGAAAACAGGCGGCAAGTTTATTTTAATAGATAATGTCGCACCTGAAGAAAACGAATGGGCGTTATTTATGAATGCCACGGAAAAGCTGCGGGACACGAGCCACGCACGCTGCTTATCGAAAAATGAATGGCGCCAATTGCTTCAGGAGAATAATTTAAAGGAAATCCAATCGCTCGACCGCAAAAAGACTTTCCAGTACCCAGCGTGGGTAAGAAGGACGGCTGAAAGCGAAGAGCAGGTCCGGCGAGTGGAAAAGCATTTGCTGGGAGCGGATGCAGCTGTGCAGGAATATTTTCAAATTGATGTCGAAAACGGGGAAGTCCGGACGTTTGTGATCGATGAGTGGATGGTTATGGCCCAAAAATAAAACCAGCACGCTGACATTTGTCAGTGCGCTGGTTTTTTCTTATTCTTCGTATACTTGAGCCGGTGCATTTTTCGTATGTTTGCGTTTATGCAAGACGGCATTGATTTCTGCGCCGATTACTAAAATTAAGCCGGTTAGGAAAAACCATAGCATCAGGACGATCAAACCGCCAAGGCTGCCATAAGTAGCAGAATAGCTGCCGAAGTTTGATACGTAAAACGAGAAGCCGAGTGACACGACTTGCCATAGCACTGTAGCAATCACCGCTCCGATAATTACTTCTTTGAACGGGAAATGTTTGTTTGGCGCAAATTTATAAAGGAACGCCAATACTAAGCTCATTACAGCAATGGAAATGACCCAGCGCAGCACTTGGAAAATGATTTCCGTCTGCTGAGGCAAGTTCAAGAATGAACTGATCATATCAATAATGGCGCCGCCGAATATCGGAAGAACCAAAGCGATGATTACCGCTACTAGCATAAACAGCGTTAAAAGAATTGCCATGCCTTTCAGTTTGATGAATGAACGCGTCTCCTCTACATCGTATGCCTGGTTAGTAGCTTCGATAAAAGCCGTCATGGCATTGGAGGCAGACCAGAGAGTCCCCAAAATACCGAATGTCAACAAACCGCCTGATGGGGTCGTGACCACGCTGACAATGGTATCTTGGAACGTGGTAGCCACTTCTCCTGGGAGAACTGTGGCAATGAAGTCCATAACCCGATTTGGATCAAGCTGTAGATAAGGTAAAATTGCTAGTAGTAAGATCAATAATGGAACAATGGCTAATAAATAATAATAAGCTTGCGCAGCAGCCAATGTCGTGGCTCTGTCTTTTTTGATTTCGCCGGCTACATCTTTGGCGACACCCATTGCTTTGCTCATAAATCCAACCTCCTTAGTTAATGTTGCTTATCTTTTATATGCCCCGTAACGGCAAGCTTTAATCCTAAAAACGGAAAGAAGCGGACATGCAAATTGCCATGCCGCTTCGTTTTGTTCTTTATTCCAATGTTTTTGCTCCTATAATTTCGCCAAAAGACAGCTTTTGTGTATGAAGCCCGGTATCGAGATGAAGTTTCTGCAGATGCAGATCAACAGTTGTAATCAAACCGGTGAATTTTTCGGAGCCATCCCGCCAGATCTGGATTTCAACGTCGCATTGCCGCTTGTAAGCCAGTTGAATCTCCTCGAAAATCGCTTCCAAATCAAACTCGTCCAATACCGGGCGGCTGTTGTAGCGGTCTTCTTCCTGCCATTTTTTTAGCATGTCCACATGCTCTGTCAGCATCATTGCGGTCCATTTGATGCGCCCACGGTCCTTGATTTGGCCTTTGACCGATAGATGTTTATTCAGTTTCATAAATAGCCCTCCTTTTTCTTTGATAGGAACATTTGTTCTTATTCTATAGAAAGGATAGGGAAGGGTCAATTGCCAGTGAAAGGAACTGGATGATATAAACAGAAAAAGAGACTTTCCACATGGGAAAGCCTCTTGTGATCAGCCTTTAAAAATATCAACAGCCACTTTTAAAATGTGATGGTTTTCCATATCGATAATCGACCAGCGATATCCTTCTTTTTCCACAATATCGCCAGTTTCAGCCTCGATCAGCTGATGCTGGATCCAGCCGGCAATCGTGTCGATATCGTCGCTGTCTTCAAACTCCATATTGAAGCGCTCTTCCAAGTCCTTCAATAGGACACGGCCCGCTATCAAATAGCGGTTCTCGCTTTCTTTAATAATCTCAGCTTCTTCTTCATCGTCAAATTCATCGCGGATTTCTCCGACAATTTCTTCCAGGATGTCTTCCATCGTAATAATACCGGATGTGCCGCCATACTCATCAATGACTAAGGCGATGTGTGTCCGGTCCTTCTGCATTTTCATGAGAGCCGTCTGAAGCGGCGTGGTTTCATGGAAATAGGGAAGCTCGTGGATAAAATCAGCCATATTGACCTCACCGTTCACTGCATAATGGGTCAAAATTTCCTTGGCATTGATAAATCCGATCAAATCGTCCTTATCGCCGTCATTCGCTATCGGATAGCGGGTATAACGATGTTCGCGAAGCTCTGTCAGCAATTCCTCGCTGCTCAAATCCTGCGGGAACGCGATAATTTGCGTACGGGGCACCATGACATCTTTGGCGCTTCGCTCATCAAAAGCAAAAATGTTCTGCATATAGGACAATTCGGTCTGATTGATTTCGCCGCTTTGAAAACTTTGGGCCATGATGATTTTCAGTTCTTCTTCCGAATGGGCTTGCTCATCCTTGATTGGCTGCACGCCGAAAACCCGAAGGAATACACGAGCCGAACCATTCAGCAGGAAAATGAACGGTGCCATGATTTTGCCGAACCAGTAAAGCGGCGGTGCCAAAAGCAGCGTCATGCGTTCTGCAAACTGCAGCGCCAATGATTTTGGCGCCATTTCACCGACCACTACGTGCAGGAATGTCACAAGTGAAAATGCCAGCACAAACGAAATGATCAACGAAACGGAGTCCGGGACGCCGAGAAGTTCAAATAAAGGATGCAGCAGGCGTTCGACTGTCGGTTCTCCGAGCCACCCAAGGCCAAGGGCCGTTACCGTTATGCCAAGCTGGCAAGCCGATAAATAATAATCGAGATCGCTGACCACTTTCTTTACAAGAACGGCTTTTTTATTTCCTTCTTCAATCAGCTGTTCGATGCGCGACATGCGTACTTTGACAACGGCAAATTCTGCGCCGACGAAAAAGGCGGTTAACGCGATTAATAAGACAAGTAAAGCTAAATTCACTAAAAGTATGGGGTCCAATAAATTCCCTTAAATAAGGGATTCACCTCCGGGTTATTTTATATACCTTTAAATTTACCATAAATTAAAGTGAAAACCTACAGGCAACTCTTGTCAGTCTTCAAGTACAGCGCGTGTGATTTCCTTGATATCAATGATGGTGTCTTCATTGATGACGTCATCAAGCATCACTTCCCGGAAGTAGGTGACGCTTGCTTTTAGCGGAATGGCAAGCAGTTTTTTCAGCGCAATCCGGTACATGGCGACAAATTCCTTGTCAGCGTTGCCCCGTTTCAATTCAGCAAAAGACTCGTAAAACTGATCCAGTTTATCCGCCATTTCCAGCAGGCGGCCTTCGATTGTGGCATCTTTTCCTTCTTTCATCCGGTCAAAAAAGACTTCCTGAAATTCTTCAGGAATTTCCCGGATGATGAATTTTTCCATCATGCCTTCTTCGACTTTGGCAATCATTTCTTTCAGTTCCGGCGAGGAATGCTTGACCGGTGTTTTAATGTCTCCGATAAAAACTTCTGCAAAGTCATGGTTGATGGTTTTTTCATATAATGACTTCCAATCGATGGTTTCTCCGGCCCGTTCTTCAATCGTTGCAAAGAACAATGCATATTGGCTGACTTTCCAGGAGTGGGCCGCCACATTGTGTTCTTCAAATTTAAATCTTCCCGGAGCACGGATGATCCGCTCCAAATCGTTCAACGAAGTAAAAAATTTATGAATTCCCATTCCCTCGACTCCTTTAGTATAAATTCTCTACCAACACCATACCCCATTTTGCGTATAATAAAAAAGAGAACAATAAAAAAGGAGCTCAATTCGCATGACAGGAAAAACTCACATCACAGGCGGTATCGCAGCAAGTCTTGCTTTTGCTCAAATCACCAATTATGATCCCGTTATTTTATTAAGTGCGGGAGTGGTCGGCGCCATCCTTCCAGACATTTGCCACGGCGGCAGCAAAATCGGACGGGCGCTTCCGGTCCTATCGAAAATCATCAATACCTTGTTCGGGCACCGGACGTTCACCCATAGCTTGCTGTTCCTATTACTTATTGGAGCATTATTGAACGCTACGCCGCTCCACGAAGCGGCGATTGCCGGTGTTTTGGTAGGGATGGCGAGCCATTTTATCCTGGATATGGCAACCAAAAGAGGGATTAAATTATTGTTTCCTTTTAAACTCAATGTACGCTTTCCGATAACGGCCACAACAGGAGGAACCGCCGAATATTTCGTATTCGCCGCACTCTCGCTGCTTTCCGTTTATTTTGGCTACGAGGCGTTTGCTGTTTACTTGTAAACGGTGGTTTTGTTAATGGGATTTGGGGAATATCTTCCTTAAACGCA